>NZ_JALJRE010000005.1:193206-440756 GCF_024519855.1 Bradyrhizobium sp. Bra78 | reverse complement strand
CAATGCCCCCGCAGAAAACGACCCGATGTCGCGAACTTCTGGTTCAGGACACTAGGAGTACGTCAGCACACGAGTGCTGAAGGCAAGGAAAAGACAGCGAATGATGTCATCATCAAGGGAGTTTTTCAGGGGGTCGACTTGTTGCCCTCTCATCTCGACCTTTTTACCATTGATCTTGATCTAAGTTCTGAGGTTGCGCGCGAAAGCCGACTTCGGCGAGCGATAAGAGACGTGTTGAGCAACTACGATATAATCGTGTGCGATTGCCCGCCCAATCTAACAATACCAACGCAAAATGCATTGGCCATCAGTACTCATTTTGTTGTGCCGGTTGCGCTGGACTTTCTATCAAGCCTTGGGATTGCACTTCTTTTGAATCGCATAGCGAAGCTCTCCGAGCTACTCGAAAATCCATTGAAGAACGCCGGTATTGTTATTTCTCGGGTCGGTCGGACATCGTATTTCAGGTCGCAGACTGCGCAAACTTTGCGAACAGCGTTCAAGAATATGGTACTCTCCACTCAAATCACTGAGCGCGCGTCCGTAGCTCAATCCGCCGCTAAAAACTGCTCCATCTTCGATATGGGAGATGCTGCGGCTAGCGCCGAATTTGCATCCCTTGGTGCCGAATTGCTTGCAAAGCTGACCGCAAAATGAAAACTCACGAAGTATCAAAGATATTGGTTGCTCTCGCAAAGGCTCTACAGCAAGCGCCTAACGTCAATCTAGAGCAGTTGACATTCAATCAGCCGCTGCCATCCCAACGAAAAAAGCCAAATCCATCGGATATTCCGATGGCGCTAAGTGCGCTTGTAGCGCTTTCGCAATTTGACAAAGCGCAATGGCGGGCAGTCATTGAAGAATACAAGTTCCCAATTGAAGTCCGAAATACCGAATCTACTCGCGATATCGTGGGAAAAATTCTGCGGCATTTGGAGCAGGACTCAGAAGCACGACGTAAGCTGAAGCAAGCTGTGCAGAGAACGAAATCTGATATCAATCCTGAGCTTATGACGGCCTTGAACTTTCTGTTGAAATAATGTCGCAACTGCAGAAAGAAATAGACGCGAACCACGCTGCTTTCTTCAAAGACTGGACGCTACAAGCTGCAAAGAACTGGAAGACTTTGCAAAAACATCCGGCTTACGAAGCAAGCTACAGGCGACTGAGCGCTATCCAAGCTCTAAAAGCTTATCTCGTCGTTCCAACCTACAGCAAACCAAGTGCCGCCTTCTTTTTTGAAGCCCACAACGACACCTTAGTGTCGCATGTGAATGCGTCCGTCGGCGCTTGGCGTGCGTCGCTACAGTCTCTCCGCAGTTGCATCGAAAACGCCCTCTGCGCAGCGTACTACAATGAACACCCCGTCGAACTAGAACTTTGGGGGGAGGGGAAATTCATCATAGGCCTCACAGAGTTGCTTAGATATTTTGAGAAGCATCCCCGCTTGTCTAAACTTGCAGAGAACGTCTCCGGATTAGGATATTTACGAGCGGAATATGCGACGTTGTCCAAAGCGGTTCATGCATCAGCCGCAAACTTTCGAATGACTGATCCTGTTTCCGATGTACTGCTGTGGGATCCAGACCCGGTAAAAGCAGCTATGTGGTCTGCGCGTGAGAAGCGAACAATCGAGGGGGTTTGCCTGCTTTTGACGTGCCTACACAGCGAACGTCTTCAAGGCACGCAACTAACCCCGCTCCGGGACGCTCTTAGTTTTAGTCTCAGTGCGTCAAGCCGAACCCTACTTAAACAAGCCGTTAGCGTCATCATTCAATCGCCATGAATGCACTACGCTGATCTTTGCGCTGAACGAGCAGCCTCAAGACACGAAGTTACTCAGGCGAAGCCAACAATGGCCAGCTATTTGGTGAGCGAATTGCTTCTGCAATAGTCACTGCAAGTTATTTCAAGCGTTTGCGCAGCGAACTGGGCGGATGATGTTTCCGCCGCTCGTCCGCTCCAGCGCGCTTTCCAGACATATCGGGCTCGACGTCGAGAGTCCGCAAAGGGCCAAGAGGCGACATGGCATTGCTCGCATCTATAAATGAAAGAGGCCGCCAACTAACGCGGCCTTACTCCGGTCCGCGCAGATCGCCGTTCAACCAACGGTTTGTTTCGGCTTCGTGCATGGGATCAGGCTGGCCGCAGTCGACGCAGCGCAGCACCCGCTGCCCCTTTGCCAGCAACAGCTTCATCGTCTTGTGGCACTTGGGGCAGACAGACGGAGAGGATTGAATTTGAGACACGATGCTTACCCGGTGCATTGGGCCGTCGCCGGGTTAGATTTTGACCACGAAAGATTTTGACCTATCGCACTTTTCGCAATCAAAAGTCCTTAGATCGTAGCCTTCCGCACCGGGCGTGATGCAAGTCAGCCTCATGGGCTCGCTGCATCGCGGACAGGGTATGATTCCGGTCTCAGCGCGACTGAAGAGTACGTCGGAATGCGTTGTGGGCATAATGCTCTCCCTAGTTGGGCGGGAGCGTTACCGATCTCTCAGTCACCGATGGATGCCCATGGCGGGGCGGTGATGACTTCAGCATGCGCTTCGAGTTCCGCCACCGCTGGTCAATATTGCTCGCATCGCCAAAGAAATTCACGGCGGTTTTGGTCCGAAGTCGCTTCTGGGTCCAAAATGCGAAGAACTCAACCTGAGCAAATCTTGTCCGCCATGCCTCACGAAGCGGACCTCGTGGAGCGATGCTGCCACTTCGCCGAAGGGGCCACGAGCAGGCATATTTGCTTTAAAACCCCAGCTTAGCCAATCTACTTCGGCGGTGACGGCAACGCCGAAGAATGGTGATCGACAATCAACCAGCGATCACCGTCCTTAACGTAGGTGAAGCTGTAGCGCGCGGGTAAGCTTTTCGGCTCGCCATCCTTAAGCCAAGAAAACGTGTAATAGCCTGAGTTGATTGCCGCGTTGCCGTAGATGCGGATCAACTGATCGCCAAAATCTACCTTGATGCCAGGAACAGCCTTGGCAACGCCAACGAAATACTCACGCACGGCTGCCCGCCCGGAACGTATTTTAGGTGCCGTTGTCCCCCAGAGCACGGCATCGTCCGAATAGAGCGGTGACACTTTATCGGGATCAACAAGCGCTTGTCCCCATGCTGACGCCGCCGCAGCTACGTCCGCTTTCGGTTCCGCAAAGGCGCTCGAAACAAGAGACAACAACCCAATGCTGAGTGAGAGTCCGGCGCTTACCACAGTTGAGAATGATTGCATGACACTCCCCTTCGTTCGAGGAACCACCAAGAGTTCTTGAGAGGGACATCTGTCCGGTCAAAAGACTGTAGCATCAAACAATTAAGCCAGCACGTCTGGTTTGGGGTTAAAAGCGGCTCTCAGCGAGCATTGCCGTGAAGGTCAGCTAGAGGCCAACGGCGGACGTGCAACCTTACTCCGCAATGATGACGCAAGCCGCAGCCATCACCGGCGCGGACCGCGCGACCAGGGACCTGAGTTTGTTGACAGCGCGGATGGCGAAGCCCAGCGGGACCGGATTGTTCAGGCGAAGGAAGGCGACTTTCTTCACGTACCCCTCGACATGCCATTTGGCGTGTGCACCGCGATGAAAAACGATCACGTCGCCAGCTCTAAAGCGTTTTGGCGGCACGCCTTTGCTTTCAAGCACAATCGATCCTTCGATAATCACGATGGTTTCATCGAGATCGTAGTACCAATTGAACTTGCCTTCAGTGCAGGACCAGATCATGGTTTTGGCAGTGCCACATGCGCTGGTCGATAACACGTGCGAGCGCGCTTCCGGATTTCCGTCAATGATCCAGGATGGCTCGACTGGCGAGGGCGTGAGGTCCACGTCGCAACGTCCGGCTTCAATCAGCGCAAACTGCATGTGGCTCACCTCAAGGGCTGAATGGACCGCATCGAGAAAAAAGCGCGAGCACTCGCCGGGCTTTCCCGACGCTCACACAAATCAACTTTTGACGGAGTTTGAAGAGACACGTTGCCGCAAGCTGCCGTCGCCGAGTGACTAATGCGGGCTACCTCTAAAGCCTATTCTCATGCCGTCCCGCAACCGGGGATCAACTTGCTGGCTAGTCCGCTTCGGGTTCATAAGCTGCCGATGATCGACCGAACTGGCAGCTTCCGCTTTATAACCGGAAGCCGACGTTTATGAGTACACACCCTAGCTTAGCCCGGCGTGAACGACGCGACTTGCGTGTTGGATGCGGAAATGATCTGAGCGGGCCAGTCCTGTTTCAGACTGGGCGCGAACTCGGCGTGCTGCAGAAGCCGCACAAGATCATCAACCGCGTTCTTATCGCGCAGAAAGGATAGCACGAGGGCCGGCTGGCTATTGGGGAGCGGACCGAAGACGACAGAGGGGACGGGTGTGACGACATTGCGATTTTCCATCGTGCGGTCGAGCGCGGCGAGGTTTATGTAGGCAGTCTTTAGCGCATCAACTGCGCTGGCGTAGGCTGCACCGGCAGCGGCTCGCTGGGTGGTCAGTTGCAACAGTGTGCTCATTTGATGACTCTCCTATGCTCCCGTGTGTCCGCACAAGATCGGCTGTTCGGGTCGGACCGTCAAAAGTGGCAGATTGGGATCAGAAAGGGTTACTAAGCGTCACGAGCGGGCATGAACGGCCATCGGGCGGTTATCGCGTGACGATTTCCACAGCCATATAAACCGCGATGGTTAGACAGTTTGGTGAGCGCGCAAAATTCGCGAGCGATGACAATGCTCCGGTAGGAGGGCGCGTCCGCCACTCGATCAAGTCATTCCCCGGGCGTGCTGTGTACATCCGACAGCACGTCCGGGGTGTATGAACCGGCAATGGAGAAGCGACTAACCTCTGCCGGTGCATTCTGATTAGCGCTTGTCGGGAGAGGCGGCAGCCAGCAACGCGCGCAAATGATCAGCGTGGAGTTCTAGCTTCGCGTCATCGCCGTCTCGGTTCAACACCTCACGGAAGTAATTTAGATGCGAGCGACCGGCGTCGCGATATTCTTCGTTGGTCATCTTCGCCATCTGGTTCATCCTTCGCTGTTGTTGGGCGATTTGTGCGGTCCGCCCAATTGACCGATCTCAGTGAGTTTCTCGCACGTCGTCGGCGTTCTTTACGATCAGATGTCCGAACTGCCGTCCGAACACCGTTCGGAGCATCCGCAACTCACCGCTGTGCAGCGCTTTAACCCGCCCGATAAAATGAAGCCCGTCGCCTTGCGCCAAATGCTCGCGATCAGCAATGCAGAGCAATGTCGCGCGCATGACATCCTTGATGTTGATGCTGCCGGGAAAACATTCGAGCAGTTTGCGGGCGTGACGCCTCCAACTCGCTTTTCGATTTTCGCTATGGAAGAAAGTCGCTAGATCGGTCAGCGCTAACCAGTCGAGATAAAGTCTATCGCTGGCGATGTGGATTGCATCGAAGGTCGCGTCCAACATATCGACTTCTATATCTGGAACGCCGCGACGACCTCGCTCGATATCTTCGATTTTTCCGTCTTCAATCGTGAAAGTGAGCTTGGCTTTTTCAACATACACTTTGGTCATCGCGTTACCTCATTGAGCCAAATTTGCGCGGCTTGCTCGTCGCTGGCATGCAACGGTATCGTTGGCGGTTCACCGATGAGCGAGATTTCCACGCTACGGCGCATCATCGGCGGTCCATACCCTTCAAGCATGCGGGCGTATGGGCGCGCTTCAATTTCGATCTCGTCATCATGCTTCGCCTTGCATCCTTCGATCCATCGTGTGAAACGGGCATCCCATCTTGCGAAGTAAGCGCGATCATCGTCGCTTATCGTATCGAGGCGAGCGGCAAGGCTATTCGGCGGCTTTAATTGCGCGATGATCGCCGCAAGTCTGTTTCTGTCCCGCTCCGTAATTGGCATCAGTGGCGCGCTAGCATCTTTTCGAGTTCTGTTAGGCGTTCCCGCATTTCATTGATGTCCGTGACGTTCTTTAATTTCTCCATCGCTGTCGCGATTGCCTTGGTTTCGTCGGCGGTCAATTCACCTTCGATAAATGCTCGCATGACCGTAGCGGGTTCTGCGTCGTCCAACTCAATCGTGCGGGCTGGCGGCAGGCAGTAGCGCAGGATCAATTCCAGCGCCTTCCAGTGCGAAGCGCTTTCTTTATCGTTGAGAGCGTCGCGCAATTTGTTGACAGCGTCCGGCCCCATCGCCTTGATGCTTGTGAGCATCTCAGATGACAGACGGTTCTTTGAACCCGGCTTGCGCCCAGAGGTCGTTACAAATCGTCCGCCTTCACCACGGACAACCTCGCTAGAAATAGCGGGATTTGGCGTCGGCGTGACGTTGTTGGGCGCTGTGGTCATCATCAAATCCACCGGATTGGCACATTGAATTTATGAAGCCACGCGGCAACTGCCGCGCGATCGGTTAGGGTGGTGCGGCCATGCTGCATTGTCGCTTTTGGAAAGCCGTAACGTTCGGACCAATGCCACAGAACTGCGCGTGAGCATTGAAGTGCTTGGCGCAATTCCTTGGCTGCTATGTACTGCCCCGTCCGTAGAGTTACAGACGATGGCAGTGTTGGTCCTAGCCTTCGCATCGCCGATCAGTTGCCGGTCAGAAGGGCGAAGGCGTCGTTCGTGTTCACGTTGCAGGCCACGCCTACAGCGGTGATGATATCGCGCAAGAGTTGCGAGCCGTAGGCGAAATGACGTGAACGCACCTTGAGCTTATCGAGGGCCGTTTGTGCGTCGGCAAGCACGGCCGCTTCGTCTACGCCGAACTGCGCAGGGTTGTCGGCGGTTGGCCTTAAAGGGTGATCGGCGGCAATTCCGGTCTTGGCAGCGTGATTGAAAAGCATGTACCGGTCTTTTGCGAGGCCAACGAGGTCACCGGGAAGGGGGGTAGTGGTGCCTGGGGTGTTGTCGAGACACCCCGCTTCGACGAGGCCCGCAAGCTGCTGGAAAGACGCCTCCAACAGTATTTTTGCCTTGCCGGGCATGTCGGCGTTGTCGAAGGCCAGCACAGCGCGATTCCGGATCGGCTGGTTCGAAGCGTTCGCGGGTGTGACGCTCATAGCCTCAATCTGTGCCTTTGCCGTCACCTGCCCATAGCCGACTAAGGCCGCCTGCGTTGCTCCAAACGGCGCGCGCAGCGTATTCACCACGGCCACTCGATTGTGCTGATCCACGACAGTCGGAAGCAACGTGTTGGCGTTGTTGTTCACGATGCCGTTGAAACCCTCGTTGGCGGCCAACAAAGTTGCGATGGGCTTGGAAAGCTCCGGTGGAAAATCGTTCCGATAGAACGCGCGTGCGGAAGCTCCGGTTTCGGTGCTTACGAGCACGGACATGCGACCGTGCGAGGTATCCTGCATACTGGCTTGGAGAGGCATCGGCTTATCCTTTGACGTGTTGACGCGGCCCGGTGTCGGCTCTGTGACCGTTTGACGTGTAGGTGCTTCGCGCGGCCCGTTCAACGCGATAATCATCGCTATCTTATTGTAATTACTTGTTTTTCACAGGATGATCGTCGCTTGACCGTCACGACGATTACCGCAACAGTGAACGCAATCACCGTCGCAACGCGGCTTGAGCAAGCCCGATTGGTGAATGAAACTGGTTAGTCAGTGATACGCGCGCTGATATTCGCAGCAATTTCAACGAAGGTTGGCGGAAGGTTTCTCCGCAGGTCGCGATTCTGGACAGCTTAGACAGGTCTCCTATTCCCCTACGCCGTAAAACATGCCTGATGTATTTGTTTGTAGAGGAGTAGAGAGGCTGTCCAAGCTGTCCAGACGAACGACAATTTTAGAGGCCGCCACTGTGGCCGGGATGGTGATTACTCAGATGGTCGTTTGAAAAAGGTTGCTGCTGCATTGTGAGTTGCCAGAGCCAGCCAACGGGACGGGTTGTCGTAAACGTCGGCGGGCTTTAGGTCGCGGACGATGACCATGCGTCTTTTGTCATTGCCAGTGCCAATGCGTTTATCGAGGTAAATCATATCAAGCTTCATCAAGTTGCGTCGGATCGCGGCTCTATTAAGTTGCTCGCCGGGTGCGCGTTGCCTGAGAAAGTTTTCGATGGTGATGTAATCGACCACTTGAGCGCTGCATTGGTCTTTGAATTCCTTTAGCGCCTGTTCAAGATCGGTCGAAACGCTGTTGAGCATCCTTTCGCGCGCCGCATTGTTTATCGATCGATCGCCAACGTTGAAGCCTGCAATCGACCGCGTAGACAAGTGCGCCCATACCGCCGCAATGAATTCATCGCGCCGGACGAGATCATAGATATCCTTGTAATAAGCGGTTGATTGCGGTTTCGTCGGATTTTCGACAATATTCCATCGCCGGTCATCGCGTTCGATTGGAAGTGCGTCCCAATTGTTCGAAAACACAAGCCAACGCATCGCGTTGTGTTCTACCCATTCCAGTCCATGTTTTTCGTTGATCTCACGAAAGTCAGGATTGACCATGGTCTTTAATTTTTCGGACAGCGCCCATGTGTTCGGGCCGCGCATTCCTGCTTTGGCTTCATCCACGATCATCAACAGTTTGCGCGACATTCGACCGTTGAATTTGCCGTCTAGAACAACATCCAAAATCGCATTGTTCAGCACATAGCCGCGCAACACTCGCGAGAGAACGCCGCCTAGCCAGTTGCGACCAATGCCGGTCATATTGGCGACGAAGCACCAAGCGGTTTCGACTTTCTCGCCGGGATGCTGCAAAATATGTGCGAGCCAACGTTCAAACAAATCGCGTTCGCTGTCTATCGGCACAAGATATGCGAGATGTTCGCGCCATTTGATCAGCCATCGTTCACGCAATTGGTCATCGTTGATGAAATGATCGTGCCACGTCGGTTTGACCAACCCGCGCCACGTGTTGAACCCGCTTAGGCCAACCTTTTCCGGAACATCGCAAATCGAGCCGCCTTCGGGCTTCCAAGTAACGCTGTCAACGCGTTTGCGCTTTTCGTGCGGCAACCATTGCTCAAAGGCAGGAACCAATTTCGTCTTCGTTTCGCCTGTTCGCTTATCGGTGTATTCGAGCGGATGTTTCGACGGTGCGTATTCGTTGCGAGCAACCGCGACCGATAGAACGTTAAGCGTCTTTGCATTCGCTACGCCACCCGACGCACCGACGCCGCTGACAAAATAGAAATCGTTGATCATTTCATCCAGCGTGAGCAGCTTTGTCGTGATATCGAATTCAAGCTGCTCGCCGATGCGCTCGTTCTCTTGGCGTTGTTTGTCGCGTCGCTCTTGATTGGTGCCGCGATATACGTCGCGACATGCCACGTTGCTGCTGCTAGCAGTTCTGTTGCGATAGTATGCCCGATTGTGCCATTTATCGCGCCTACCCAACGCGGACGCGCTGAAAAGCCGGATCATTCGAACATGATCCTTGCCGGTCCAGAACGCCAACTTGTTCATCAGCGCCAAATCCGCTGCGCTGTGGTCGAATTGATGCCCTGTCGATGACGGATAGAGATGACTTAGCGCTTTGGCATCTGCATTCCATAGTGCGGCTAACGGAACGCGCTTACTCAATTTGTCGAATTCGACCTTCGCGACGAAGTTGCTCGGATCACGCATGATCGCGTCGTTCAACTCGGCAATTCGTTCCGATGAAATCTTGTCGTCAGATGCAAACATGCGGGCCAATAGTTCCTGATCATCTTCCGGCCCTGACCATCGTGGATCGCGGGTGGTGTCGATTTCTTGATTGTCGCGATCATGTTCGCGGATCGGAAGGAACGTTTGCAACGATGCCGTTTGCTCTAAGTCGGCGTTGCCGATCCATTCGCTACCCGCAATCGCGATAAAGCGGTTATTTTGATAGAATTCAAATCGGCCACCCCATTTGTTGCGGCGATTGCCGAATTGGGTTTTGTCGCCCCTCATGATCAGGTGTAAGCCTGTTCCTGATTGGCTAACCTCCGCGGCTACGCCCGGAAATAGGCGCGTGCAAATATGCGTTGCTTCATCGTTATACTCGCCGCTGTCCGGATCGCGGCAACCATCTAGATCAACGAAGATATACGGATCGTTCAAGGTGAAAACAAAGCCGATCCGGAATTCCGGGTTGATCGTTGCAATCATCGTTGCGGTTTCGAAACTCGCCCATGTGGTCGGATTGGTCGTGTCGGCACGTTGAAGTGTCTTTGGATCGTAAGGAATTTTGCGCGCCTTCGGTTCGCTATCGTATTGCTCTAGTCGCCACAGCACCCATTGCGGAAGTGTCTTCAGTCCCGCGAGAGGATCGGCGAGGCGAGGGGATGTCGTCCCACTATCGAATGCGCGCAGGGCAATACGGTGTAGCGGCGCGCAGTTGAGATGCGACGCGGGGTCGTGTATGATCATTTTGCTTTCCTAGAAGCTATGACTGAGCTGGAGGCCCTGCCAAGCTCGCAACTTGGCGGGGCCTATCTCTCTGTGCGGCGGATGAACATTCCGCCTTGTGCTTTGAGGCGGTTCACAAAATTGTCGCCACTAACCGGAACGACTAACCGTTCGCTGTGGCGAGGGCCGCTTTGCGCCGGCTCGCGATATAGTTCTCGATGTCGCTGGCGAGATAGCCAACACGACGCGGGCCGAGGGGAATCTTGGGAGGGAAGCCGTGACCCGCTTTGGCGTAGCGGCGAAGCGTTGGCGCAGAGATCGTGAGGCGCTGGCAAACCTGATCGGTGGTCAGAATAGTCGTGCTGTCTTGAGACATATGGGCGGGGTCCTGCTTTGAATTGATGGGCATTGCAGGGCATCCACCCGCGCACGCTGCGTCTTTACCGCAACTCAGGCCATCCGACCCTTGCGCCGCTGTCATCCGACCACACGACTAGGTAAGCACTCTCATATTCGCTCACGATGCGTCAAAAAGAAAAAGCCCGTGAGCGGGCTTCTTCCGGGGATTATACACAATCAGCTTTCAGGCGATCAGTTTTTCCCATCTCGCTTTGTACGTAGGCGCGTCCGTTAGGAGATAATCGCACCATTGTTGCATTAGATCGCGACGACGGTCGAAAGCATTACCCCGGCGATAGGCCCGCTTGGTCTTGTTTTTGATGGTGTGTGCAAGTGCCATATCGGTGATCACGTCCGGATGCACAGTTGTATCTTCCGCCCAATCTTGGAACGATGATCTAAAACCATGTACGGTGAAGCCTTCGCGCATTCCGCGTAGCATCTCCAACATGCTCATGTCGCTAAGCGGCTTGCCACGCTTCATACCGGGAAACACGTAGGGGTTTTCATCGACCGTTGGCAGCGTCCGCAATAGCTGAACAGCAGCATCCGACAAAGGGACGCGATGTTCAACGCCCGCTTTCATACGTTCCGCAGGGATGATCCAGATCGCATTGTCTAGATCGAATTCGGTCCGTTGGGAGTTTAGCGTTTCGTTCGTGCGCGTTGCACAGAGAATTGTCAGCATTAATGCCTTTGCGCTGTAGTCGATTTTCTCGCGCAATTCGGTCATGAATACGGGGAGGTCTTTCCAGTCCATCGCGGTGAAATGTCCTCTCGATTGCTTCCCGTTTAGCCAATGTTCAAGATGATCCTTCCATTGCGCGGGGTTGTGATGGTTGATCCAAATGTCGCGCGTGTCGGGGTTAGTTATCCCTTTCGCCTTCGCAGCGCCGATTACGGTTTCAATTCTCATACGGACGCGCGACGCTGTTTCGCGTGCGCCTGTCCAAAGCGTGCGTTTCTTTCCAACGCGCTCGTGATCCTGTCGTAAGACCTTCAACACGTCATCGGTCGTGATCTCGTGCGGGGGCAACTTTCCGATGATCGGATAAGCGTAGGTTTCGAGCGTGTTTTCCCACTGCTGAAGGTGTTTGGCATTTTTCCAACCATCCTTATGTTGAGAGATGTAGTCGCGGGCGACTTCCTCGAATGTATCTACAGCTATTCGGTTGACCGTCGTGGCCGCCGTAGCGGTCGCGGCGGCGTCCGCGTCTCGTTCGGCCAACGGGTCGCGGCCTGCCTTGATCAGCTTGCGGAGTTCCGCAGCCTGCCATTCAAGGGCCTTCAGTCCGGCTGCGTCGATCGGCTGGTATGGCTGCAAGGTCATCAGTCGCCGCCGACCATCTGCCGTGGAATAGCGGAGCGCCCAGAAGGCTGAGCCGCTTTTGGCGACCGCAAGGCATAGCCCGCGTTCGTGCGCCCACATGCCCGGCTGAGCGGCCTGGACAAGGGTTTGAATGGTTTTGAGGGTGAGACCCTTTTTGGGGCTTGCAGTCTGGGGTCTATGGGGATGTGGTCCGTGCACTGTTGGCGACCTCGCTGGTTAATCGCCACGCTAGCCATTCACCTTTCCGAGTTCACCACTGCTCTTTGCGCCTGTTTCCTCATGATTGCTCATGATCGTCTAAACTTGGGGATAGTGAAACATGCTCAGTGATATAGGGTGCGCTCGTGATCGCTAGTGACGTCGCGTGACGCCACAAAGCTACGGTCACCCCTTCCGCCACCTGCTAATCCATCAGTGTCTATACGCGTCTATCCCCGACACCTAAACCGTTGAGACGTAAAGCGAAATTTCAATTTCGTGTCGTTCAATGTGTTCGCGTGTCAACCGGCATCTTCGATGCCGCCGTGGGTTGGGACGTTGGTTTAGGCGGACACTTTTGGAGAACAGCAGATGGGAATTTTGACAGCCGTGCGGGTGAAACATGCCAAGCCTGGCGACAAGCTCGCCGATGGCGATGGGCTGAGGCTGGACGTCGACAAGAACGGAAACGCGAGCTGGGTCTTTCGATTCAAATCGCCCGTCACCGGCAAAGAGAGGTTCATGGGCCTCGGTCCGTTTCGGGATGTCGGGTTAGCGGAGGCAAGGGAGGCGGCTGGCGTGGCTCGCGCGCTCGTGCGTAACCATGTCGACCCGATCGAACATCGCATCAGTGAGCGCGCCAAGGCCAAGGCAGAAGCTACGGGAAAGATCACCTTCGAGGCTTACGCGAAGCAGTACATCTCTGGCAAAGAGGTCGGGTGGAAGAATGAGAAGCACCGTCAGCAATGGTCAAATAGCCTGCGTGACTATGCCCATCCGATTATCGGGCAGCTCCCCGTTCCGGACGTCGATACCGAGTCGGTCCTAAAGGTTCTGCGTCCCATTTGGAACACGAAGAAAGAGACCGCCCGGCGCATTCGGGGCCGGATCGAGGCGATCTTGAACTCCGCGAAAGCGGAAGGACTGCGAACCGGAGAGAATCCGGCGCTTTGGCGCGGTCACCTTGACCAGGTGCTTGCCCGGCGCCGCAAGTCAGACGTGAAGCACCACCCCGCGTTGCCCTATGAGGAGATGCCGCAGTTCTGGCGTTCCTTGGCCACCGACACGAGCGACGCGGCCCGGATGGTTCGCTGGATCATCCTGACTGCGTGCCGCTTCAACGAAACTGCCGACATGGACCCGGCCGCCGAAGTGAAAGGCGAGCTTTGGACAATCCCTGCGATTCGTATGAAAGCGGAGCGTGAACACAAGGTCCCGTTGACGAGTCTGGCGTTGGCGCAGCTTCCGTTCCGTCCGGTGTCCGACGTGACACTGTCGAACTGCATCGCGCGCCACACGGACACGACCGCGACCACGCACGGCATGCGGTCCACCTTCCGCGATTGGGCCGGCGACTGCACGAGCTTCCCGCGCGAGATCGCCGAGATGGCGCTTGCGCACGCGGTCGACGACGAAACCGAGGCTGCCTATCGGCGATCGACCGCCCTGGTCAAGCGACGGAGCCTGATGGAAGCGTGGGCCGCCCATTGCGATGGGGCAGGGGCGTAATCGGAATCTCGTTTTATAATTTGGTGAGTTTTTGGGTCCGTAATGACGCACATGGGCACACGGCGACTCTGCTGTGTGTCCGCATCACATCCGTTCAACCCGCGAATGCGTCGCTTCCGCGCTCGCTTCGCTATGTCAGGATACCAACAATGGAAGAGTCTTTTACGATCAGTGAGTTTTGCGCGGCCGAGAAAATCTCACGCGCTTTCTTTTATAAATTGCAATCACAGGGCAAGGCGCCCCGGACGTATCCGGTCGGCAGCAATCGGCGCATAAGCCGGGAAGCTTACATTTCCTGGCGAGCCGCACGAGAAGCCGAAGCCGCCTGAACGAAATAACCCCGACCGCGAGGGCCGGGGCTGAATTGCGTTTTGGAATTAGCTTGACACTCAATCCATAACTCAATCGGTCCAAAAATCAAGCGCTCTTTTCGGTCGGGTTTCTGACCGCCGCACGTTCGTGCCGCAGAGATCCAAATCATGTCTGACGAAATCGACTTCGACGACGACAAGCCAAAAAGATTCCAATACGCGCTACCCTACAAGACGTTCGACCAATGCGCACACTCGGCGCCTAAAACCTGGCTAATCGAAAACGTCATTGCGCTTGGAGAAGATTCAAGCTGGTACGGACCGCCCGGTGCGGGCAAATCCGGCTTGTTGATGGACCTTGCCGTCCATGTCGCGAGCGGGCGCGATTGGCGCGGGTACACATTCAATCGGCATGAAGCCGTCCGCGAACGTCGCGGCGTGGTCTATTTCGCCTTGGAAAGAGCGGATCTGACCGAACGCCGGTTGCAAGCGTATATGCAACGCGACGGTCTGTCCCGTTTACCGATCGTCGTCGTCCCTTACGCGATCGATTTACTCGACCCCAGGTGCGTGGAAATAATCAGGCATACGCTGCTGCAATTTTGGGACGACATTGATGTAATGCCTAGTCTTGTGATTGTCGATACTTGGGGGAAAGCTATTGCACGCGGCGACGCAGATAAAGAACACACCCAAAATTTGGCCGCCGCGCATATCAGTCAACTCCGCCAAGTTCTCAAGGGAGACATACGCAAATTTCATCTCGCGAGCATCGGTCACAGCGGAAAGAACCTAGCAGCCGGTGAACGCGGTTCGAACGCTCGGCAGGGCCATGTTGATTTAGAAGTTCAGGTTAACGGCGGCGCCGCCAAAATCACCAAGGCCAACGACCAAGACAATGGCGAACTGACGAAGTTCGAATTCGAAAAGGTTGACATGCCCGGCGATGACGAACGCAACTTCAAACCGTGGAGCATAGCCATCCTGGCGACCGGCACACCGGTCACGACCGCCCGTACAGCCTCACAACGGACCACAGGCAAACAGACGCAGGCGCTAAACGCGCTCGCTCGTGTGACTGTTACGCACGGTCAGGGTGGGGTCGTGCATCCGGACTACTGGAAAGCGGAATTGGCCAGGGATGGTTTGATAAGACCGGAAGACAAAAATCCGCGCGCGACGTTTGCGCGGATTCGAAAGAGCCTGAGTCAACACATAATTGAAGAGCCAACCGGACTTGTTCGGATCAAATCTCGACCTGGAAATATACCCGAGTGTCCCGCGTAGCCGTAGCGCTGTAGCAGCAACCCCTTATAGGGGTTTGCTACGCTACGCTACACTCACGGCCCGTAGCATTGCTACAGAATTGCTACGCTTTGCTACACGCTACATTGTAATCTCAAAGAGTTAAGCGTTGAAGAGCATCAAGCCTGAAACCGCGTGTCAACAAGCGTCGCAGCACTTCGAACGGATAAAAATCAACGGGCCACTGCAAATAACCGTTGAGTTCAAATAGGAGTAAACCAATGAATCAATTGGGCGCCCGGTGGATGCGCCCGATTTTATTGGGCATTCAAACGTTTCTCTGTTTGCTCCACAGAGCCATCCCCGTTCGATCCTTCCGAGGCGATTAGACGAACTCTCGCACCGTGGAAAAGACCAAAAGGGCGGGCGGTCCGCACTCGTTCAAGAGACGTCGAGTGGGTTCTGCGACGCAGAGCTAGGCTCTCGCAAGCTGGCGCCGGCGAAGTGGGCAGAGGATCGAGACCTGATTGATTCAAGGACAAGGCCCCGCAATACGCGCGCGTGCGAGCTCGCATCAACAGATGATTGCACAACGGTGAGGCGCTAGGTCGCTGCGGTCTCTGCCTGATACAGTCGGCGACGATCTTGCGGCAAGCGCTGTTCCAAAATTGAGAGCAGCACCAAGATCGGCCAAACCGTCTCGTGCGTGGCGTGGCTCTTTGAGGAAGCGCTATCAAGGGAGATCCGGGTCGCCGGTTCTGGCGGATAGCTCCGGTATTCCCCCAGGCGAAGAAAAAAGCGAGGTAAGGGCTCTCCGGCATGACGTGCAATGCAAGCGAAGCGTTACCCCAGGCGTGGACGACCATCTCGGGCTTGGTGTCACGGCGCCCTGACCAGGGACATCAGGAGGCGCGTCGGGCTTTTGTTAGGGTGTCGGCTATGGGTATAAGGCTCAACTCAACAGTCAGGCAAAACATGGACCTTGAATATCTAGGCCGGCGGCTAAACGCGAAATCCTACGAGGCCCTGGAAGCCTTCCAGCTGGAAGTGGCCCGGATAACCCGCGAATCCGTTGGCACCGGCAACCTCAATAGCAGCCGGACGCAGTTGATAATCGGCGACGCCGCGGT
Organism: Bradyrhizobium sp. Bra78; assembly: GCF_024519855.1. Classification (NCBI taxonomy): domain Bacteria; kingdom Pseudomonadati; phylum Pseudomonadota; class Alphaproteobacteria; order Hyphomicrobiales; family Nitrobacteraceae; genus Bradyrhizobium; species Bradyrhizobium sp. Bra78. The sequence goes on along the minus strand of NZ_JALJRE010000005.1, from coordinate 424,332 downwards.
CGACACCTTCACCAAACATGCCCTGGACGCGGCCCAGTTCACGTATAACCTGACCGAAAACCATGGTGACCATGTCACCGCAGCCTTAAAATTCTGCATGGGCCGGATGGCCGACATGATCCGGCAGGAATTGGAATCCGGTTTTCGAAGCGCGGGCGACCCGGGTGTCCTGAACCGGACAAGGGACAGGCTCGCGCAGAAAAACGAACAACTGATCGACGATTATGCGCACGGAATGATGGGAAGCACGAAAATGAAAAAGGACGGCTCGATCAATATCATTCAGAACAACAGCCCGGGCGCGGTGCAACAGGTCGGCTCCAATTTCAACCAGTCGGTATTCAACCAGACGCACCACTCGCTCGTCCAGGAAATCGACAAAGCGCTGGCGTCACCGGAATTCAAAGCATTGGGGGCGGAAGACCAGCTGGAGGTGCATGACCTCGCCGACGCGGTGAAGTTGGAAGCAGAAAAATCTCAGCCCGACGCCGGCAAGCTCAAGCGCTGGGGTGACAAGCTGGTCAAGACTTCTGCCGACGTGGGGCTCAAGGTCTTGTCCTCGACAATCGCAGCGCTGTTGCTCAAGATATATACCGGTTAATGGCCCAGATTCCCACCCAACTCATTGGCGTGACCGCGCCGATTGCCGGTGAATGGTACGGCCATACGAAGATTAACGCCAAGCTCATGGCTTGCGGATTTCCCGGTGAGCCTCCACCCGGCAACAGGATCGACAAGATTCGGGTTTGGCTGATGCGCGGCAATGCCGAGATGGCCGACCCCTTGGCAGCGTTTGGCCAGTTCATCGCGGAAATGATGGACTTCGAGATTGAACCGCCAAGGCCGAATTGGGATGGCACGCCGGTCGAGGGTCCGCCCGATGAGAGGTTGCCGGTATACGACGTGCTGGCGAGGGAAGGGCTGAGTTACAGTCGCGGCGGGCATATCCATGGCGTCAACATGCCGGGCCCGAGCAAGTCGCTGCGGGAGCGACTGCGCATCAATCCGTTCCCGACCATCGAGAAGGAATTTGAGCGGGCGCTCAAAACAGTCGAGTCCGACCCGCCGGCCGCGATAACGGCTGCGTGTGCCGTGCTCGAAGCGTTGTGCAAAAATTACCTCAACGTCGAAGAGCAAGAGGGTCCAAATAAGCAGCTACTGGGCACCATGTTTCCGCTGGTCATGAAGCACCTCGGTCTGTCGCCGGCCGATTACCAGGGCGACATCCAGCAAATCCTGACCGGCATGTTTTCGGTCACCCACGGCGTCGCCGCGCTGCGCACCCACTACGGTTCGGCGCACGGTCATGACGAAGAAACAGAACCAATATACCCGCGCCATGCGCGCCTGGCCGTGAACGCGGCACATACGCTTACGTTGTTCATCATGGAAACATGGGAAACCAACAGGTCAGGCGGAAAGTAGTCCTTCTGCGGTCTGGGCGAAGCGACGTGGAAGTTGCCGTGGATGAAAATTGCGAAGCATCGAATTTCAGAGCGAGATCAATAACGTTCGGCGGAGGAGATCCGCCGTTGGCCTCCAACGACGTTCCCAGAGTGGTGGTAAAACGTCGGGCAAGGCTACTCGACCTGCTGAGCGAGAGCGTGTCGAAGCCGCGACGGGACCGGTCCAATACCTGGCAACCATGGCCGACGCGGATTCCGCGACGGTCGTGCGTTGGCTGATACTCTCGATGGTCTTGTGTGTTGCACCCCCGCGGCTATCGCGCTGACGATCGCAGTGGCTCGTGCGCGCTCTCGTTACGTTGTAGGTGAACGTTACGCTGGCAAGCGGCCCAACAAGGCCCTTGCCGAGGTGCGGGAAGCATGACGGCCGCACAACGGTTGATATTGGAGAGGCGCGAACCACGAGAGGAAAGCGAAGGACAGTTCCGGCCGATTCGAGCCTCGGTGAGAACCGCGCCGGGTCGAATGGCGGCGGCCTCTTAGAGGAGCCGACAGCTATTTCAAAGCCGCGACGAATTCGTTCACGTTATCTGTCTCTCGATCGATCCAGCGGATCATTTCTTGAGCAAAGCTCTGAGGCTTCCCCATAATGTCGTGAAGTGGCTTGAATGAGATTACGGCCACCCACTTGCCTATCTCGGCATAAGTCCAGGGCTTGGCGGGCTCACTCTTTGCAGCTCGGACAGCTTGAATGCTTCGTTTATTGTCCGCGCCGACACAGATGAACGCGGAATCCGTGGCAGGAATGGGTGCCTGAGTCGAAATCGCACCCGACGTAAAGACAGTGTTGGGCTCAAGCGAAATGCCATATCCAAAGAGCAGCCCATCGAATCTTCCGTGCGCGAGATAGGTCCACCCCCAAATGAGCTTGTAAGGGGTGTCGAACTTCAGGTGATATTCATTCTTTGTTTCATTTTTTGCGAACGCGCCATCCTTCTCTTTTAGGTGGGTAAAGATCGTGCCGAATGTGTGGTCCATTTGGGCGCCGGCCCGAAGATAGACCAAGGCAGCGGCAAATTCGTCGCGTCCTGCATATTCGGTGCTCATATCATTCTCCTCGAGAAAACGTCTGAGTTCGCGAGCTAACAATTTGATGTCGTCGCGTGCGTCCGCGCTCGTTGCAAGCTCTAAAAGCAGCCCGGCAATAGACGACCACCTGACAAGATGCGGCGTCGCTTTACCGCTCCCTTCGCCACCTCTCATGAACTCGGGCGGCGGCGAGGTGAGGTGGGTCAGTAGACACACGACGGCCAACCGACGCGAACGCGCCGCGGCCTTTATCCAACGACCATAAGACGTGAGTTGGTCATCCTGAAACTGTGCGGCTATTTTGTTCTCGATGGCAACAATCGGAACGTCGTCAGCCAGAAGCACCATGTCGATCCGACCGGACCCGATCTGGCGCTGAGTTTCAAGCCTAAACGACGTGACCTCCGCGACGACAGCGGCAAACGCGGCCAACAGACCGTCTGGTATAAATATCCGCGAAACAAAGGCACTTTGGAGCGGTAAAGGCAACCGATTAAAAAAATCGGCCAAGCATTCGCTGAGGTAATCCTCGCGAGGAGACCTCAGCTCGCTTTCCCGATATCTGAAGAGATTGCCGTATAGAGAAGACATTAGGCTAAGGGGAATTACCTGAAAAAGACACCATACATAAACCGTCATCAATCGCAATGTGAGATTGTATCATCATAAAGAGTCGTGCGCCGCAAGCTAGGTCAGCTTCTATGGATTGAAACAGTCGGCGAGTTGGCGGATACAGCATCCGCCAAGTTGGCCTAAGTTTCCCGAGCGTTCCGATGTTTTCTTATTTTTGCTCCACGGCGTCACCCCCGCTAAAGATGCCAAAACACACAATACCAGGTTGCGCCTGCTATTTTATCGTCCACCAAATATTCGGTGGGGTGCCTAGGCGTGAGAGGTTTCGTTGATCGGCGCCCATTTGCCCTGTCAATGTTTGAGCGATGTCTTTGATGACATCAGCGCTATCAACGACGTAGGAATGGCCAAAAGATCTGATGAGCGGGGCCGCCGCCGAGACGTCAATAGTTTCAAATTGCGGGAAGATTCCGACGCCGCCGTCCGTCTCGCCCACCCGACGGTAGTCATGCACAATTTTAGAAGCGCGCAAAGCGACGTCCGAACTCGAAGCGTAGATAGTTCTATGTGTGTCAATTCCGGCGATCACTGGGGCAATTTTTTCTTGGAAAAGCTCTGAGTTGATATCGGGCGCTGCTAGCAATATCTCCCGAACATGTGGCGTTGGCTTCCCTCTAGCTATGCGATTAGCCAGTACCGTTGTAACAAGCCGATTCCCCATGCTGTGAGCAATTAGGAAGATGTCATCGGAGCCAAAGCTATCGATCCTGTCTAAGAACTCATCGAAAGCCGCTTCGGAAAGTTGGACAGCTTCTTCGTCATGCCAATAGCCCCTTGCGGTCGCGGCAGACGGCCAGCTGAAAAATAGTGTGGCGCCTTGAAACGCGAGATCATGTGCGAGTTGAGCGCTTCGCAGCGCAGCGTCAGAGAAGCCAACATTGTATCCGTGCACAAATATGAGAAGTGAACGTTTCGTACTGCTCGCAAGATACGACTCAAGTTCGTGTTGAATACCGTCTGAGCTAATAGAAACAATGTCTTTCAGGACGAAATGTTTGCGAGGATCGGGGCTGAATTCAAGCTTCCACATCTTCGGGAGATTTAAGTCGCCAGGCTTTCGATTGGTCGGGATGGAAACAACGACTTTTCCGTACTGAAGAGTCTGTTGGCGATCGGGGCCGAAGTACGTATCGAGCGTGCCGTTGCCAGTTGGCTTGCGGTTGGTCGCGAAGAATGTTGCTATATCTACCCAGGCCGGTGGCGGATCGGATGGTCCTCGCAAGACCTGTATTTTGAAATCCGATCGCGCACATTCTTGCTCAAAGAGGAGCGTCAGTAATTGCTCTTGAACCTCCACAAGCTGCTTTTCGAGAGTGCTTCGTTCTAGGCTCTCTAGCTGAGCGTTGGTGATGCTTGATTTGATATCGGCGGCCCTTTTGTTCAGCGTCTCGATGCGAGCCTTAACGTTGGCATCAAGGGATGTTTGGACGGCGATACAAGGCTGTGAGGAAGTGATTGCTGATTCAGTTTGTGCCAGGCAAGGCTCGTAGGAAAGGAAAAAGAGCACCAGGTAGGTCAAAGGTCGATACACTGTCTAGTTCTCCAGTATTGGGGAGCTCGTTCCGTCTGGGAGGAGCGGTGATTTGTGGCCGGCACCGAAATATGGACCAGGCTATCATGTCTGGTTGCCGAGTGGGCAACAATCTACTATAGATCTACTCATAGTGTTCTTACCGACTAGTATGTTCTGACCGACGATCTCGTACTCGCCGAAAAGTTAGTTCAAGCCGCAGTTGGCTGCCGTTTTTTTGCGGTGCATCATGATGGCCCGTGCTCTGCTATTGCGTCGAATTGCTGCGTTGGTCGATCGTGCGCGAGACCTAAGGTCCGTGTCGTTACGTTTGCTGCGGTCAGTCCGTTGTTCGGGTGTGCCAGCTATTTCGATTATGCTTTCGCTTTGCTTCTCCATCGAAGCAGCTCTTGCGTCGAACGAGAGATCACACAGAAGAGATCCCGCCATCCATCATCATGTTCGCCGGTCGCCCCAGCCACTCGACCTGCGACAAGGCGCCGAAGACGCTGCAACGCAAGGAGACTACGACAGAGCCTTGACGCTCCAACTCGCTGCTGTGGAGAGGCGAATCCGGTTGAGCGACCCAGCTCTGAAATCCGAACAATTGAGCTATCTTGCTTGGCTTTATCAGGCGAAGGGGCAATTCCGCGAGGCGCAGGCTGCGGCCGCGCGGGCCGTGACAGAGGATGAAACCGCGAATGTGCGTGGTGCTCCGCTGGCTCGTGTATTGGCGCGACTTGCGAGGATATATCACGGGACGGCGAGATACCGAGACTCCGAGTCGACCTATCTCCGGGCTCTCAATGAAGTTCGCGGAGATCCTGCGGCGAGTAAGTTGGCCGAAGCCGAGGTGTTGAGCGGTCTTGCTTGGCTCTTTACAACGACGGGGCGCTACGACGAGAGTCTATCGCTCGCTAAGCAATCCTTGGCCATTAGAGAGGCCGCCCTCGGCAGAGATCAAGTTGAGACCGCGGAGAGCGAATATCGCCTCGGATCGCTGTACGACAGCTTGGGCCAGCACGAAGACGCAAAAACCCACTATGAACGTTCGCTGACGATAAGAGAACATAAGCTCGGGCAGCTCCACCCCGATGTGGGCCTGTCTTTGTCGGGTTTGGGTAGCTTGCGCTACGCGGAAGGTGATTTTAATGGCGCAAAGCGGCTCTACGAGCGGGCTGCCGCAATTTTTGCCAAACGTTTGGGTCCCAATAGCCCTGACTTTGCGCAATCACTTAGCAGTCTAGCAGGCGTCTACAAGCAGCTCGGGAACTACTCCAAGGCGGAAAGTCTATACCGGCAAGCCGCAAGCATTATTAAAAGGTCGTTGGGCGACCAACATCCGATTCTTGCCTCGATAAATTGGGGACTCGGAAATCTCTATCGTCTGGAGAGCAAATACGAACAGGCCGGGCAACTCTTGAGGCGAACCATGGAGATTCGTGAGAGTGTGTTTCATGAAGGCCACCCGACCATTGCATCGGCGCTGCTTGAGCTAGGTAGTATTTACAAGGCTCAAGCGCGGTACTCCGATGCTCAGGCTGCTTTTGACCGGTCGGCCGAAATCTACAAGCAGACGGTAGGCGATGCGCACCCATGGTTCGCGACTGCAACTACGTATATTGCGGGACTTTGTATTACGAGGGCAGAGTTCGATAGGGCCGACGCGCTTTATCGCAGAGCTATTGAGATATACGAGAGTGTCCCGTGGTCGGATCCACGCGACTTGGCAAATTCGATCGCTAGTTTGGGTTGGCTCTATGTTTCGCTGGAAAAGAATAGGGAGGCGGGCGACCTGTTCTCTCGTGCTTTTGAAATCCGAAAGAGAGTCGACGGTCCAGACGCGCCTAGCGTTGCCTATTCGCTTGAAGCACTTGCGAGAATGGCTGTCTCTGAAGGAAGGTTTAGGGACGCAGAAAACCAGTACAAAAGGGCGATGATCATTTTGCAGCAGCGCCTAGGTCCGAAGACTATTGAGGTTGCATGGCTCTTCAATTCAATGGGGGCTCTGTACGATCGCGAGGACCGGAATTCCGAGGCGGCAGGTTTCTACAAGCGAGCGCTTGTTCTCGACGAAGAGATTCTCGGGCGGAACCACCCTACCTTAGCGCAGTACCTTGAAAATCTAGCATCGGCCTACAATGATCAGGATCGATTAGATGAGGCCGAATCGCTTCTCAAACGAGCTCTCTCCATACGCGAGAATTCGTTCGGCGCCGATCATCCCGAAGTTGCTTCGAATCTAGAGAGGTTGGCCAGCCTCTATTATTCGATCGATAGAAACGCGGATGCGGAACAGGCGTACAGCCGAGCGCTCTCCATCAATAGAAAGGCTTACGGGGCTTGGCATCCGTCGCTAGCGGTGGACCTGGACGGTCTCGCAGCAATCTACAGAGATCAGGAGCGCTATAGCGAAGCAGAGCAGTTTTACAAACAAGCGCTGGAGATCAGAGAGAAGATCTTTGGCTCAGATAGCGCGTCGCTGACTGTCAGTCTGATCGGGTTAGCTAGGCTATACAACGCCATGGACAGGTTCGGAGAAGCAGAAGCTCTGTGCAAGAGGGCTGTATTCCTTGATGTGAAAAAGTATGGCCCCGATCATACCGAAGTCGCTGCTGATTTGCTCCTTTTAGGTACCCTGTACAATAATCTCGATCGGTACGTTGAAGCAGACGAACAGTACAAGCGTGCTCGGGATATCCGTATAAGAGTGAATGGCCCGAATTCAGCTGCGGTTGCTGAAGTGTTAGCCTCGATGGCCTCGAACTATTTCGACCAAAGCCGAAATAGCGAGGCCGAGCAGCTATTCAAGCAGGCGCTAACGATTAGAGAGAAAGCGTTTGGTCGTAACAGCTCAAGTGTGAGCGATACGCTGACTGGCTTGGCTCGTTTATACAAAGACGAAGGACGGAACGATGAGGCCGAGCCTCTGCTCAAGGAAGTGATAGTAATCGACGAGCGCGTATTTGGTTTGGATGACAATGCTGTTGGTGAGGATTTGTCGGATCTCGGGTCTTTTTACTATAAGTCGGGTCGGTACAACGAAGCTGAGCCGCTTCTAATCAGGGCTCGATCGATCATGGAGAAGACGGACGGGCCTGATAGCTCATCGATGTCGGACGTCTTGGATGTCCTTTGCCCACTTTACGACGATATGAAACGATATCTTGAGGCGGAGCCGGTCTGCAAAAAGTCGCTAGCTATTAAAGAGAAGGTGTTTGGGTCCGAGTCGTATAGCACTGGAGTGGCCCTCAGCAACTTGGCATCCTTGTATCTCGATATTGAAAGACCTGCGGAGGCCGAAGAGCTGTTTGCTCGGGTCATGGCCATCGACGAGAGAAAATTCGGCGGGAGCAATCCAGAGGTTGCTATTGATCTGGGAAATATTGCGAGGGCCTACATCGCCCAGAAGCGCTACGCGGAAGCAGAATCGGCGGCTCGCCGGGCTTTGAAAATTCGAGAGGAGAGTTTCGGCCCGGAAAGCCGCTTGGTCGCGAGTACCCTCCGTTTGCTTGGTCGCGTGTACTCTGTGCAAGGAAAATGGCTTGAGACCTTCGAGTCCTTATCTCGCGCAATAGCGATTCAGGTCGAGAAGAGCAAGATTTCTGGTGTTGACGTAGATAGGTCGCTGACGCGCAATGATCAGTTGGCTTTGGGCGATCTGAATGTCACGTTCAATCGATTGTTGAAAGCGATGATTCGATTAGCTGAACAAGATCATTCCCGCGCGAAAGTGTTGGAGGATGCAATGTTCGAATTTGCGCAAAGGGCTACGAGCACCGAGGCGTCGTCGGCATTTGCAGATATGGCCGCTCGTCACGCAGGTGGTGGTTCGTCCTATGCAGGCCTCATTCGCGAAAGGCAAGACCTGGAGCGGGAGTGGCACGCGGTTGACAACGGTGTGATGGACGCACTTGGCAGAGCTTCTGGCGAAAGAACTCCCGCCAAAGAAGAATTGCTTAGGACGAAGCTCGTAACGATAAAAGCGCGCTTAAGCGAAATTGACGAAGTGCTATCGCGGAATCACGAGTACACAGAATTCGCGGCGTTTTTGAACCCCGAACCCGTAAGCTTGCAAAGGATGCAATCCGAACTCTCGCCGGATCAGGCGTTGATCTTCATCTATGTATCAGCCGCCGTGGACACCGCTCCGGACGAGGCGTTTGTATGGGTCGTAACTAGGAGCAGTAGGCCGAGCTTCAAACGAATAGAGGTGGATCGCAAGGTATTGGTGAACGAGGTCCTAACCCTGCGTTGCGGATTAGACAAAGCCAATTGGAACGAGTGGGCAAAGCTCAGCGACCGCACAGATAACGAACGAGTGTTCAAGAGCGAGCAGAAGGAACGCTTTGAGACCTGTTGGTCGTTGGTAAAGGGCGGCATGAAGCAGGGCCTCCCCCCCTTCAATCTCCGTGTGGCGTACAGCTTGTATAAGCGGTTTCTTGAACCTGTGCAGGATCTCATTGAAGGCAAGCAGCTACTGGTCTCTGTACCCGATCCATTGGCGCAATTGCCATTTGGAGTACTTGTGACCGAAACGCCAAGCGAGGACCTACCTGCGACGATTGCTGGTTATCGGAGTGTTAAATGGTTGGGAGCGGAACACGCGATCACGGTATTGCCATCGCTTGCTGCGTTGACACAGGTGCGCGAACGAAGCCGAGCGGCACATCCGTTCCTTGGGTTCGGAAATCCACTCCTGAGTGGAAAAGACGGCACCGATCGTACAGCCTGGGCCAGGCAGAGTTGCCGGGAGCGAACTGGAGAGCCCAAGGAAATGTCTTCAGAGTTGGCAGCGTGGACTCTCTTCGTTGTGCGTGGAGAAGGGGCGGCAGCTGATTTGAATGCGCTGCGCCGTTTGCAACCGTTGCCAGAAACCGCCGACGAGCTCTGCGCCGTCGGAAAGAGTCTCGATGCTGTTAACTCCGACATTTTTCTTGGAATGAACGCCACTGAAGCGGCAGTAAAGGAGTTGAGCCGCAGTGGAAAGCTAGCTGGTTATGGAATCGTTCAATTTGCAACCCATGGGCTCCTGCCGAGCGATGGGGCAAAGGGAGCGCAGCCGGGCCTAGTGCTCACACCGCCATCGAATGGAACGGCGGAAGATGACGGGTTTCTCTCTGCTTCGGAGATCGTGGAGCTAAAACTGGATGCAGATTGGGTAATTTTGTCGGCTTGTAATACTGGTAGCGGTCAGACGGCGCAGGGAGAGGCTCTATCGGGCCTTGCACGAGCGTTCTTCCTCGCTGGTGCACGTTCGTTGTTGGTCTCCTATTGGCATGTTTACTCAGAGGCGGCCGTAGATATTCTAACAACCACGTTTCAAGAGCTCAAATCAGGGAGCGCGCTTCCTGTGCCGATTAACCGAGCCGAAGCCCTGCGGCGCGCCGTAAACAAAGTTAGGTTATCTCCAAAGTTCAGCGAATTTGCACATCCCGCTATGTGGGGGCCGCTAACGCTAGTTGGTAGTGGCAAGTTCTAGCTACTATTGCGGGCCAACGGAGATGAATTGAATGCGATGTTCTCTCAGCTGTCTTCTAACCGCAGCCGGTCTGGTGGTCGGCGTGATAATTGCCAGCGGAACGATCGCCCAAACGACACTGCCAGAATTCGAGCACGGCGAGCTCATCATCGGTTACACGTCTGGTGCTTCGAGAGAGAAGGCTGTTCAAGAGCTGAATGAGGCTGCGAGACGTCTTAAAGTGCGCGGTGACGATGTCGAAGATATGCGGTTGCAAAAAATTGGCACCTCTGCTCTGAAAGTCAAGATCAAGTTACCAACCTCCGTACGAGGAGACGCTGCAAAGGACAGTGCGTTCGAACTTCAGTTGTTGCGTGAGACAGCAGACAACATCAAAAGGAGCGATGGTCGGGTCCTCTATGCTCATCCGAACTGGATCCTTAGAACCAATCGAAGTCCGCCGCGCGTTCCTCTCGATGTAAGACCGCTGGAAGGCTGGTTGCGTACTCAGTCAGTTGGCGATCCTGGAACTCCGGACGATTACGCATTTGTTCGAGGACTTCATTGGAGTTATTCAAAACTTCCAGTGGGTATCAATGCTGTTGGCGCCTGGAAATCTGTAACGGGAAGCAAGGACGTAGTCGTTGCAGTTATTGACACCGGATTGGTTGCCGACCACCCCGACATTGTGAACTCGGGAAATGTGATCACAGGATACAACTTTGTTTCTGCAACTGGCCGTGGCCCGGACCCGCGGGATCCAGGTTTGGCTTGTATCGATGCAGGAGAAACAGCTCCCTCGTGGCACGGGACGCTCGTCGCGGGCATAGTAGGGGCGGCCGGATCAAACAATAAGCGGGGGATCACCGGGATAAATTGGGACGTTTCGGTAATACCGGTAAGAGCGGTAGGCACCTGTGGAGGATCACTCGTCGACATTGTCGATGGCATGCGATGGGCCGCAGGCTTGCCTGTTGATGGTGTTCCTCCCAACGAGCGGCCAGCGGACATTATTAACCTGAGCCTTGGCGGCGTAATTCCGTGCACAGCAGAGCAGGCTGGTCTGATGATTGATGCGCTGGCTGCCATACGCGCCGCGGGAACGGTTGTCGTCGTGGCTGCTGGAAATGACGGACTGGACGTAAACGCCACGACTCCTGCGGGATGTTCCGGGGTAATCTCCGTCGCCGCGGCCGACAAAGACGGCCGCTTAGGCTGGTATTCAAACCATGGAAAAGTGACAATAATGGCGCCCGGTGGCGACATGAAAGTTAAGCTCGCGGAGTTTCCGGCGGGTGTGTGGAGCACTATTCAGACAAGCCCCATCAATCCCGAAGGGATCGAGCCTGAGGAAGGTACCTCGATGGCAGCGCCGCATGTGACCGGAGCACTAGCGCTGGCACTTGCGAAACATCCGGAATGGCGACGCAAACCAGAGCTGATCGAGCGCAAGCTGATATCGACGGCGGTCGCGGTGGCTAATGAACGCTGTGCGAGCCCTTGCGGGGCGGGGCAACTTGAGGCGGAAAGACTAGTCAATGCACCATAGGGCTCAGGTGGGCAGGTCACATTGCCTTCCGCTCTCGGGCTATCATTCAAGATGTTGAAGTTGGTGGCGAGCTTTGAGCGTCGGCCGGGAGTGGCAGCAACACGGGTCAAGCGACGTTAAACGAAGGGGGAGTGCTTAGCAGCACTAGTGCATGTGCTAGCGTTGATCCACCGCGCACCGGTCGTCATTTATTCCAACCTTGACTGAGATTAAATCATCTGGCGAATTGGCGGATGCAGCTTCCTCCTAACGCCGTTGATCTTACTGGATCTTTTAACTGATCTTGTTTTCATTCCACGGCGCAGTCCCCGTTTCCTTTCAACGCGAGACGCTACCTTGCGAATCACGGTCAGTTGAGCGGAACGCGCATCAGTCTACTGGTCACAGAAATCGGCGGCGCTGCTAGCGATCTTGCGGGCTGAACCAGAGGACACGATCTGCGTACACTAAGTAGGTTGTTGATCAACAGGGCCGGGGCAATGCATGAGAGAATCGGGCGGTCTCCGATCGGTCGGTCTAAATCAATGAAACAGGGCTCAGGGAGAGAAACAGGTGCGCTTCCAGTCAGGCAAATACGAGGGAAAGACTACGGAGGAGGTGCTGCTCAAGTATCCGGACTGGGCGCGCTGGAATACGCAAAACTATCGTGAGGCTAAGCACTCAAGAGAGTTCGGTGCGCTGGCAAAGAAGTTTACGGCCAAGCCCTACGTGATCGACTGCGCCAGCACGCACTGCGGTAATAAAGCCACAAGGGCAAGTGCGTATCGAGGTAGTGGCGACTTGATGTTTTGGTGCGATGGCTGCAACCCGAGCCAGTCAGGAGCAGAGCCGTCGAAGTTGAAGATCGTGAAGACGATCGGCGATGTATTGAACCACGTGGAGTACACTATGGATGCTAGCCGCAGCTGGGCTAGGACAATGGTGCGGTCCTTGGCGGAAGCAAAGGGACTTCCAAAGCGAGTCGGTGAAAAGCAGGCTCTCGCGTTCTTCCGATAGCTGAACAATGCAGAAGAATTCGCGACTTCCGGTCGGGCAAGACGCCCGTCAGCGCAGGTTAGCGCATTTAAGGCCAGGCGTTCGCCGGACCTAGCGAAAGAAGTTTGACGGCGACTGAACCGCTAAATTGGGGAACACGATGGAAGGGTTTGGAATTGTATTTCAGTCGGTAGGGGCGATCCTGCTTATGTACTCGCAGTTTGAGATGAACCGGACGGTTTCGCTGTGGCTGCAATCACTTGACCTAGCAATTTATCAGGTCGTGAGCGGTTCGGACATCACTCGAATCCGCGGGATCGATATGCACTGGGGTCGTGATCTGCAGCGGGATAAGTGGCTCGCGCTATTCGGCTGGCTGTTTTTCGTTGGCGGCTATTTGCTGCTTATCTGGCACGTCGTCAACGTCAAGGCGTGACAATTCTTTCGTCTATCACGTCTCTGCGTGCTTAGTGAGTTCGATGTCCGTGCTGGCTGCTCCCGTATGCTTGCGCCAACGCGCTTCATCGCTGCTCTGGTAAAGGTCGCACTGATGATAGGCCTTTGGATTGTGGGATGGAGCAACTTTTTATGGGTTATGGAGGCCCGTAAAGTGCTGAGGCGACTCGGGGGAGGACTGCTATGTCGATAATCGACTCCAAATACGAAGCGGAAGAGAACGACCAGTTTGCACAATCGCGGAGTCATGAGGCATCAAAGATAGCCTATGACTTCAGCAAGTCTTCGGCTCAAGCCTGCTTAGTCATCAATGGTGGTGCCGCGACTGCTGTAATTGCCTTGGTGGGTAAGAGCGATGTCAGCAACGTTCGCGTGATTGGTTGGTGTCTGGTGCTGTATGCGGTCGGAGTGGCTGCCGGTGCCTTTATGATGTTCGCCTCGATGCGAATGGCCGACCACTGGAATTACTTCTGGTACCACATGTCCTATACCGGCGAAGAGGAGCGCGGTCGGCAGCATGAAAAACATGCCAGCAGATGGGACAATGGTGTGAGAAGCTCGTTCGGGCTTTCGATCGTCTGTTTCATCGTGGCCAGCATTATACTTTCATACTCGCTGACCGCCAAGATCACTGCAGGACTTTCGGCAGCACCATGATGATCTGAACGTCGCACTTGACGATGGAGGCGGCGATGATGGAGATGTGCAGGGCAAAATTGTCCTAGATCTCGGCAGCGGTCTCCTCATCCTTGGCATAGACGAAGAGGATATCGCCATGCGGCTGATCGCCGGGGTCGGCAGCTGCGCTGCCCGCTCTGCTCGTCCACTTTTTCGGCTGGCGGGTGGGTCTCATGGTGCGAACTAGGAGGCAGAAGCTGGCCGCGCGTAGCAACGTGGAGCACGTCGTGGACCAGGTAACCGATCCACCAAAGTCCAAAGCGAGATCAATAACGCTTGGCGGAGGGTAGATCCGCCATGGTGCCGCTGCGCGTCAGGGACGTCAGCGCGCCGCTGCGCGCGCTCGCTAATGGGCACGATTCTTACGCTAGACCCGCAATCGCTTCATCGAAATGGACGGAGGCAGCTAATATTGTGGCGTTGAAGGGTCCGAGACCCTGTCGTAAGCAACCGCCGTTTCATTGATCTGGCCTCGATTCTACGTTCGGTGTAACAGGTCAGGGACCCCCAGACCGCATGCCTCGGGGACTAGATGGAAGGCCCATAATCGTCACGCGGCTCTTGAGCAAGCTAGTTGAAGGCGGTGAGGTCGTGAAGTCCGGAGACAATAGACAGGCGTAATAAAGGCCTTAACGTGATCTTAGGGAACGGGGACTGAGGATCGCGCTTTGGGGCCACACGGCGGTTGCGTCGTCCGCAGGACGCCTGAAATCGACGGGTTTAAATCTATCTAAGTCAGGCTGAGCTGCCTCGAATATGCTCTCCCGCTTCTCATCGCCCCAAAGCTCTGCACGCGCTTTCAACTTCGCCTTGTTGACGCCGTGACGCTCCCAAAACAAGGGAGAATTGACTCTGAGCGGCACGGGGTTGCCTTTGTCATCCCGCTTGAACGGCTGCCCGGTGTCGAAGGAGAGGAGGGTATCCGAACGCCTGCCATGCCTATCGCAATAATGATAGTGCCAGCCGACGACGTCGTGACGTTCACCGTGCAGCACGGCATCCGGGAAGCCTCTGACCTTTAGATAGAGGACTAGGCCAGGATCGTGCCTTAACGCGACGGTGCGAACGTGTTCAACGTACCCCCTAAGGATGGGGCGGACGTCGTCGACCACATGGATGGGTACGAATTCGTCGCCTGAGTCATTGCGTTCTTGCTCATACAGCAAGCCAAGTTCGCTCAATCCATCCAGAACCTCATTTAGCTCTGGGCAATCCCAAACGAATCCGGGGGCAGGAGTCACAAGCGTGCCCTTCGAGTCTATTTGGGAAAATTCCGAACGAATGTGGCCGAACGTTCGAATGTCGGAGAGAATGCCAAGCGTGACACGGCTCTCCTTGGCGATCTCGGAGCCTTGCAAGTAGGCGCGAGGAAACGTTTCGTATTTCGGCATCTGGTTTCTTCCGGCCAACCGTGCAATCGACCGTGCAGCATGGCACGATGCGTCGGCCTCAGCTGGCCGCTCGAGCTTTTGGCAGCCGCCCCACAGCTACGTTTATTGTTTCGATGAGACGTGAGCTTGCGGTGGAGCTGCATGCTTGATCAGTTCGGCGAGATCGTTCGGGTCAATGGACATAGGAACCAAAATGGCAGTTCGTTCGATGGTTGTAAATGGCGAAGCCGCTACTTCGAACTCTCCGAGATTCTAGGCGATGCGAAAAAAGGTTGTCAGTCCAAGGGCCAGCTTATTGCGGCTTTCCCCGCTGTTGTTGAGCGTGTCTTGCCGGAACTGTTTCTCGAAACGATTACTGGGCACCTTGGCGTCTTGGTCGGTGTACCGCTTGCAGCTTTGGTCAACATTACTCGCCGGCTGTGGCGGTAGCCACGCGCTGAAATCTATCCCATGAACAGCGGCCGATACCCAATGTGTCGGATGCGATACGGCAGTTGATCGAAATCGGATTGATGGCGCCACGGGCGAAGGATCGCGACTGAAGCGCCAACGTTCACTTTGGCGGATGAGACTGGCCAAAGTACTCGCCCAGGCCGGCCAGAAGACCACCGCTCGGCAACGGAGGCGGCTTCAACGTTTTAAGCGCGTCCGATAAATAATCGGCCAACCGATGATACATGAACATCTTCAAAGTCGGGGCGAGAGTAGGGGAAGGTAGCTTCAGAGATATGCCCGTGACGTCTTCAACAATTTTCCCGTTGCCTTGCTGCTCTTCGGCGAGGATGTCCTGAAGCGTTCGGTGCATGTTCCGAACGTTATGCGCGTAGCGGTTCCTCACCCTGGCGACGCCTTCGATAAATCGGACTTGATCCGGTCGGAGCAGACCCAAACCTTTCGCTAGCGCCACTTTCCCCGTGCGTCCTGAGATGCTCAGCCGCGCAACAAACCCTTGGAAGCTCTCTTCGCTTTCGTCTTGCGACGTCACACCAAAAACCGACCGTGGCCGGCGCGTGGAGATTAGGTCATTCAACATCGGCTCGATGACCGCATAGGTCTTCACCGTTGCGACGTAATCCGGATCGTGCAGGATCGATGAGATCGTTGCGGTCGGAACCTCTAAATATTGCTCCGCGGCGGTCACACTCTTTTCGACCTCCGCGGCGTACTTTGGCCACCAGACGTCGAAGGGTTCTTTGGCGGGCTCCGTGATAAGGCTTTCGGGAATTGCCCCGGAGATCGGCTGCTTTGGCATTCTGCTCTCGAATCGAACCGTCATGCGTTTGTAGCATATGGATATAGTGGCCCGGTTTGCGCACGTGGGGCAGGGCGTGGGTCAAACCGTAGAAAATCAAAATAGCACAACAATTCCAGTGCCCTTCGGTTGACACCCCTTCCGCCAGTATGATCCGACCGGGGTCTGTTGGTTGGGCTTTCCCGGGCAGGTGATCGGTGAATCAGACGTCCAATCCAACCGCGCTCGACAAGCTGAAGCTCCGCATTCACGCGTTGCGCGCCAAGACGATCGCCAATGGCTGCACCGAGGACGAGGCGCTGTCGGCCGCCGCCAAGGTCGCCGAGCTGCTGGATCGCCACGATCTGTCGCTCTCCGACGTCGAGCTGCGCGCCTCGCCGTGCGAACGGAGGGTCTTTGAGACCCATCGCAAGAAGCGCATTCCCCTGGACGACTGCATCGGCGCGATCGCTCATTTCTGCGATTGCCGGGTCTGGCGCGAGAAGAACGCGGCGGGCGAGAGCAGCTATGTGTTCTTCGGTCTCGGCGCGGATGTCGAGGTCGCGCATTATCTGGCCGAATTGATCGACGGCGCCGTGCGCGCCGAGCTCGGCCGCTTCAAGACCTCGGTCGACTACAGCAGGTTCCGGCACCAGGAGCGCCATCTGGCCAATGCCTCCTTCGCGCTCGGGATGGTGGCATCAGTCGCGGACAGGCTGCTGGCGATCAAGGCCAGTCGCGATCAGGTCAACGAAAGCACCGGCCGCGGGCTGGTCGTCCTCAAGACCTCGGTGGTCGATGCGGAATTCGACAAGCTCGACCTCAGGATCCGAACCCAGCGCAGCACCAGCCGCATGGTGTCGATGACGGCCTATGAAGCCGGCGGCGCCGCCGGCGCGTCGCTGGCCATCAATCCCGGCCTTGGCGGGTCGCAGTCGGGGACCGCTCCCAAAGGAAGCTGAACGCCCAGGCTTTCGATTGACGGTAGGGGCCCTGGGGCACGGCAAGCGATCGTCAAATCCGCGAGCCTGGGGGCAAGTGACGATGCGCCGATCGATTTCGGAATAATGGCATTATGCCACTGTTTTGCCCGACGGGTCAAATGGGTTTTGATCCGAAACGGATCGGCTACTGTGCATGGGGTTGTTTTCGAATTTTTGTTGGAGAAGCCCGCGGGCAGGCGGCCGGGCCGAATTCCCTCTTGGAAGGCCGCCGGCAGATTGAGGTTTTCGGGCCATTATGTCCTCAACGAGCGGGACATTCCGGTTGGCTCACGCCGGCCGGACGGTTCGACTCATGGAACTCCTTTGGAACTCTTTTGCCGTGTCCGCGTTGTCGGTTCATGACTGAAGACGTTTCCTACCGACGCAAACCCCTGACCCCCGAACAGCGCCAGGCGCGCGATGCGGTGCGCCGCATCGAGGCCGAAAAGGCCATGCGCGATCACGAAGAGGCGCAGAAGCAGTTTTATGCCAACAAGGAGCGGCTGAAGGCCGAACGCCTTGCGCGTGAACAGGCGGACGCGAAGGGCTGACCATACGTGGTCGGTCGCGCCGGCAATTTTCGGTGCCTAAAGCATGATCCGGAAAAGTGCGAAGCGGTTTTCCGAAAAGATCATGCTCAAACAAGAACCTGAAGCGCGATGACGATTCATCCCAATCTCATCGCGCTTTAGTGCCGGCTGGGAATGCGCGTCGCGCTTAAGGCATGCTTGAGCGCGTGGACGGCGCCTGCCAATGCCCCACGCGGCGGTTGCGCCTCGATGGCTTCGGCCGCCATCCGACAATCGTCGGCGACCTTGAGCAGCCCGCTACGCGCGAGATCCATGGTGGAGAGGGCGGCCTGCTCCAGGCAGACCCGTTCAAGCCTTCGAAACTCCCGCAGCTCTCTGTTCATGCGTCGGCTCTCGATGTCCCCCGCGCCATGCGGCGCTGAGTCTGCTTAACAAATGGTTAACATCCCGCCCTAGCCGTCCTGGCTGGCGCGGAGCTGGAGCGTGCGGTGCACAGCCCGGTCCGCGGCAGCAGCTGCGGGCTTGACGCCATTTGGCTTCCGCCGGAAGCTTCAAATGTGCCTAAACTGACGTGAACACGGAGACGTTCGCTTCCAGCCAGTCCGATCCCATCAGCGACAACGCAATGGAGCTGACCATGACCACGTTCGACAAGCGCGAGCAGGGCTTTGAGGCCAAATTCGCCCACGACGAGGAACTCATGTTCAAGGCCACGGCCCGATCCAACAAGCTGCTCGGGCTCTGGGCTGCAAGCCAGCTTGGCCTCGGCGGCGATGCTGCGGCCGGTTATGCAACGGCGCTGGTAACGGACCATCTGGAGCACCAGACGATGGACGAGGTCCTGGACAAGGTGTCAGGCGATCTTGCCGCCAGGGGTGTGGCGCGCGAGCAGGTCGCGGCCAAGCTTCAGGAATGCCTGCACCAGGCGTTGCAGCAACTCGAAGCGGACAAGTGAGACAAGCCTGCCTTTGACCTCACTCCGCATGCTTCCGCGTCCCGGAATCGCTGAGCCTGTCGACATAGGCTATGCCGATCGCCGAGACGACGAAGGTGAGGTGAATCAGCACCTGCCACATCACGCCGGTCTCGGTATAGCCGGCCCGGTTCGAACCGAGATTGCCGGCCTCGATGAAGGTCCGGAGCAGCGCGATCGAGGAAATGCCGATGATGGCCATGGCGAGCTTGATCTTCAGGACGCTCGCATTGACGTGGCCGAGCCATTCCGGCTCGTCAGGATGGCCCTGGAGGTCGAGCCGCGAGACAAATGTCTCGTAGCCGCCGACGATGACCATCACCAGCAGGTTGGAGATCATCACGACGTCGATCAACGCGAGCACGCTCATCATGATCTGCTGCTCGGTGAGATCGAGGGCGTGCCAGGAGAGATGCCAGAGCTCCTTGAGGAACAGTGCGATGTAGACGCATTGCGCCACGATCAGCCCGAGATACAACGGCAGTTGCAGCCAGCGCGAGCCGAAGATGATCATCGGCAGCAGGGCCAGGCGCGGCAAGGGCGGGCGGGGCTCGGCGCGAAGGTCCGACTTGGGTCCAGGCTCAACCGACATTCAGGCAACATCCTCGCATCGAGAGATCTCGCTGTCGTGTAACCCGGCACGATGGCCGGCGGAAGACGCGATGCGTTCCGGGGACCGTGCCGTTTCGTGCTAACGTGCCGGGCAGCCGTCGTGCGGCGACCTGACGGGGAGGAGTCGCATCGTGTTTTGGAGCGGTTTTGGCAAATGGCCCGGCGCGATCGCGCTCGCTGCCGCGATCCTGGCTTGTGCAAGCGGCGCAGAGGTGTCGGCGACGCCGCTGACGCCGTTTCGCTACGAGGCGCTGGCGCAGCGTCATTGCCCGCACGACCAGGTGGTCTGGCTCGATTTCAGGAAGGGCGTCTACTACGGCAAAGGCCAGAAGCGGTACGGCCAAGGCTCCGACGGCAGCTTCGTCTGCCTGAACGAGGCCCGCGACAGCTCCTATCGCCGCTCGCTATTGGGCCTGCGCTGAGCGGCCCTGCTCGGGAAGTTCGTGGACGCCGGCTATTTCTGACCAGGCAGCTTTACCGGCACATGCGCGGATGTGCTGATGACCCGGGGACTTCCGTCAGGATAGGTGCGGTCGCCGCGGATCAGCGATTCAAGAACCAGGAAAAATTTCTCAGCAAGCATTTGCGTCACCTTCGTTGGTGATGGCCTCTTGAAATGCGTCGAGGCGCCGAACGCAAGAATTCAATCAACTAAATGGGAGCGCGGTAATCCAAATCGGATCCCATGCTGCATCGCGGTTTAGTTGTGTTTGAAATAAGGAAAGTGATGGTAGTGGTGCTCAGCCGAAGGCCAACGCCACGAGGCTCGAGCAGAGCAGGAACAGGCCGCCGGCGGTCAATGCCAGGAAGCTGTCGGATACGAGGTCATGGTTGCGCATGGGACACCTGCCGCTCTCGTCTTCGATGCTCGATCGGATCGATTAAGATTGTCCGAACGTGCCGTCTTGAAAGAGGTGATGCTTGCCGCCCGCGCGAGTGCCTCAGGCCCTCGTGCGGTAACCTTCAAACGCATGGGCCAGGAATATGCCCGCGCTTACCAAACCCATCAGTGCCGAAACCGTCTCGATCATCGTCCAATTCCATTCCGCCCTGTGCGCGAGAAAGCGCGTGCGGCCTTGCACAGTCAAAAGAATTCCAGTGCGCGGCTCGACAATGGGAGTGGAGTGAGGATTCGGCGCAACAGAACGTCCAGCGGTGGCACAGAGCAGGGTGCCTGTGCTCCGTAGATCAACGGGGAGAAAGCGAACGCCCCGTTTACCATGCCGGAGTGATCGCTGCGGGCTCCCCATTTCCGCCGTGTTCGGGTTGCGTTATCCTTACTGCTTCCGACGCGGTGGTGGGCCGCCTCGGATTGAAGAACCGGACAGCGCTCCCCGTAACCAAGCGGGTTGGGTACGCCTCCGGCAAAGTGGTATTTGGGGCGCATGGGGATCCGACGGTCAGATTCGGTTTTGCGGGCCGCGCGCGGTTTTGCCGCGGTCGCGACCTGCCTCGCGCTCGCCAATTGCGCGTCCTCCGGTAAATTCGCCAGCCGCGTCGATCCGAAATACGGCGTGTCCTCGAGCCCCCGGGTCGTGGCTTTGGGCGATCCTGTCCCGAAGGGCGGCGGCACCTACCGCGTCGGCAAGCCCTATGTGGTCGCCGGGCGAACCTACGTGCCCGAGGAGGACGTCAACTACCGTGCCGAGGGCATGGCATCTTGGTACGGCGACGATTTCCACGGCCGCCTGACCGCCAATGGCGAAGTGTTCGACATGGGCTCGCTGACCGCGGCGCATCCGACCCTGCCGATGCCGTCCTATGCCCGGGTAACCAACATGTCGAACGGCAAGTCCCTGATCGTCCGCGTCAACGACCGCGGGCCCTATCACGGCAACCGGCTCATCGACGTCTCGAACAAAGCCGCCGAACTGCTTGAATTCAAAGGCAATGGCGTCGCCAAGGTCCGTGTCGAATATGTCGGTCGGGCGCCCCTCGAGGGCTCTGATGACCGCCAGCTGATGGCCACCTTGCGCACCGGCGTCCCGGCGCCGTCACCCTCCATGGTCCGGGTCGCCTCCGCCAGGCCGTTCGTGCCGGAATTGCCGTCGTCGAACCGCGGCGCCATACGTGGCGAGGTTCCGATGCCGGAGGGACGTCCCTACAGTCTCGGCAATACGACCGCCGACATGGCTTCGCTCAATGCGACTTCGGAGATGTCGGCCTCGAGCCGCAGCCGGGGCCGGGCGCTCCAGAACGCGCGCGCCGTGTCCTATGACGAAGATGGCCGCTACGCGGCCGGGAGCGCGGCGTCCGCCGCCTACGTCTCCGATGGCGGCGCTGCCGAGGCTCGCGGGATCCTGAGCGGCCGCGGCCTCTACTAAACGACACCAGGCGGGCAAGACCGGCTGGCTGCGCGGCACGGCAGACTCGCCATTGTTGGCAGGGATCAGAACGGGATGCGCGCCCGTCCCGTGAAGGTCCATATCTGCGTGTTGCCGCCGATGCCGCCGAGCTCGGCACCGAAGCCGACCGTAGATCCGCCCGCAAGCCGGGCGCCAATGCCGCCGGTAACGCGCGCCGACCAGCCCTGAAGCAGTGGTGTGGATGCCAGCGGAATACCGCCGGCGGCAACGATCGCCGCCGCGTCGTCCTGGGTGAAATAGTAGTCGGCATAGACGCCGGCAAAGGGCATCAGCAGCACGCTATCGAGCCACGGTATGGGGTAGGAGACCCTGTTGCCGGCCGAGGCGCGGCCGCTGGAGAAGGTCCGCGCCGCCTGCTGGGTGCCGAGGGAATCGACATAGGCGTTTTCCCGCTCCCACAACGCGTAGACCTTCGCGGACGGCTCGACGTTGAAATTGGCCCAGCGGTAGCTGCCGGTGAAGCCGGTGGCGAACATCCAGCGATTGCCGTTGAAATTGCCTTGGGCCGTGCCGGCGGTGCCGTCATAGCCGATGCCCGAATAGGTCACCGCCGCGTCGTAGCGGAGCGTCGGGATGATCTTCCAGCCGAGATAGGCGCCGACGGTCCGACACGCAGCCCACCCAGGCGATCGTCTGGTGTATCGCCTATGCGGGAATGTTTCCGTCCTTCTCCTGAACGATATCGAGTGCGCGACGGCATGATTGACGGCGCGGCGCTACACATCGTCCCGGACGATCCGGCTCTGCGGCTTCGGCCCGCAGGGCCGCTCGACGAGCCTTTCATCCGGCGTCTCTTCGAGGAGGTGCGGACGGGGCAATTCACCGCGACCGGATTGCCGGGCCCGATCGTCAGCCAGATCATCGCGCAACAATTCCGCAGCCAGGCGGCCGGCTATGCCGCGCAATTTCCGGGCGCGGTATCGCTGATCGTGACACGCAACGGCACCGCGATCGGCCGGCTGCTGCTCCATTGCGCAAGCGAGCGCTGGCACATCGTGGACGTCGCGCTGCTGTCGGCTGATTGCGGTCACGGCGCCGGGACGAAGATCATCGACGCTCTCGCAGCCGGCGCGCGGCAGCAGGGTATCGCAGCGCTGACGCTCACGGTACTTGCGAACAATGTGGCCGCGCGCCGGTTTTACCTGCGGCACGGCTTCATAGAGACGCGGCGGGCAGGTAATGCGCACATCGCTATGAGAAGGGACCTGGCTTAGCGCGCGGCCGCCTCGCGCAGGAATTTTAGCAACGCAGCGTTGACCTCGTCGGGCCGCTCCTGCTGCACCCAATGGCCCGCACCCTCGATGATCAGCTTTCGCGTCAGATTGGGCAGCACGCGCTCGAGTTCGTTGACGCGCTTGGCCCCGATCAGGCCGGTGATGACGGCGTCTTTCGAGCCGGCGATGAACAGCGAGGGCTGGTGGATCTGCGCGTCCTGCCAGGGCGCCGTCAGCTCCCAGTTGCGATCGAGGTTGCGATACCAGTTCAACCCGCCGCGGAAGCCGGAGTTGCGGAAGGTCTCGGTGAAATAGGCCAGGTCGGTCTCGCTGAGCCAGTCCGGCAACGGTTCCTCGGTTGTCGCGTGGCCGAGGAATCCCTTGCCTTCCTGAACGAACATGGCCGCGGAGGGATCGGCAAGACCGCGGCCGCCGAGCACGATGCGCATGGTGCGGGCGACGTCGCGCTCGAACTCGGCTTCGGCAACGCCGGGCGTCTGGAAATACTGCCAGTAGAAATTGGTGACGCCGCCCTGACGCAGTAGGTCGAGCGGCTTGCCGCGACCGCGGAATGGCGGCGGCACGCTGAGGCCCGCCACCGCCGTGAAGATGTCGGGCCGGAACAGCGCCGCGTGCCAGGCCACCGGCGCCCCCCAATCGTGACCGACCACCATGGCCTTGCTCTCGCCAAGCGCCTGCACCAGGCCGACGATGTCACCGACCGTGTCGAAGATCGAATAGGCGCTCACATCAGACGGCGCCGCGCTCTGGCCGTAGCCGCGCATGTCAGGGGCGACGACGTGAAACCCGGCGGCCGCCATTGCCGGGATCTGGTGGCGCCAGGAATAGGACAATTCCGGCCAGCCATGGCACAGCACCACCAGCGGTCCCTGGCCGGCCTCGCGGATGAACAGATCGATCCCGTTGGCCTTGATCACGCGGGTGGAGGACATCGCTTTTCCGCCTTGTTTCAGGGGTTTGGTCAGCAAATATGAGGTGCCACGATAGGGGCCGGACGAGAATCGTGCAATCTCGGGACAAGCGGCCAGCCTCGTGTTGTTCGCACCGGTTCCAACTGTTAGAACGCCGCTCTCAGGGCTTGGCCATGGCATTTCGTCTTTCTTCGCTTCCTCGCACCCGGTTCACCGCCGGAGCGCTGGCGCGCGGGCTGATCGCTGCGGTCTTGGTGGCGAGCGTCGGCTGGGGCGGAGCCCTCTATGCCGCCAACCAGAGCGTCCAGGGAGCCAAGAAGGCCGAAGATTCCGGCTTCGACGGCGATGCCCCGACCGCGATCCTGATCGAGGCCTCCAGCGGCAGCGTGCTGTTCGAGAAGAACGCCGACGAACTGCGTGCGCCCTCCAGCATGATGAAGCTGATGACGGCGGAGGTCGTCTTCAATGCCATCAAGCAGGGCAACATGAAGCTGACCGACGAATACCGGATCAGCGAGAACGCGTGGCGCAAGGGTGGCGCGCCGTCGGGCGGCTCGACCATGTTCGCCGCCATCAACAGCAAGGTTTCGGTCGACGACCTCCTGCACGGTGCGATCATCCAGAGCGGCAATGACGCCTGCATCGCGCTGGCCGAAGGCATTGCCGGCAATGAGCGCATCTTCGCCGCCGACTTCATGACCAAGCGCGCCCGCGAGCTCGGCATGACCAGGTCGACCTTCGGCAATTCCAATGGCTTGCCCGATCCCGGCAACAAGATGACGGTGCGCGAGCTCGGCATCCTCGCCCGGCACATCATTCTAGACTTCCCGGAATTCTATAAGCTCTTTGGCGAGAAGGAGTACACCTGGAACAAGATCCGCCAGCCCAACCGCAATCCGCTGCTCAATTCGATGGAAGGCGCCGACGGTCTGAAGACCGGCTACACCAAGGAAGGCGGCTACGGCATGGTCGGCTCGGCGGTGCAGAACGGCACGCGGCTGATCGTCGTCGTCAACGGGCTTGAAGACCCCGAGGACCGCGCCACCGAAGCCAAGAAGATGCTGGAATGGGGCTTTCGCAATTTCGAGACCCGCACGCTGATCGCGGCCGACCAGCCCGTCGGCTACGCCAAGGTGTTCGGTGGCGAGAGCCGCTCGGTGAAGCTGGTCGCCAAGACGCCGGTGAAGGTGATGGTGCACAAGAACGGCAGCGACAAGCTGATCGCGCGGGTCGTGTATCGCGGTCCGGTGCGAGCGCCCGTCGCGCCCGGCCAGCAGGTCGGCGTGGTCAGGGTCTGGCGCAGCGGCAACATCGCGGTGGAGACACCGGTCTATGCCGCGGAGGCGATCGGCACCGGCTCGACCGTGCGGCGTGCAATCGACGGCGCCAGCGAGCTCGTCATCGGCATGTTCCGCGCGGGCGCCGAGAAGCTCTGATCATGAGTGAAAGCGCGGTAAAGTGGCCGTCCGGACGCGGGCGCTTCGTCACCTTTGAAGGCGGCGAGGGGACGGGCAAGTCGACCCAGATCAAGAAGCTTGCCGACCGCCTGAAGGCGGCAAGGATGCGCATTCTCGTCACGCGCGAGCCGGGCGGCTCGCCGGGTGCCGAGATCATGCGCCATCTGGTGCTGTCGGGCATGGGCAAGCTGCTGGGACCCGAGGCCGAGACGCTGCTGTTCGCGGCCGCCCGCGACGACCATGTCCGCACCGTGATCCAGCCCGCGCTCAACCAGGGTTCCTGGGTGCTGTGCGACCGCTTCGCCGACTCGACGCGGGCCTATCAGGGCAGCCTCGGCCGCGTGCCGGCCGGGCTAATCAACGCGATGCAGCGTGTCACGATCGGCGATCTCAAGCCGGACCTCACCATCATCCTCGACCTGCCGGTCGAGATCGGCTTGCAGCGCGCGGCTGCACGCCGCGGCAGCGGCACGCCAGACAGGTTCGAGGCCGAGAAGCTCGGCTTCCATCAGGGCCTGCGCGAGGCCTATCGCCAGATCGCGGCGGACGATCCCGGGCGCTGCGTGCTGATCGATGCAAATTCCGATCCCGATACGGTCGCCGGACGTGTCTGGGCGGCGCTGCGCGATCGCCTGCTTCCAACGCCGGCATCGGTGGTGTCGGCATGAGCCCGCGTCAGACCGAGCGCGAAACCGCCATTCCTCATCCGCGCGAGACGAGCCGCCTGTTCGGCCATCGCGAGGCCGAAACTGCGCTGCTGGCGGCGTATCGCAGCGGGCGCATCCCGCATGCC
Source organism: Bradyrhizobium sp. Bra78 (assembly GCF_024519855.1). Lineage (NCBI taxonomy): Bacteria > Pseudomonadati > Pseudomonadota > Alphaproteobacteria > Hyphomicrobiales > Nitrobacteraceae > Bradyrhizobium > Bradyrhizobium sp. Bra78. Next base: position 398,093 of record NZ_JALJRE010000005.1, on the reverse strand, counting down.
TGGCTGATCGGCGGCCCGCAAGGCATAGGCAAGGCGACGCTGGCCTACCGCATGGCGCGCTTCGTGCTCGCTCACGGCCAGCCGCTGGCGCCTTCGGTGCAGCGCGCCGAGGACCTCGCGATCGATCCTGGTCACGCCGCGGCGCGGCAGGTTGCGGCGAGCTCGCATGGCGGCCTGCTGACGCTGGAGCGCACCGCCAACGACCGCGGCGTGATGCGCACCGTGATCACCGTGGACGAGACCCGCGAGACGATCGGCTTCTTCGGCTCGACGGCCGCCGCCGAAGGATGGCGCGTCTGCATCGTCGACACCGTCGACGAGCTCAATCCGAATGCCGCCAACGCGCTGCTGAAGATTCTCGAGGAACCGCCGCAGCAATCGCTGTTCCTTTTGGTGAGCCATGCGCCTGCACGCGTGCTCGCAACGATCCAGTCGCGTTGCCGCAAGCTGCGCCTGCGCGCGCTCGCAACCGAGGACGTGATTGCTGCAGCCGCCGCAGCCGCCGAACTCGATCCGAACGATCCCGCGCTGCGCGAGGCGGCGGAGGCCTCCGAGGGCAGCGTCGCGCGGACGCTGACGTTGCTCGGCGGCGATGCCCTGAAGCTCCAGCAGCGCACGGTGGCTCTGCTGGCGCGGCTGCCGCAGGTCGATCCGCGCGAATTGCACACGCTCGGCGATTCGCTTGGCACCAGCGACCGCGTCGCGCTCGCCGCCTTCATCGACGGCATCGACCGCTGGATCGCCGAACGCCTGCATGCGGACGAGGCCAATGCGAACCAGAACCTGCCGCGCCTTGCGCGCCTAGCTGAGGTATGGGAAAAGATCGTCCGCGCCGCGCGCGACACCGAAACCTACAATCTGGAGCGAAAGCCCTTGGTTTTCTCGGTGTTCGGCTGGCTGGCGGACGCAACGCGCTAGAGCATGATCCGGAAAAGTGTGCAGCGGTTTTCCGAGAGGATCATGCTCAGAACAATAACCTAACGCAGGTTCGTTTCCAGATTTCGAGAAGCCGGTAAAGGAATTCGTCGTGGCCACGCGAACTAAGAAAACCGCCAAAGGCAAAAGCAGCAAGAAGGCTGCCAAGAAAGCCGTGAAGAAAGCCGCGAAAAAGGCCGTGACGGCGCGCGCGTCCAAGAAGACCAAGAAGGTCGCCAAGAAGAGCGTGAAGAAGAGCGCTGCGAAGAGGGCAAAGAAAGCCGGCAAGAAGGCTGCGAAGAAGCAGGTCGTCGCCAAGAAAGCGGCGAAGCAAGCGGCCAGGAAGGCGAGGGTGACCGCGCCTGCCGTGATCGCCACGCCGGCTCCCGTCGCCACGCCGCCGAAGGCCGTGAAGCCCAAGGTATCGAAACCAAAAGCGCCGCGCGCGCCGAAGCCCGTCGCGGTGCCGCAAGCCACCGCGCCCGTGATCGCTCCCGCGCGCGACAACGTCTTCTACATCACGACCGCGATCGCCTATCCCAACGGCAACCCGCATATCGGCCACGCCTACGAGGCGATCGCCACCGACACGCTGGCCCGATTTGCAAGGCTCGACGGCAAGGACGTGTTCTTCCTGACCGGGACCGACGAGCACGGCTTGAAGATGATTCAGACCGCGCAGAACGAGGGCCTGACCCCGTCCGCGCTAGCGGCCCGCAACGCGGCCCGCTTCAAGGCGATGGATGAGCGGCTGAACGTGTCGTTCGACCGTTTCATCCGTACCACCGAAGAGCAGCACCACCGCTCGAGCCAGGAAATCTGGCGGCGCATGGAAGCGAACGGCGACATCTATGCCGATACCTATGCAGGCTGGTATTCGGTGCGAGACGAAGCCTATTACGCCGAGGACGAGACGCGCCTGAACGACGACGGCGTGCGCCTCGGACCGCAGGGCACTCCGGTCGAATGGGTCGAGGAGAAGAGCTATTTCTTCCGCCTCTCGGCCTATCAGGACAAGTTGCTCAAGCTTTACGAGACGCAGCCCGATTTCATCGGCCCGGACTCGCGCAAGAACGAGGTGGTGAGCTTCGTGAGAGGCGGCTTGCGCGATCTCTCGATCTCACGCACGACGTTCGACTGGGGCGTCAAGGTGCCCGGTGACGAAGAGCACGTGATGTATGTCTGGGTCGACGCACTGACCAACTACATCACCGGCGTCGGCTTTCCCGACGAGAGCGACAACAACTGGCGTTATTGGCCGGCCGACGTGCACATCATCGGGAAGGACATCATCCGCTTCCATGCGGTGTACTGGCCGGCGTTCCTGATGTCGGCCGGCATCCCCGTGCAGAAGCGGGTCTATGCCCACGGCTTCCTGTTCAACAGGGGTGAGAAGATGTCGAAGTCGGTCGGCAACGTCGTCGATCCCTTCAACCTTGCCGACCAGTACGGCGTCGACCAGATGCGCTATTTCTTCCTGCGCGAGGTGCCGTTCGGCCAGGACGGCAACTACAACCACGAAGCCATCGTCGCGCGCATCAATGCCGATCTCGCCAATGATCTCGGCAACCTCGCACAGCGCTCGCTGTCGATGGTCGCCAAGCAACTCGGCGGCGTGCTGCCCGAGCCCGGCGAGTTCAGCGACAACGACAAGGCCATCCTGGCGATGGCCGACGGCATGATCGCGGCAAGCCGCGAGGCGATGGCGACGCAGCAGATCCATCATTGGCTCAACGCCGTCTGGGCCGTGGTCGCGGAGGCCAACCGCTATTTCGCGGGCGAGGCGCCGTGGGCGCTGGCCAAGACCGATCCGGCCAGGCAGAGGACGGTGCTCTATGTCACCGCTGAGGTCGTGCGCCAGATCGCGATCCTGGCTCAGCCGGCGATGCCGACCGCCTCGGGATTGCTGCTCGACAGCCTCGGCGTCCCCGTCGGCGAGCGCAATTTCGCGACGCTCGGCGGCGCCAGGCGCATCGCGCCGGGTTCGACACTGCCGGCGCCGACGCCGGCCTTCCCGCGCTACATCGAGCCGGCAGCCTAGGGCGTTGGTTTGATGTTGGTCGACAGTCACTGCCATTTGGATTTTCCGGACTTTGCGGACGATCTCGACGGGATCGTATCGCGCGCGCGAGCGGCCGGAATCGGCCGGATGGTCACGATCTCGACGCGGGTGCGAAAGCTCGATCAGCTTCTCGCCATCGCCGAGCGTTACGATGACGTCTACTGCTCGGTCGGCACCCATCCGCACAACGCGGACGAGGAAGACGGAATCTCGCCGGACGAACTGATTGCGTTGACGCAGCATCCCAAGGTCGTCGCGCTCGGCGAAGCCGGGCTTGACTATTTCTACGACGACGGCTCGCCGGAGGCGCAGGCGCGGGGCTTTCGCGTTCACATCGCCGCCGCTCGCGCCACCGGCCTGCCGCTGGTGATCCACACCCGCGAGGCGGACGAGGATTGCGGCCGCATCCTGGAGGAGGAGGCCGCAAAGGGATCGTTTCGCGCCGTGCTGCATTGTTACACCGGCGGGCGCGAGCTGGCGCTAAAGGCGGTGTCGCTCGGGCTGTATATCGGTTTCACGGGCATCCTGACCTTCAAGAAATCCGAAGCTCTGCGCGCACTGGCGGCTGAATTGCCGTCCGACCGTATTCTGGTTGAAACGGACTCGCCCTATCTTGCACCAGGCAAGTTTCGGGGCAAACGCAACGAGCCGGCCTATGTGGTCGAGGTGGCAAAAGTTCTGGCTGAGGCCCGCGGCGTGTCGCTCGAGGACATCTCACGGCAGACCACCGACAATTTCTTCCGCCTGTTCTCCAGGGTGAAAACTTAGGACTGGGAGCCGCATGACGCTGACGCTGACGATCCTGGGCTGCGGTTCCTCCGCCGGCGTGCCGCGCCCTGCGCTCGGCTGGGGCGCCTGCGATCCGAGCAATCCAAAGAACCGCCGACGGCGCTGCTCGCTGCTGGTCGAACGGACCTCCGAGCATGGCACGACGCGCATCGTGATCGACACCTCGCCGGACTTGCGCGAGCAATTGCTCTCGACCGACGTCGACCATATCGACGCGGTATTTCTGACCCACGAGCATGCCGACCAGACCCACGGCATGGACGATCTGCGCTCGGTCGTGATGCACATGCGCCGGCGCATCCCGACCTATTTCAACCAGTCGACCGCCAAGGACATCATGGCGCGGTTTTCCTATTGCTTCATCTCGCCGGAGGGCAGCGACTATCCGCCGATCCTGACGCGGCATTCGATCGAGGCCGGTGGAAACCAGACCATCCTGGGGAAGGGCGGTGCGGTGACGATGACGGCCTTCCTGGTGCAGCACGGCAACATTCCCGCGCTTGGCTATCGCATCGGGGATGCCGCCTACACGCCCGACCTCAACGACATCCCGCGCGAGAGCTGGGGCGCATTGGAAAATCTGGACCTCTGGATCGTCGACGGGCTGCGCTACACCGGCCATGTCAGCCATTTCAGCATCAACGACGCGTTGTCCTGGATCGACCGCTTCAAGCCGAAGCGCGCGGTCATCACCAACATGACCGCCGACGTGGATTACGAGGTGATCCGCCAGTCGCTGCCCGCGGGGGTGGTGCCGGCCTATGACGGGCTGCGGCTGGAAACGCGCTGAACCTGCAGTAGAAATTCCTGTATTGACCGGCATACTCCTTGCTTGCGCACGGCCCATCATGTTGATCTAACGTCTGAAAGACAGGGCGCCAGGCAGGGGCGATATTCAAGCGGAACGGGTGGCGCCTCCTGCGCGATCGCCGGCGCCGTTGAACGCTTCGTGCGAGATGGGGATTGCGTTGGCAGGGGACGATGTAGCGACGAGGGGACCGGTGCGACGCGCCCTGGATCTCCTTTATCTCGGTGCGGGCTACGCCGCCGGCGCCTTCATGGTTGCAATCTTCGCGATCATGATGATCATGTCGGTCGGGCGCCAATTCGCGATCAACATTCCCGCGGGCGATGATTTCGCGTCCTGGTGCATGGCCGCGATGGCGTTTCTCGGCCTCGCTCACACTTTCAAGCGTGGCGAGATGATCCGCGTCGGCCTGCTGCTGGAGCGTCTGCACGGGCGGACCAAGCAGGTGGCGGAGAGCGTGGCGCTCGGTATCGCCACTGCCTTCATCCTCTATTTCACCCGGCACGCCGTGCAGATGACTTACGACTCCTGGCGCTTCAACGACGTGGCGCAGGGTGTCGTTGCGCTTCCGCTGTGGATTCCCCAGCTCGGCTTTGCCGGCGGTCTTGCGATCCTGTCGATCGGGTTGATCGATGAAATGGTCAATGTCGTCAGCGGCAACCGGCCGAGCTACGAGAAGGGCTCTCCGGACGAGACCCCGGACGAGTTCATCGAGCGGATATCGCAGGGCGGCGGAGGTTGACCATGGCCAATCTCGGCATGATCGAACTGTCGTTCATTCTGCTCGGCGTCATGATCCTGCTGCTGGGAAGCGGCGTCTGGATCGCGGTTTCGCTCGGGCTCGTCGGATTCGTGGCGATGGCGCTGACCACGAGCCTACCGCTCGGCTCGGTGCTTGCGACCACCACCTGGAGCGCGAGTTCGTCCTGGACGCTGGCTGCGCTGCCGCTGTTCATCTGGATGGGCGAAATCCTCTTCCGCACCAAATTGTCGGAGGAAATGTTCCGGGGGCTGTCACCCTGGGTTCAGTGGCTGCCCGGGCGGCTCACTCATGTCAACGTGATCGGCTGCGGCATCTTTGCTGCGGTGTCGGGCTCCTCGGCGGCAACCTGCGCGACGATCGGCAAGATCGCGCTGCCCGAGCTCGACAAGCGCGGCTACGACAAGAGCCTCAGCCTCGGATCGCTCGCAGGCTCCGGCACGCTCGGCCTGCTGATCCCGCCGTCGATCCCGATGGTCGTCTACGCCGTGACGGCGAATGTGTCCGTGCTTCAGGTGTTCCTCGGCGGCTTCCTGCCGGGGGTACTCGTGATGGTGCTCTATTCCGGCTACATCATCATCTGGTCGCTGCTGAACCCCAAGAAGATTCCGCCGCGTGATCCGCCGATACCGTTCCGACAGAAGCTGCGCGAGTCGGCCAGGCTTGCGCCCTGCCTGTTGCTGATCCTTGCGGTCTTCCTCTCGCTCGTGCTCGGCTTTGCGACCGCGACCGAATGCGCCGCCTGGGGCGTCAGCGGCGCCTTGCTGCTGGCGTGGTGGAGCCGCACGCTCACGCGCAAGAATTTCCTCGAGAGCATCATGAGTGCGACGCGCCTGACCTGCATGATCATGCTGATCCTGGCAGGCGCGGCCTACACCACGGCTGCAATGGCCTATACCGGAATTCCGGCAGCGCTCGCCACCTGGGTCCAGGGCCAACAGCTGACGCCCGGCATGCTGGCGCTGTATCTGAGCATCATGTACATCATCCTGGGATGCCTGATCGACGGCATATCGATGATCGTCCTGACCGCCGTGATCGTCCTGCCGATGGTCAAGCAGGCCGGTCTCGACCTGGTCTGGTTCGGCGTCTATCTCATCATCCACGTCGAGATGGCGCAGATCACGCCGCCGGTCGGATTCAATCTTTTCGTGCTCCAGAACATGAGCGGCCGCGATACGCTCACCGTCGCTCGGGCGGCGTTCCCTTTCTTCGTCCTGCTGCTCGCCGCCGTGTTCATCATCACGGAATATCCGCAGATCGTGATGTTCTTGCCCAAGCTCGCTTTCCCAGACTGAGCGTCCCCGTTTTTCAGATTGACTGTGAGGAGAAGCCCGATGATGTCTCGTTTATTCCGCGCATCCTTGATCGCCGGCGCCGTGCTGGCTGCGACACCCGCGTTGGCTCAGACCAAATGGAATCTGCCGGCGGCATATCCGGCCGACAATCCGCACTCCGAGAATCTAGTGGCCTTCGCCAAGGACGTCGAAGCGGCCACATCCGGAAAGCTCCAGATCACGGTTCATCCCGGCGCTTCGCTGTTCAAGGCACCCGATATCAAACGCGCGGTGGTCACCGGGCAGGCCCAGATGGGCGAAGTGTTGCTGTCGATCCACGAGAACGAGGATCCGGTGTTCGGGGTCGACGTCGTGCCGTTTCTGGCGACCAGCTTCCCGGACGCCATGAAGCTGTACCAGGCGTCGAAGCCGTTGATCACGAAGAAGCTGGAGGCGCAGGGGCTCAAGCTCCTATTCGTGGTGCCGTGGGCGCCGCAGGGCGTCTATGTCAACAAGCCGCTCGCGACGATCGAGGACATGAAGGGCTTGAAGTGGCGCGCCTACAACGTTGGGACAGCACGCATCGGCGAATTGGTCGGCGCCCAGTCGGTGACGATCCAGGCTGCCGAGCTGCCGCAGGCGCTTGCGACCGGCGTGGTGAATTCCTTCATGTCGTCAGGCGGCACGGGTTACGATTCGAAGGCTTGGGAGTCGCTGAAATATTTCTATGACGTGCAGGCCTGGATTCCGAAGGACTACACTTTCGTCAACAAGGCTGCGTTCGAGGCGCTCGACAAGCCGACCCAGGAGGCGATCCTCAAGGCGGCTGCGACGGCGGAAACCCGCGGTTGGAAGGCCTGGGAAGAGAAGGCCAATTGGTACATCGATCAGCTCAAGGCGAAGGGCATGACGGTCGAGCCGCCGACCCCGGCCCTCAAGGCCGGCTTCCAGAAGATCGGCGAGCAACTCACCACCGACTGGCTCAAGAAGGCAGGGGCCGATGGTCAGGCGCTGGTCGACGCCTACAAAAAGATGTGAGGGAGCGAGAGGCCTTCCGCTCGCCGCCCTCCGTGTGGGCGGAAGTCTTCTCCTCGATCACGAGGCGGGTCACCACGCGTAGCGCAGCACGGCCTTGCCGGTATAGGAGCGCATCACGCTCGACACCTCGCTGTCGAAGTTGGCGGTGGCGGACCAGCCGTTGAGGTCACGCAGCTCGATTGCGACGCCCGTGAGCGCCGCGTTCCGCGCCAATGCCGTGCCGCCTGTGACAAATCTCTGAGCGGGCAGGGGCTGGAATGCCGCCGGCATTGCTTGTCCCGCGCTGAAATCATGCGCCCAGGCAAGACGTCCGCGCAGGCTCATCACGCTGCTGAACAGCGCAAAGGATGCGCTCGTGCGCAGTCCGAGTTCGGTGCGGGTATCGGTGAAACTGTCATTGCCGGATGCTGCCGGGAACGCATTGGCCGCGGAGGGTGGTTGTGTTGCATCGGCGGGCAGGCGGAAGGCGGTGATTTGCGCCGCCGCATAGGGCGTGATGCCGACCCAGGGCACGGCAAGGCGATAGCCGCTCTCGAGGCGGCCGGAATAGGCGTAGGCGTTGACGGCGGCGTTGAGTGAACCCGTGCCGGCCGGCGTCACCTGATAATCGCCGGTGATGGCCTGCCAGCCATACCCCAGCGCGCTCGCGACATAGGCCGGGCCAACCGAATGTCTGACGAAGCCGCCGGCCTGGAACAGGTCGGAGCGGCCACTTGTAAAATTGTTGGCGAAGCCGGTGCCGCCGCCGGCAAGCGCAAAGCCTATCCGGGTTTGCGGCGAGAGCGAATAATCCGCGCCGGCCACGGTCCCAAAACTCCGGCTGGCCGCGCCGCTGCCACCGGTCGACACCTGCGAGCCGCCGAAGCCGGCAGCCCAGACGCTCCAGTGCGGGGCTGCGAGCGAAGGTTTACCGTAGATCATTCCATAGACTTCGCGTCCGATGCCGCCATGCGTCCGGTCAGCTCCGGGATCGGCGTAGGCCGCGAGCTCTGCGTCGAGCCCGGCGGGGCCGACGCCGCGCCCGTCAATGGCGGGATCGAGCAGGGTCTGCGTGAACTGCGTCATCGCCAGGAAAGTCGCCTGCGCGGCCTCGCTCTGCGAGGCACCCTCTGAGCCGCCGCCAAAGGCTTGCCGCATGCCGAAGCGTGCCCCGCCGGCGACGCCCGGTGGCTCGGCAGGCTGCATGCCGCCTCCACCGCCGCCATTGCCGAACCATGCGCCCGCGAAACTCGACGGCTGCGGGCCGCCAAACCCAGCGCCCGCGAAATTATTGGAGCCATAGCCCGAGGCGCTTGGGCCGCCGGCTCCAAACCCTTGAGCCCCGAACCCTTGAACCCAGACCCCTTGGACCGCAAATCCTGGCAAGGCGGCGAATGCGCCGTACTCGCGCGTGGCCTGCGCGGCCGCTGCATTGGGCAGCAGCAGTCCCGTCAGGAATAGCAGCAGACGCGCACGCACGTCTGTGCTCACGACACCAACCGCAGCATGAAGCGCCCCAACCGCGCCGGTCGCCGTCGGCCGCGCAGCCCGCGCGACGAATCATTTGGAATCAGCGAATCCGGTGAGGCGGAATCGTAAATGCGTCTCTAACGATTTCCAAACTTTTCCTGTCGTGTCCCGACGTCGTCAAACCTACGCGTTCGGTTTCGGAGCGACGCATGATCGGCGCGCAAATGCGATTTGTGTTTCCATATGTTTCCAAAGAGACAAGCTCAGGTCGAGATTGCCTTCATCGATCCCACTTCGTTGCGCAGCAGGAATTTCTGGATCTTGCCCGTGGACGTCTTCGGGATGGGCCCGAACACGACGGCCTTCGGCGTCTTGAAGCCGCTCATATGCGAGCGGCAGAAGGCGATGATGTCGGCCTCGCTCGCACTCGCACCGTCCTTCAGTTCGACGAAGGCACAAGGCACCTCGCCCCATTTCGGATCGGGCTTTGCGACCACGGCGGCGAACAGCACGGCCGGGTGCTTGTAGAGGATGTCCTCGACCTCGACGGAGGAAATGTTCTCGCCGCCGGAGATGATGATGTCCTTGGAGCGATCCTTGATGATGATGTAGCCGTGCGCGTCGAGCACGCCGAGATCGCCGGTGTGAAACCAGCCGCCCTCGAAGGCCTCCTTCGTCGCCTTCTCGTTCTTGAGATAGCCCTTCATCACGATGTTGCCGCGGAACATGACCTCGCCGATGGTCTCGCCGTCGCGCGGCACTTGTTTCATCGTCTGCGGATCGATGACGGTGACACCTTCCTCGAGCGGGTAGGGCACGCCCTGCCGGCGCTTCATGCTGGCGCGCTCGGCGGCGGGCAGGTCATCCCAGCCGGGCTGCTCGGCGCAGACGGAGGCGGGGCCGTAGACCTCGGTCAGGCCGTAGACGTGCGTCAGCTTGATGCCGATGTTTTCGGCGCCTTCGAGCACCGCGACGGGAGGGGCGGCGCCGGCGATCAGGCCAACGACGCGGCGCGCGGCGTTGCCCTTCGGCGCGTCGGGCGCGTTGATCAGCGTGTTGTAGACGATCGGCGCGCCGCACATGTGGGTAACGCCGTGCTGCTTGATCAGCTCGAATATCCGGGTCGGCTCGACCTTGCGCAGGCAGACATTGATGCCGGCGGCGGCCGCGATCGTCCAGGGGAAGCACCAGCCGTTGCAGTGGAACATCGGCAGCGTCCAGAGATAGACCGGATGCTGGCCGAGTTGGCCTGCAAGGATATTGCTGACGGCGTTCAGATACGCGCCGCGATGATGGGTGACGACGCCCTTGGGATTGCCCGTCGTGCCCGAGGTGTAGCTCAGCGCGATGGCGTCCCATTCGTCGCGCGGCGGGATCGCAGCGAAGTCCGGATCGCCTTGCGCGACGGCGGCCTCGTACTCGATCTCGCCGATGCGCCTGCCACCCTTGAAGGCAGCGTCGTCGACGTCGACCACGAACGGCTTTGGCCCGCTCATCCGCGCCAGCGCGTCGGTGATGACGCCCGAAAATTCCGGATCGACCAGGATGATTTTCGCCCCGCCATGATCCAGCTGGAACGCGATCGAGGGCGCATCGAGGCGGATGTTGAGTGCGTTGAGCACGGCGCCCGTCATGGGCACGGCGAAATGCGCTTCGTTCATCGCCGGAATGTTCGGCAGCATCGCCGCGACGGTGTCGCCGACGCCGATGCCCCTGCCGGCGAGCCAGGACGCAAAGCGCCTGCAGCGCTCGTAGGTCTGCGCCCAGGTGAAGCTGCGGCCTTCATAGACGGTGCTGACATGATCGGGATAGACGGCGGCGCTGCGCGCGAGGAAGCTCAGCGGGCTGAGCGGCACGTAATTGGCGGGCGTCTTGTCGAGGCCGATATTGTACTGGTTCTGCCGCTCGCTCATCGACACCTCCCTTACGCGCCGGCCTACAGGAATCCGATCGAGATCCACGGAAAGACGGCGACGACGATCAATCCCATCAGCAGCGCCAGCAGGTAGCCCCAGATCGGCCTGATGCCTTCAGCCGGATCGACGCGTCCGATGGCGCAGGCGGCATAATAGCCGACGCCGAACGGCGGGGCGAATAGCCCGATACCCATCGCCAAAATGATCACCATCGCATAGTGCACCTCGTGCACGCCGACGGCACGGGCGATCGGAAACAGCAGAGGCCCGAACAGCACGATCGCCGGAATGCCCTCCAGCACGCTGCCGAGGATGGTGAAGGCTAGGATCGACACGGCGATGAAGGTCGCCGCTCCGCCGGGCAACCCGGTCATGGCGGACGCCAGCGACCGCGAGAAGCCGGATTGCGTCAGGCCCCAGGCCATGCCGGTCGCAGTGCCGATGATCAGGAGGATCGCGCCCGACAGGGCGGCGGTTTCGACCAGCATCGGAAACAGCCGGCGCCAGTCGAAGCGGCGGTAGACGAGGAGGCCGACCAGGGCTCCATAGACAATGCCGATGGTGGAGACTTCGGTCGCGGTGGCGATGCCCTCGACGACGGCGTAGCGGATCACGAAAGGCAGGGCGAGCGCGGGCAGGGCGATGATGAAGGTCTTGCCGACCTCGCTGGGGCTGGCGCGTTGGACATGGCTCATGTCCTCGTGGCGGTAGCGCCACCACACCAGCATGCACAGCGTGATCGCGAGCACGACGCCGGGCAGCAAGCCGCCGGTGAACAGCGCGGCGATCGAGACGCCGGTGACGGAACCGATCGTGATCAGCACCAGGCTCGGCGGAATGGTCTCGGTCTGGGCGCCGGTCGCAGCAAGAAGCGCGACGAGATCACCGGGCTTGGCACCGCGCTGCTTCATCTCGGGGAACAGCACGGGCGCGACCGCCGCCATGTCGGCAGCCTTGGCGCCGGAGATGCCGGAGACGAGGTACATCGCGCCGACGAGGACGTAGTGCAGGCCGCCGCGGACATGGCCGAGCAGGCTCGCCAGGAACGCCACCATGGCCCGCGCCATGCCGGTCATTTCGATCAGCAGCCCCAGGAACACGAACAGCGGCACCGAGAGCAGGATGAGGTGGCTCATGCCCTCGTCCATCCGCCCGACCAGCACCATGACCGGCGTGCGTGTCGTCAGCGCCAGATAGCCGAAGATCGCGAGGCCGAAGCCGAAGGCGATGGGAACGCCGGCAAAGACGCAGAAGCCGGCAACGCCGACGAAGAAGATGACGAGGTTGAGGTTGCCGAGGGGCCGCAGACAAGGCTGCGCCAGCCAGAACAGGCCGACGACGACGGCAACGCAGATCACCGCCGTCAGCACCATGCGGTAATCGGCCGCGCGCAGCAGCCGCAACAGCGCAAACGCCGCCATCAGGCAGATGCCGGCCGGCAGCGCCGCGGCGCGCCACATGTTGGAGATCTGGAGCGCCGGCGTGGTGATGAAGCTCTCTTCGTAGGCGTAGTCGTAGGACGGCCAGACGATCAGGGCCAGGAAGGCCAGCGCCGCGCAGGTCGCGACCAGATCGAGCCAGGCCCGCATCGCGGGCTTTGCGCTGGCGACGACCGCGGTCATGCGCATGTGCTCGGAGCGGCGGAACGCGACCGCCGCGCCCAACATGGCGAGCCACAGGAACAGGATCGAGGCGAGTTCGTCCGACCAGATCAGCGGCCGGTGCACACCGTAGCGTGCGACCACGCCGGCGAACAGGATCGCGATCTCGGCGACGACCAGGGTCGCCGCCGGGATTTCGACGAGCAGGCCGAGTGCGCGCTCCAGCGAGGCCAGCAGCGAAGGTCGGCGAGGGGACTGAACCGCCGCCTCGCCCGCCACTCCGGTCACCTCGACCTCGATATGAGCCATGTCGGCCCCAACGTGTTACGACAGCTTGCCGACGGCCTTTTCCAGCAAGTCCCAGGCCTGGTCGCCATACTTGCCCTTCCACTCGGAATAGAAGCCGGCCGTGCGCAGCTTGTCGCGGAACGGCGCCACGGTGGGCTGGTTGAAGGTCAGGCCCTTGGTCGCGAGCTCCTGCTGGAGATTGGCATTGAGCTTGGCGGTATCCTCACGCTCCTTGATGGCGGCCGCATTGATGTTCTTGGCGACGATCGTGCGGACGTCCTCAGGAAGGCTGCTCCAGGCCTTGCGGTTGGCGAGGAACCAGAAGCCGTCCCACATGTGGTTGGTCAGCGAACAGTACTTCTGCACCTCGTAAAGCTTGGCGGTCGAGATGATCGCCAGCGGGTTCTCCTGGCCCTCGACGATCCTGGTCTGGAGCGCGGAATAGACCTCGGCGAAATTGATCGAGGCGGGCGCCGCATCGAATGCCTTGAACATCGAGGTCCACAGCGGCGACACCGGCACGCGGATCTTGAAGCCCTTGAAATCCTCAGGCCCGTTGATCGGCTTGCTCGACGACGTGGTCTGGCGGAAACCGTTGTCCCAGATCTTGTCCATGACCTCGAGCCCGGCCTTCTTGATCTCGCCGCGGACGAAGGCGCCGAGATCGCCGTCCATGGCCTTCCAGACCGTGCCGTAGTCCGGGAACGCGAAGCCGATGCCGTTGATGGACGCCGCCGGCACCAGGGTCGACAGGATCAGGCCCGACAGCGTGAAGAACTCGACGCCGCCGGAGCGGATCTGGCTCAGCATGTCGGTGTCCGACCCGAGCTGGTTGTTCGGGAAGATCTGGAGGTCGAACTTGCCGCCTGTCTCGGCCTTGATCGCCGCGGCCATCTCCTTGGCGCGCACGTTCAGCGGATGGGTGTCCGGCAGGTTGTTGGCGTATTTGTAGGTGAACTCGGCGCTCTGGGCGCGGGCCACATGGGGCGCGCTGAGGCCGCCCAGGACCGCGGTCGCGGCGGAGGCCTTGAGAAGCGTGCGTCGGGAAAAGCTCATGGGTCTGCTTCCTCGGAAGGTTTGTTGTTGTTCTGAGACGCAAACCTATAAGGACGGAAGGCCATGAGGTCATCTGCGATCTCGCGAAGCCTCGCTTATTGCAGCCGGACATCGTCGCGGCAATATCGGCTTTCGGCGAGATGGGCCGGATGCAAAATGTGAAAAACAACCCCATGCACAGTAGCCGTCAAGCCCTGGCACAGTGGTCGAGGCACGGCGTGGAAACGGCGCCAAAGCGAAGGCGCGGCAGTAGGAGTTTTGCCTAAGCTATTGATCCAATTCTATATAAATATATTCCATAATATACCTTATGCGAATCGGCGATATGGCTCGGGATGCCTGGATGCGGTGAACCTTCTCTCCGAATCCGAGTCTGTTTTCGGCAATTCTGAGTCCGTCCCCTACGACGCACCGAACCGCGGGGCGTGATCGGTCCGCCAGATCGCACGGTACAATACCGTGCGATCTGGCGTGCCAGGGTCAGCTTACGGCGACGCCTGGGTGAGCCGCCATGACAGCTCCGACCAGCTTGGCAGGATCTAGCTTCTTCGCCTCGGCCCATGCGACCAGATTTGCCGGGCGGTATGTGGCATCGCTGCGCCATCGGTCGAATACGGAGCCGTCGATGGTTTCATTGATCCGGGACGTCGTCGCCGCAGTGCCCGTCTCCGGCGGGGTTCCAACTGGCCGAAAGAACCGCTTTGAGAAGAAGTGGTAGAACCCCTTCCCGAACTCGCTGTAGGAATCGTTGATCGCTGAGAGCTTCTCGGTTGCGTCGATTTCGACCTTACCCCGATAGGCTAGTCCCAGCTTTCCGGCCTTATCCATGAGCCAGACCAGCGGAAGTTGGGACAGCGGATCGCTCGCGTAACCGCCGCCGACGTTCGCGTGGCAACCGACGAACCACCGTTGCTCAACGTTTCCGATCGGCCGTTCTGGCGCCCCCGCCTCCCCAGTCTTGACGGTCCGGGTCCAGAAAGTCGCGTCGAAGTCCGCGCGGTGCTCGTCGAGTGCCAGTGCATGAAAGGCATATTCGTTGTCGAGACGAAGATGTGTGTCGAGGAAGCGGTACTTGTGGACCTTGGCTTCCGCGCT
The DNA here is from genome assembly GCF_024519855.1 of Bradyrhizobium sp. Bra78. Lineage (NCBI taxonomy): Bacteria > Pseudomonadati > Pseudomonadota > Alphaproteobacteria > Hyphomicrobiales > Nitrobacteraceae > Bradyrhizobium > Bradyrhizobium sp. Bra78. Next base: position 383,039 of record NZ_JALJRE010000005.1, on the reverse strand, counting down.
TGTGATGGGAATGCCCATCGAGCCGACGGTGTCCCAGACCCCGATGAACCTGATTTTCGCTGGCTGCGAATACTTCGTGAGCCACCTCTCCTCGATCGAAGCGTCGGCAGCCAGAGGCTTTCCGAGGAGCGATCTGATGGTCGGAGCAACGTACAGGCGGTACCGGGCGTACAACTGCTCTATGGACAACGGCGCGCCGAGCCGCAGGATTCCGCACTTGCTGATTAGTCCTGACAGTGACCTGGCGGTGTAGGCGCCGCGGCTGAAGCCGAAGATGAAGATCTCGTCGCCGTCGTCGAAGTTCTCTATCAACCACGTGTAGGCATGGATGATCTCGTCGTCGATACCGTAGCCGGCAACGCCGCCGCGGACAGCTTCGCCCCGGAGGGTGCCGACGCCCTGCGAGTAGTACAGGCGCTGGTCGGCGGCCTCCGCCGTCAGGCTCTTCAACCGCCAAACGTTCGTGTTGTTGTTGAGCGTGTTGAAGGTGCCGTCCAGGTAGATCACGAGCCTCTTCACGATGCCCTCCTTCCGCTGTCACCCACACTTCCAGTTGCGTCGGCCTTCGGCATGCGCGGCTTGCGAGCGGCCGCCGGCGGCTTAGGCTGTCCGCCCAAGTGAGGTGATTGCGTACAGAGCAGGAGTTGACGGGCGTAGGTCCTGGCGGCCTCGAATACCCCCGCTTCCGTCACAAAGAGCGCCAGATAGAGCGCATGCAGGACTGCGATCACGACGACAGCGAGAAGCTTCGTATCGAATCCGTTCGACAGATCGATCGGCCACCGATGCCAGAAGATCGCGAGGCACGTCGCGATGATCACGGCATTGAGAATGAAGCCAGGCAGCTTCAGCCCGAGCAGATTTCTTCGAAAGCCGTAGCTGATGTTTTCGTTGAGCAGTATTTCGAACTTCTTCGCATCGCGCGTGTTCTCTCGCAGCCACGACACCCCTCGCGCATAGTAGTTGTCGGCGGCAGTCGGGTCTGCGATTTCCTCCTCCTTGGTCGGGGCCGGTTTGGCGAGCTTCGCCGCGATGAACGCGTGGAACCCCGCCTTCGCGTCGGCGTCGTAGGTCTCGTCGCGATGCCGCAGCGTGGTCGTCGTCGGTAGTCCGCCCATCCGCTCGATGAGCTTGGGTTCTATCGCTTTGCCGCGCCGGCGCGCGACGTCGGCGAAGGCGGCAAACAGCACGGTGAGCGCGGTGCCGGCGATGGCGTGCGTTAGCCCGATCTTGCCCCATGACACGAATATCGCGGCGAAGGCGAAGGCGGGAGCGCCGGCGATGATCGCCGGAACGAGCCGCGCCTTCATCGTATACGCGTCGAGCGGGTTCTTCATGTGCGGGCCTTTGACCTGAATTGCAGGAGATCGCCGGTGTCGGAGATCGTCTCGACCGTCAGGTGCGAGTAGCCGGACGGCGTATGGATCAGCATCAGAAGCGGGAAATACTGCAGGCCGGAAAGCAGGGCGGCGGTCCGCATGTCTTTCGCAGATGGACCGCTCGGGATCAGGTGATTGTGCCAGGTTCCGAGCGGATAGAGTGCCCCACCCGTCCCCTCGATGAGCCCCCGCAGCATCGGCTTCAGGCCTTTCGTCCCCAGCACGAACTCTTCCGCCGAGAATTTGCTATCGGGCGGCGCCGGCAGTGTTCCGACCACGTGGAAATGTCCGGTGACGTCGCAGTAGCGGCCGAAAAGGATACCGCCGGTCTCCGAGCCCGGTCGCTTCGCGACCTCCTCGCCGATGACACGGTCCACGTCAGGGCTGATGCGGATTTCGCATCCTGCGCCCTTCGAGACGATGCGTGGTCCGATCGCGCGCTCGGTCCAGGATTGGCTAATTCCGTCCGGACCGAGACCGCCGAGCAGCAACATGCCGTCGCTCTTCGGCAGTCCCTCTTGCTGCAAACGATGAAACCTTTCGGCGAAAGCCGCGGCGAAGAGAGAAAGTTTGGAGTCGCGCAGCGGCATCGTCAGTGCGGAACAGCCCTGCCCCACGGCCACTTCGGACGCCTCAGTGCCGAATATGCGATCGGCCAGATCCGGCCGGCCGTGGATCGCGAGGTAGGCTTCGCAGATCATATCGGTCGTTGAGGGATTGGCGGACGCTCCCTCGACCGTCATAAGGCCTGCGTCGCCCGAACCGAGCATGCAGGCCTCGACGATTCGCGGCCGATCCGAGGAATGAGGAAGCGATCCCAGCGTCTCGCGCACGGTAGCCGAGCCGGTGGTGTTCACGAAAGCGAAGCAGCCTTCGTCGATCAGGGTCTTGATGGAGTGCTTAGATGCCACGTGACTGGCGACGTCCACCGTATGGCCCTTCGGTTCGACGCCAAGTTCGCCCAATGCGTCCTTGAGGAGCGCGACCTTGCCTCCGAGAAGGCCGAAGTCCTTCGTGATGCCGGCGGGATAGACCGCGTGCCGGGCGTAGTTGTGCGGCAGCATGTTGGCGCGGTCGATGATCGATGTGGGCCCGCGCCCTGCCCGTGCCATGTGCATGGCCAACTTGGACCCGACGCTCCCGCATCCGACCAGCGACCATGGCGCTGGTTTGCCGCCCTCCTCTTCGCCGGATGCGCGCCGCATCAGCGCGTCAGAGATATCTTCGCGGTGCATGGCTGGCCTCACGATCTTCGGGCTGCGGCCGGAGAGATCGTCCTTGCCGCGCAGTTCGACCACATAGGGACACAGTTCGTAGAGGGATTGGCTGCCGATCACCGGATAAGGCCGCCGCGCAAGCATCACCACAACGAGCGGCACCGCCACCTTCATCCGCGACTCGCGGAAGCGCTTTTGGAGCAGCAGAAGCATCGGTTCGAGGTGGTCGCGACATCCTAGAAGCTTCGCTCTATCGAGGAGATCGTCCATGGTCGCGACCGTCTCCGGCACATAGCGGTCGGCGAGAAAGGGCGAACCGTCGGGCTTCTTTCCTGACCACCCCACCAGCGCGATGCCGCTGCCGGTGCGCGCGTCGTCGATCTGCTTGAAGGTGAACTCGTCGGATATGTCCGGTCCCAAGGCCACGCGCTCCGACCGGCGCAGCGTGATCCAGTACGTGTCCGCGCCGTCGTCCTGCAGCGCCAAATAACGAACCTTGAATGCCGAACAGCCGGCGTCGGTCCTGGCGAGGCTCTTAAGCCATGCTCCATCTGAGACAACGACATCTTCGATGTGATCGCGTCGCACTGGCTCCCAGCCTTGCTTCGCGTCGATCAGGTCGAGTGTCGCGGCTTTGTCCAGCCAGTCCGCCAGTTGCTCGACGAGGCCGAGGATCCCGCGCAACCGCAGAAGCTCGCGCGGCGAGCCCGCGAACAAACAAGGTTCGGGAAGCTCGTCAGCAGAACCAGGTTGCAGATGGGGGTGGCTGCGGTCGAAATCGGCACGTAGGCGAATGTCCGGAGGCTGCACCGGGTACCGCGGCCCGAACCGAAAGGTGACGGGCTCGACCTTGCGAACGCCGGAGGGGCTCTTGCCGGCAGCGCGCCATTCGGATGGCAGTTCGGTCTTGACCTCGACCGTAGCGAGGACGCCGCCGGTGGATTCACTCTCGACGACGACGCTCGCTACCGCGTCGTGCGCACGGATCAATCGTAACGCACGCGCGATCGCGATCGTGTTCGGCGTCGAGGCCACGTTCAATCCTCGTCGTCGGCCGAACTACCGTGCGCCAGGGGCTGGCTTCCGATGCCGGTGCCGAGACCGAGGGCGGTAGCGAACGCGGCGCGCTTGATCTTCGTGCCCGAGGACGCGATCTCGATGACCAGCGGCTTGTCGCCGGACCCGTCGGCCACACACTTGAACTCGCCGTTCGGCTGCTCGAGTATCTCAAGGTATTCGCGTTTGGCCCGTATGCACGGTGGATCGTCCTCGTCGTCTTCGACGGGCTTGCTGCTGGAAATGATCAACGCCCCCTCGCGCGCCTGGGCCAACGCGCTGCGCGCCGCCTCGTTGACCTTTGCCTTCTCGCCCTTTTCGGACCAACTGTCGTACGACAGGCTCCGCCAAGAGCAGTGGTGTGGCGCGATCAGCACGTCGTACTCGAGGCGAGAGGCTCGGTTCTTGTTGCGGTCCCAAAGCCGCTCCCAAATCGCTACCCCCGCATCGCCCCCGATCAGGTACCGTGCCTTGACAACCTGCGACACCTTCAGGTCGACACGGAGGATCACGCTCGAGTCGTTCTTTGAGATTAGGGCCTCTTCTTCCTCGTCATCGGCTTTCAGCGGTGCTAGGAGCCGGGCTTCGAAAGATTCGTCACCCGCCCCTGCGATCGTCGAGAACAGCGAGTCGACCTTGACGACGATGGCGCCGATATCGTCGGTCTTGCCGTCCACGTCCTCTCCCATGATCAGGATCCGGTTTCCGTCGACTTGGGTCCCCTCCTCCCGGAACTTCTTGACCCGGCGACGAGCCTCGGCCGACCAGTCGCAGGCGTCGTCACAGAGGGTGTGATCCTTCGATGCGCGACGGAACACGATCGGCGACGACCATTGCTCGCGGATCAAGATCTTGTCGGCTGACTTCGACCAGTCGCCGGGCGGCCCCAAGTGGAAATGGTTCTTCAGCCCGCGGATATGGTCCTGGTCGGGATGGGTCAGGAGGAACGCGTCGACGTACAGCCGGCCCTTGGAATCCCGTCCGAGATCTTCCAGTTCCTTGCGGAGTTGGCCGCCGACGTCGGGGGTGTCGGTGTCTTCATCGTCGGCGTCCGCGCGGATGTCGATATCGACGAGAATTCTCTTTCCCGAATCGAGCACCATGAGCATCATGTCACCGTTGCCGACACGGAAATGCATTGTCTTAGCTGCCATTCCCATCTCCTTGAGATAATTGAAGATACAGTCCATGGCCGCCCCCCGATTGAAGATCGGATGGACGCACCTTTTGAGATATGGCGCTAGGTTCCACGGCGCAAGATGTGCTACAGACTTAATTTTGAGCCACTATATATATGAAATCGCTAAATTTTTAGGCGTCTCGCACGGACCGTGTTCCCTGACGTTCTTGTTTGCTGTTCCACGTTCGCAGGCGGCACGCAGTGCCATCGCTGCGGCCCTGGGCCATGACCCCGCCAAGAGGGACCCCTGTGTGGCGGTGCCTCCGTCCGGGAGCGCCGTACCGTTCGATTTGGCTGCGGATGCGGAATTTCTGACGATCGTACCGCCCCGCTGGCGCCCAAGAAGCGTCGGCAATAACGCCAGACGCGAGCTCTCGCGTCAGGCGAAGCGTCGCTGCGGCCTGGGAACTACGTTCAGCCGACGGCCCGGCCATGGCTTCGAAGTCGACCGACCATCGGAAAACCCCTGTCGAGCAGGACATCTCGCTGCTGCGTCTTCGACCGTCTCATCTTGAACTCGGCGTCGATCGTGATGCCACCCGATAAGGGCGACGTCGCCGATGCCCACCTTCGGTGCACTTCCGCGCAGACTCAGAATATCTGAGAAAACTCGCCCCAAGCTAGAACGCGCGTTTCCGCACATCCGAATTTTCAAGCACTCGGAAATTTCCAGCGAAATCAGTCAGTCTCTCGTCACCTATTCTGAGTCCCGAACCCACGAATTGTGAGTCCGCAGTTTCTGATGCACTCGAACTTTGAGTCCGCGTCTGCTTTGGGGCGACGGGCACAGTTCATCTCCTTCGGTCGAATTCGCATTTTGCCGCTAACGGCACACGGTTTGTGAATGCAAGTAAAGCCGCTCGCCGCCTCGTTTGCGCGTCGTGGATCGGAGGGAGCCGCCTGCATCAAGGGTTGCCAAGCCGTCGGCCCCGGGGCAGCATTGGGAAGCTAATTTATCTACAGACCGGATCGCACCGTATTCTACCGTCCGATCCGGACGATGTCGGGGTGCCCTCAAGGGCGCTGCGGAACACGTGGATAGGCCCCCGCCCTACCCATTGGGAATCCCTGCTCTGTGATAACGGCGCGGATGACGAAGGAACGAAGACCGGGGGCAAGGCGCCGCGGGGATAGGAGCCGGAATGCCACTGAGCTCAGGCGATTTGGTACTAGGTCACGGATGCTTTTCAGTCTTTGACGCCCTGTTTTCGCCGGCGATCGCGTCCTTCTCGCACATGTAGGCACCGCGCTTCGTGGTGCCGAAACTCTTCGTTCCTGCGAAGTGATAGACCTTTGACGGCAGATTGACCCACACGACGGTGTCGGTCGGGCAGCGGGTTTTTGCGGAAGCTTCATTTGCAAACTGCCCGGCCTCCAGCGTTGCCTGGTCTTTCGGCGCGGAAGTTTGCGGTGCCGGAGCCGGCGCAGGTGCCGCAGTCGTCGTAGGAGCCGGCTTTTGCGGCGCTGGGGCTGGCGCAGCTTGCGTCGCAGTTGGCGCGGGCCGACTCGTCGGCGGTGCAGCGGGGGTTGGCTTGGGTTCGGGAGCGGTCGCAGTCGGCATGGTGCCGCCGGCCCTGCACTGCTCGACATAGGCCTTTTCGGTGACACCACGGGCTTGCATGCCCGCCTTATCAGCTCGCCATTCGGCGATGCACTCCTTTGCGGTCTTCTGGGAAGAAGAGGTACTTGTCGGCGGTGACGGCGCTACAACGGGCGGAGGTGTCGCGACCGTCGGTTTCGGCGGAGGCGCGGAAGCCGCTGGCGCCGCACCGGTTCTGCATTGTTCGACGTACGCTTTTTCGGTTACGCCGCGGGCTTGCATCCCCGCCTTATCAGCGCGCCACTCGGCGGTACATTCTATTGCCGTTTTCGATCCGGTGGCCGTCGCTGGCCTGGGCGCTGGAGGTGGCGCCGGCTCAGCCGGCCTCGCCGCCGGCGCGGCGGCGGTTGGCTCGGCTCCGCCCCTGCATTGTTCAACATACGCTTTTTCGGTTACGCCCCGGGCTTGCATCCCGGCCTTGTCGGCCCGCCACTCCGCCGTGCATTCCTTCACAGTCTTTGCGAATGCCGGAGCTGCGGACATGCTGCATACAACCGCAGCGGCGATAAGGAGACTATTACCGACCTTCATGTTCGTTCTCCTGGCTCTGTGGCTGCTAATCCGCCAACTGGCTCAATTCTTATTCGGAAGTGATCGCGCGTACGCCGCGGCTGAACCGCGTGCGTCCGGTCGTAAAAAAGCCGCTACAGGTGGTCTTTGCGTCGCAGCGATCGCATTCCTCCACGAAGCCGTTTTTCCAGTCTGAGATCGATTGGAGCGCATGCGGCCACACCGACTTCGGAAGGACACATTTCGGAAGGTTGTAGACCGACACGTTGACGCCAGCGGCACTCAAGTGATCGACGGCTCTTGCGAGCCCGTCGCCATAATCCACCGGATCCATCCAGAGCATGGCATCGTTTGCGATGGCAAAGCCCGTGTTTTCGAGGCCCATCAACGCGACGTGATCGACGAACGGCAGATTGCGGGCAAGCCACCGGCCCGTGTCCTCAATGATCGGCGCGGTCAATGCATGCAGGACGACACGGATTTCCACGCGTTGTCCTCGGTCCTTGAGCTTTAGGATGCCTAGGATTGTCTCGTCGAACGCACCCTTGGCCTGCACCACGTGATCATGGACATGATCGACGGCAGCATAGACCGGAATGGCCGCCATCAGGTTCGGGTGGTCGATCTCTTTCCAGGCGTCGACGATCCGCGAGTCGGCGAACGCCCGGCCGTTGGTCAGCACCTGTATGGAGGTTGCCGGCAGCCGATCGCGACACTCCTTCAGGACGGCGATGAAGTCTTCCCAATCCGACAGGGTCTCTCCGCCGGTGAACGTCAGCGCGCGGGTTGCCGGGTCGACGAGCGGCAGGCTTTCTTTGATTTCGCTGAGGATCCACCGGTCATCGACATCTTTCGGTGGTTGCGAGCACATCAGGCAATAATTGTTGCACCGTTCCGTGACAAGAAACGAGTTGTGCGCTGAATTCCGGCGATAAAGCGTACGGAATTTCCTCGACACATGATCGATCCCGATGATGTCTCCGTCCGCGAGATAGTCATATTTCGGGGGAACCGCGACGAGCCGTCCTTTGAACGTGCCGAATAGATCGATCGGGCTGTCGGAGATGACAAGGATGGATGGCCAATCGGCTTCTATCGCGCGCTGGACTTCGTCTGGCGTTCTGGCGAGCGCGAAATCAGCCACGTGACGTTCGGCGTTGCTGTCGACCGACCTGAGCCTGAGGGCTGATCGGGCCTTGTTCGATGAAAATCCATCACTCTGCGAAGCTGTGCCATAGAGAGGGAGGGTCATGCAGTGGCCCATCGTCGCAAGATGGCAGCATCTTCCGGACAGTTCTCCATAATTTCCAAAAGCAGCCCCATGATGCCTTTTTGCCGAGCGCAAAATGCCGACAGAGGCTTGATTCCCAGAGCGTCACCCTGCGTCGCGTGATGATAGACGGGGTCCGCCCCGCAGTGGCTCTCATACACGCAGGTCGAGCATTCGGGCGCGCACTGCGTAAGCGACGACGAAATCGCGCCGATCAGCTTATCCGACAGGATGAGAGAATTGTAACTGTCACGTTCGACGTGACCGAGCCGGAAAGCGTCGTCACCGGTCTCGGCCAGCATCCTGCCTTCATCCGATGCGAAAACACTGCCGTCATAGTTGTAGACCAGCGCGCCAAGGCCGGCGCCCGCGGGGCTGCGCAAATCAACGTAGCCGATAGGCCGGTCCGAGAGCATCCGTGTGAGAAGCAGCGCCGCATAGAACTCCCGGAACGGGGTGCCTTGTCGGTTGATCTCCAGAACGCGGCGCAATCCTCGCTCATAGAACGCAAGCCACTTCTGCGCGTCGTACTTGGCGAACTGCTTCGTTTTGATCGCAAATCCGAACGGAGAAAGTGGGCGCAGGAAGATGCCATCCAGCCCCAGTTGGAGATATTCGTCGATGATTTCATCGACGCGGTCGAGGCTCGCCTCCGTGGTAGTCATCAAGGCCCCGATCATGTCGGGACCTAGAATCTCCCTGGCTCGCCGGATTCCAGCGACAGCTAGTTCATGACTGTTTGCACCGGGTCGGGGACGGTTCTTGTTGTGCAGATCGGCGGGACCGTCGAGGGAAGTGGAGAGCAGGACGTTGTTCGCTTTGCAAAACTCGAGAACGGCGTCATCTAATAAGGCCAAGTTCGACGCGATCACGAAGTCGAGCTTCTTTCCGGACCGTTGCTTCGCAGCGGCAACAATCTTCCTGATCAACGGAAAATTGAGAAGTGGCTCCCCACCCTGGAACTCGATCTTGATCCGTGCCGTCGGGCTGGCGAACGCGATGTCGAGCGCACGCATCGCGGTTTCTTCGCTCATGTCGAAGCGGGAGCGGTCGGTACTTTGACGCGAGACCTGGCAATATGGGCAAGAATGTTCGCACCGCAGCGTCACGACGAAAATATGAAGCGGGGTCGTCTGCTGCAGGAACGACATCCGGCTTCTCAGTCGGGCCGCCAAAAGCTGCCGTTGCGCCTTCTGGTTCGCTCCGGTGACCAGATGAGCGGCATAGGCCTTTTCGTAAAGGCCGTCGCCGGGTCGGACCCGAAGGTCGACAAGCCTGCTCAGTTCATCCTCCGTCAGGCGGATGAAATCGCCGATCATGTTGGCGACGAGATACCGGTTTGCTCCGGTGCGCTCAAAATTGAACGGCAACAACGATAGATCTTCGGTTGCCGCTCTAAAGGTCTCAGGAGATAAAAACCGAGCCATGGTCCTCCGGCAGGACTCTATCCGGCATTATTTTGGTTAGTGGCCAGGGCCCCGAAGGCAAGTGCGAGGATGACGTTCCGAACACCTTCGGTTTTTTCAGCGACGCGAATCCGCAAGTTTTCGTCGGCGATAAGGTACAGAAACCGCTCCTTCAGTTCGTCCGAACTGAGCACGGCTCCATTTTGCGGATTGCCCGAAGAAACTAAGCGGCAAATATAGCGGTCGCCTGCCCGGTCAACCTGGCAGGTTGCCGATCCGATCAGACGATAGGCTGCCGCATCCAAAGCGCTCAGGCTTTGGATGCTTGAATCGAAATCGACAGCTATCTCGACCTGAGACGCCGCAGGAAGCTTAGCGGCTGGAGGCATGAGAGGCATGTGAAGCATGCGACGCGTGGGAGCTATGTCCCGCGACGATGGTGCCGTCGGCCTGCTTCGTCATGACGAAACCGAGAAGGTCTTCCCCCGCCTGATAATACGCATTTGCCTTAGGCTTAGTGCCGGTGTTTTCGGCCGCTACCGCGGTTGTATCGTTGGCAACTGCAGTCTTGGCCTCAGCGCCCTGAATCGACATTCCGGTGAGCGATGCGAGCGCCGCGCCAAGCGAAAGCACAACTTTTGATTTGTCAGTCATGTAGCCCCCCACTTCTAATTTGCTCAATGAATAGTCACTCTTACAACTTCCGAGGGCGCAAAGTCCATAGTTCTATTGATCGAAAGCTGTTCGGTCCGAACCGGCGCTCTTGGTGTGCGAAACCTGCCGGCCATTGATTTTGCTGCATCTTTTCTTCGAAAAGCCGTCAGCGGGTACGACGTTCTGGCCCAAACCCGTGGGTGTCATACGACGGCCGCGGCGCCAACGACGCCTTGATCACGTAGAAGACGTGCAAATCCGGCGTCGATATCTGAATCGGCGCAATTCTCAGGAAGCACCGCTAGGATTCGTAGGCCGTTGCTGCGGAGATCAGAGCCCCGAGGTCAACTCCGTTGCGGCTTGGCTGTCGACTTCTTGTGTTCACGGCTTCATGGCCGCCGCCCTACGCAAACAGTATCACCTGGGCACGGCCACGTACTTGTCCGGGATGAGCCACAGGCCGGCGTCGAGCGGCGGCTTGATGTCGAACATCTCGGCGCCGTTCCGGAAGTGGAAGACCCTCCGGATGCGGTAGGTCAACGGATTCTGGGCGGCAACTTCGTACTGGGTGCGGGACAGCCAGAACCGCGTCCGCGCGTGACCGTTGGTGGTCTTGATCTCAAGAAGGCTCTCTTCGCCGTCCGTCTCGAAGGACCGAATGTCGTAGCCCCGATGGTCTTCGCCGCGATCGGCGGGCCAATCCATCTCCTTGGCCAGGTCGCGCCGGCCGACCCGGCAGAGCCGATCGAATTCGAACCTGAACACCATTTCCTCGCCGGCGCGCCCGAGGAAACGGTTGAGCTCGTCCCGGGCCGCCGGGTCATACCTGCTGACCAGGCGCCGCAGCGCCGGGTGACGGTCCTGCAGGTCCGAATTCAGAAGTGCGGGCGGCGGCACCAGCGCCGGCCCTCCCGCCGACGTGAAGCGCGGCTGCATCGACACCGGGTCGGTAAGAACATTCGGATGCAGTCCCAACTGGGCCTCGACGGCCTCCACCAACGCGTCCTGGTAATTATGGGCGGGCAGCAGCCCCGGGATCCAGGCAATCCCAAGCTCGTCTAGAACCGCGGACACGTTGCGGAGCTTCCACTCGATCGACTTCTCGGAACGACCCACCTCCGGCGCCAGCCGCCGGTAGAGATCGGCCTTGTTGACCTTGTCGCCGGTACGCTCCTGCACAAGCATCAGGAAATAGTTCGCGACTACGATTCCGACCTGCTCGGCCGTCCAGTCGGTCCCCTTGGCTCCTCGTCCTGCCCCCTCGGCGTCCACCGATCACTTCCCCAACTCCCAGGAGAAAGCCTACCAAGCCGCAGCCGATCGCAAAAGTGCGAGCCTGCAGCAGGAAATCGAGCACCCGAAATAGGCGGACGAGCTGCAGCCCAGCCGATTTCGAATGCTGTCCCGTGCGAACCGCCCGGAAGGAACGAAAGGGCGGAAGGATTCCTCCCGGCAGGAGCGATCTCCATGCTGATGAGCAAGGAGAGATAGCCGGCGATCCGGACGCTGCGCGGAGGCCATCGCGGTGCTGGACGAGGCATGCGCCGTCCGCGAGTGCGAGGAGCAGGGCCGGATGCAGGACCGCGCCGACCCGCACGCGCTGGAGCGCGCCTTCGACATCACCCGCCACGATGCGCCGGCCGGCATCTCTCCGGCGACACCTGCTGGGAATGCCCGCCGGAATGATGGGCACCGCCGGGACCGTTTCAGCGCGCGAGGCGTATTCTTGGCGGCCATTTTCTCGGCTGCCCGAACGCCCGGTCTTCTCCGCTTCGGACCGCACACCGTAGCCCTGCGCGCCCCCCAGCGTCCGAGCAGGCTGCCATAACTGGGCCAGCCTGCCGAGGCCACCCTAGGCCCCAAAAGGGGGGAGTGGGTGCCGTTTCGACCGGAAAACTGACCTTCGGGTCCCTTTCGGAAAAGATGGGAAGCTAAGCCGCGTTCGCTGCTTGGTCAGGAGCTTCGAAGCGGTCGCGAATGAGGACAATCAACTGTGGCATGCAGTTCGGAGGCGACTATGTACCCGAGCGAGCCCGCAAAAACCTCTGAGACCCCCGTTTTCTCCGACGAGAGAGGCCTTGGCCAAAAGGACTCGTCACTCCCCCTCAACCATAAGACCGACCTTTCCACAAACAGCCTAGGCCCGGCAAAACCGGGGTGACCCTCCTTGGTCGAGAGTTTTGGCACCCTCGCCCGCCTGGTAGGTGGCGCGATCGATGGTGGACGCCACCTGCCTCCAGATCGACGGCCGACCAGCGGAAGATCGGGGTTTGAGGAGAACCATGTCTGCGATCACCCGCAGTTGAGTGGTGAGTGCTACCCTCTCAGCGCCCTTCCCGCTGCCCGATCCTGCTTCAGTCGGCGATCCAATCACTTGGGTGCAGCACCAGTTTGCCCCCCAGCGAGCCCGGACAGAACGTCGGCCGTGCGGTTGTTAGCCGGACGCACCGTCACGACGCCGCAAATCATCCTGCTCGGTCTCACCGGCGGCCTGATCCCGTGCCCGGCGGCCATCACCGTCCTTCTGCTCTGCATACAGTTAAAACAGTTCAGCTTCGGCTTCGTTCTGGTGCTTTGCTTCGGCATCGGCCTGGCCATCACGATGGTATCCGCGGGCGTCGTCGCCGCTCTCAGCATCCGGCACGTCGAACGTCATTGGAGAGGCTTCAGCCGCTTCGCGCATCGCGCGCCCTACTTGTCCGCTGCGTTGATCGTCCTGGTCGGCCTCCACACGGGCTGGGCGGGCCTGCACGGATTGATGATCTGAACCCGCGGCCGCGTCGATTTGCCGTCTCGCGCGGCCGCAAAGACCGTTGCTGGAACGGTCGGTCTGGAATATCCCATCCCAGAGGATAGGATATCTGGCGATGAGTAAGGATCACGTTCACGAAAGCCATCCGGAGATAGTCAAGCGGCTGAAGCGGGCCGACGGTCATCTCCAAAAGGTCATCGCGATGCTGGCCGAAGGCCGACCGTGTCTCGACCTGGCGCAGCAGCTCCACGCCGTCGAGAAGGCGATCTCCGAGGCGAAGAAGACCCTGATTCACGATCACGTCGACCATTGCCTGGACGCGGCCGCCAACGGCGGCGCGGGCAAGTCGCCTAAGAGCGTCCTCGCCGAATTCAAGGCGATCTCGCGCTATCTTTAGCGGAGCAAAAGATGGTCCCGCGTCTTCGGACGGCATCCATGATCCTCGTCGGGACGCTCGCGGCGATGGCGGGCACCATCGTGCCGGCAACCGCGCAGTCGAACTCCGCGAAGCCGGCGGTCATCGTCATGGACGACGAACGCATCAAGCTCGCAGGCATCGAACTCCGTCAGGCGAGGTCCGCTTCAATCGCCAAGCGGCTGACCGTACCGGGCACGATCGTTCCCGACGCAGGCCGCGTCGCGCACGTCTCCATAAAGGTTTCCGGAACGGTCGCGGATTTGCGGAAGAACATCGGCGATGACGTCGCAAAAGACGAAATCCTGGGCATTCTGGAGAGCCGCGAGGTCGCCGACGCCAAGAGCGAGTACCTCTCCGCCAAGCTCTCGAACGAACTGCAGCAGGACCTCACCGCGCGCGACAAGTCGCTTTGGGAAGGCCGCGCGGTTCCCGAGCAGCAGTACATCAAGTCGCGCAACGCGGCCGCGCAGACCGAGATGCGCTTCGGCATCGCTCGCCAGAAGCTGATAGCCCTCGGCGTCAGCGACGCGGAGATCTCCGGGCTGCCTCAGGCGCCGGACGGGACGCTGCGCAGCCAGAACGTCCGCGCCCCCATCTCCGGCCGTATCGTCGAGCGAAAGGTGGAACTCGGCACCGCGGTCGGAAGGGATAGCCTGGAGACTGAGCTCTTCGTCATCGTGGACCTCAGCCGCGTCTGGGTGGATTTGGCGGTTTCGTCGACCGACCTGCCCCTGGTCAGGGAGGGCCAGGATGTCGCCGTGGCCGTACGAGGAATCGCCGAGGCCGGCTCGGGCAAGATCATTTTCGTCAGCCCCCTGCTCGACAAGGACACGCGCACCGCCCGTGTCGTGGTCTCGCTCGACAACGCCGGCGGCCGATGGCGCCCCGGCTCCTTCGTGACGGCCAATATCGCGGTCGAACGCCATGATGCGGCGGTAACCGTCCCCTTTGCCGCGCTCCAGGCCCTTGACGGGCGCAAGACCGTCTTCGTCCGGACCAAGGACGGTTTCGAGGCCCGCAGCGTCGTGCTCGGCGGACGAGACGGACCGGTCGTCGAAGTCGTCTCGGGCCTGGCTGCCGGCGAGACCGTAGCCGCCTCGAACACGTTCCCGCTCAAGGCGGAGGTATCCAAGCCTGGTGACGAGGACTGAGCGATGATCGAACGCATCGTAGAATTCTCGGTCCGCCGGAGATGGCTGGTCGTGCTGATCGCCTTGGCCGCGGCTGCATCGGGCTTCTGGTCACTGACGAAGCTTCCGATCGACGCCGTCCCCGACGTCACCAACGTCCAGGTACAGGTCAACGCGGTGGCCCCGGCCATGACGCCGGTCGAGATCGAAAAGCAGGTCACCGTCATGCTGGAGACGGCGCTCGCCGGCATGCCCGGTCTGGAATCGACACGCTCTTTCTCGCGCAACGGCTTCGCGCAGATCACCGCCGTCTTCGCCGACCGGACCAACATCTATTTCGCCAGGCAACTCGTCGCCGAGCGTATCAGCGAAGCCAAGACCGATATGCCCCCAGGGGTCGACATCCGGATGGGACCGGTTTCCACCGGCCTCGGCGAGATCTACTGGTGGGCCGTGGAATACGAAAAGCCTGGCGCGTCCGGACCTGTCCGCGACGGAAAGCCGGGCTGGCAGACCGACGGTAGTTACCTCACTCCGGAAGGCGAGCGGCTGACCGACGATTTCCAGCGCACCGTCTACCTTCGGACCGTGCAGGACTGGATCGTCCGGCCTCAGATGAAGACTGTGCCGGGCGTCGCCGGCGCCGATGCCATCGGCGGCTTCGTCAAACAGTACCAGGTACAGCCGGATCCAGCGAAGCTCGTCGGCTACGGGTTGTCCTTGAAACAGATCATCGAGGCGATCGAGGCCAACAACGCCAGCCGCGGCGCGAACTACATCGAGCAGAACGGCGAAGGGTACGTCGTGCGCGCCGCTGGCCGCGTCGAGAACCTGGAAGACATCGAGAACATCGTCGTCGCGACACGTGGCGGCGTGCCGGTCCGCGTCAGGGACGTCGCCGAGGTCGCTATCGGAAAGGAGCTCCGGACCGGCAGCGCGAGCGTCGACGGGCGCGAGGTCGTGCTCGGCACAGCGCTGATGCTGGTCGGCGGCAACAGCCGGACGGTAGCCGCCGCGGCGGATGCCAAGATCAAGGCGATCCGCAAAACGCTACCACCGGGGATCTACGCCCACACGGTCCTCAATCGCACGCAACTGGTCGACGCCACCATCCAGACGGTCGCCAAGAACCTCGCCGAAGGCGCCCTCCTGGTGATCGCCGTGCTATTCGTCCTGCTCGGAAACTTCCGCGCCGCGCTGGTCACGGCCCTCGTCATCCCGGTCACGATGCTCGTCACCGCGAGCGGGATGCTGCAGGGGCGGATCAGCGCGAACCTCATGAGCCTCGGTGCGCTCGACTTCGGCCTCATCGTCGACGGCGCCGTCATCATCGCGGAGAACAGCCTCCGGCACCTCGCCGAGCGCCAGCGCGAGTTTGGCCGCGCGCTGTCGCTGCAGGAGCGGCTGGATACCGTGACGGCGTCCGCGGTCGAGATGATCCGTCCATCCGTGTTCGGTCAGATCATCATCATCTTGGTCTACACGCCCCTGCTCGCCTTCTCTGGCGTCGAGGGCAAGACTTTCGAGCCGATGGCGCTCACCGTGATGATCGCCCTTGCCGTTGCCTTCGTGGTGTCGCTGACATTCGTCCCGGCGGCGATCGCCATCGCGGTCCGCGGACGCGTCACCGAGCGCGAGAACGTCATCGTCCGAACGCTGAAGCGCTGGTACGCCCCGCTCCTCGCGGGCTCCATCGCAAGACCTCTCCCCGTGGTGGCCGCTGCCGGCCTTCTCTTTGTCGGCGCCGCGCTCCTGTTCACGCGTCTCGGCCAGGAATTTACCCCGACGCTCGACGAGAAGAACATCGTCATGGAGGTGAAGCGCGTGCCGTCTACGGCGCTCGCGCAGTCTCAGAGGATGCAGCTTCTCATCGAGCGCCAGATCAGCACCCTAGAGGAGGTCTCGTTCGTTTTCTCGCGCACGGGCACGCCCGATCTCGCCGCCGACCCCATGCCGCCGTCGGCGTCCGACACCTACATCATCGTCAAGCCGCAGGAGGAATGGCCCGATCCTTCGATGACGAAGGAAGATTTGATCAAGAAGATCGAGGAGGTGACCGCGAAGCTTCCCGGCAACAAGGTCGGCTTCTCGCAGCCGATCGAAATGCGGTTCAACGAACTCATCGCCGGCGTCCGAGAGGATCTGGCCGTCAAGGTCTTCGGCGACGACTTCGAGCGGATGCAAAAGACCGCGGGCCAGATCGCCGAGGTCATCCGCAAGATCGCGGGCGCCGAGAACGTGAAGACCGAGCAGACAACCGGTCTTCCGTTCCTCGACATCAATATCGACAAGGGCGAGATCGCGCGGCGGGGCCTGAGCCTGGCCTCGGTGCAGGACCTCATCGCGACCGCGATCGGCGGCACCGACGCCGGTCTCGTCTTCGAAGGCGACCGCCGATTCAAGATCGTCGTGCGGCTTCCGGACGATCTACGCGACAGCATTCCGGCGCTCGAGGAACTTCCTCTCCCGCTCCCGAACGCAAATCCGAACGCGGCCGCGGCGTCCATCCCGCTCAGGACGGTAGCGTCGTTCGAGCAGACCGTCGGCTACAACCAGATCAGTCGCGAGAACGGCAAGCGCCGCGTCGTGGCAACGGCCGAGATCCGTGGTCGGGACATCGGCTCGGTGGCAACGGAGGCGCAGGCGAAGGTCGCCGAACAGGTGAAGCTGCCGCCGGGCAGCTATCTCGCCTGGGGCGGCCAGTTCGAGAACTTCGCGGTCGCGCGCCAGCGCCTCGTCTTCGTCGTGCCCGGCGTCTTCGCGCTGATCTTCATGCTCCTGTTCGGGGCGCTGGGCTCTGCACGGGACGCGGCGCTCGTCTTCAGCGCGGTTCCACTCGCGCTGACCGGCGGAATAGCCGCGCTCTGGCTTCGCGGCATGCCCTTCTCGATCTCGGCGGCCGTCGGCTTCATCGCGTTGTCCGGCGTCGCCGTGCTGAATGGTCTGGTCATGCTGACACAGATCCGGCGGCTGATCGTCGAGGGGATAGATCCAAGAACCGCGATCCGCGAAGGGGCGCTGACCCGCTTTCGACCCGTCGCGATGACCGCGCTCGTCGCCTCGCTCGGATTCGTACCGATGGCGCTGGCGACCGGCACGGGTGCCGAGGTCCAGAAACCGCTGGCGACCGTCGTGATCGGCGGGCTCCTGACCGCGACCCTGCTCACACTGGTCGTTCTACCTGCGCTGTACGCCCGCTTCGCGGTCCCCGCCGCGGCGGACCGGCGCAGCGGCTCGGTCGCGCCCCTCGTCCACGACCGAGCCGCGGAGTAACGGCCCATGCTGTCAGTCCTTGCTAACCGCACCTACCGCCATCTGTTCGCCGCCCAGGTCATCGCGTTGATCGGGACGGGGCTGATGACCGTAGCGCTGGGATTGCTGGCGTTCCGTATCGCCGGCGAGAACGCCGGGGCGGTGCTGGGGACGGCGCTCGCCATCAAGATGGTCGCCTACGTGCTCGTCGCGCCGGTCGTAGGCGGTCTTGCAGGCCGCTTGCCGCGGCGAACCTTCCTGGTGGCGATGGACCTGACCCGTGCCGGGGTCGCGATCGCGCTGCCCTTCATCGACCAGGTTTGGGAGGTCTACGTCCTCATTTTCGTGCTGCAGTCCGCCTCTGCCGCCTTCACTCCCACGTTTCAGGCGACCATCCCGGACGTGCTTCCGGAGGAGCGCGACTACACGCAGGCGCTTTCTCTGTCCCGCCTAGCGTATGACTTGGAAAGTCTTCTGAGCCCAACGCTTGCGGCCGCCTTGCTGACCCTGGTCACCTTCAACTGGCTCTTCTTCGGAACCGTGATCGGCTTCTTCTGCTCGGCCGCGCTGGTGGTCTCGGTCACGATTCCGCAAGCGCCGGCAACCCGCCCCCGCCGCGGCTTCTACCAGGACACCACGCGCGGCATGCGCATCTACCTGGCGACGCCCCGCTTGCGGGGCTTGCTGGCGCTCAACCTGTCCGTGGCCGCAGCGGGATCGATGGTGTTCGTCAATACGGTCGTCCTGGTGAAGGGGGCGCTGGGCGGAACGGACGGTAGCGTCGCGGTCACACTCGCCTGCTTCGGCGGCGGCTCCATGGCGGCGGCCCTCCTGCTGCCTCGCCTGCTCGACCGGCTGCCCGACCGAAGGATCATGCTCTCGTCGGCGGAAATGCTGGCTACAGTGCTGGCCGCCTTCGGCGCGATCATGGTGATATATGGAAACGAGGTCGTCAGGTACGCGCTTCTGCCGACATGGGTGCTATTGGGGATCGGCTACTCCGGCGTGATGACACCCGCCGGGCGCCTACTGCGCCGGTCGGCCGGTGCTGCGGACCGGCCCGCCGTATTCGCCGCTCAGTTCGCGTTGTCCCACCTATGTTGGCTGCTGACGTACCCACTTGCTGGATGGCTTGGCTTGTCCGCCGGGATCGCGCCGACCGCTTTGGTGCTCGCAACCCTGACGTTGAGCGGCGTCGTGCTGGCATTCTATTTTTGGCCGGTCGCCGTGGCAGACCTCATTCCTCACGACCATCCCGAACTACCGCCCGATCACCCTCATTTGCGCGGACAGCCATCGGTGCATGCGCACGCCTATGTGCTCGACGACCTGCATCCTCGGTGGCCTTAGGACCACGCGCAGCTGCCTCTAAATCTGCGATCGCAGCCCGGCTGCATGGACTACGCGGAGCGGATGCGGAGCCGGTACTTTCCCGAGCTATTCGCGGCGCCGGCAACGGCGCTGAGCGCCTAGACTTTACGTCGATTGAGGGCGAATCCGAGGGCCAGTGCCACTATCATGACGATCTGAGCGGCGACGGTCTGTGTGGTCGGAAAGAAACCGACGAGCGACAGGCGCGGCATCGCGTGCAGCGGCGAGATGCCGACGATGCCCGCTTCCTGTAGCGCGGAGACTCCCTTTCCGGCCAGCACAACGGTGAGGACCGCCATGAGCCAAGAGCTGTAGATGAAGAACTTGCCGATCGGCAGTCGGCTGCTGTAGCGCAGCATTGCCCAGCCCATGACCGTCAGCGCGATACAGGCGCTGAGCGCCCCGGCGAGAATCGCTCCGCCGTTCCCCTGGTGCCAGAGCGCCGCGTAAAACAGGATTGTCTCGAACACCTCCCGGTAGACCACGACGAACGCGAGGACGAACAGAAACCAGGCCGACCCGCCGGATAGCGCCTTCGACATCCTCTCGCGGATATACCGCTGCCACTGATCCGCCTGCGCCTTGCCGTGCATCCAGATTCCGACCGACAGCAGCACCACTGCGGCAAAGACCGACCCGAACCCTTCCGTCAGTTCGCGGCTGGCGCCGCTGATGCCGATCACCCAAGTGGCGACGACCCAGGTCAGGAAGCCCGCCAAGAGCGCGCCGACCCAGCCTGCGTGCACGTACGGCATGACCTCCATTCGTTCGGCCTTGCGAAGAAACGCGATCATCGCGACCACGATAAGGAGCGCTTCGAGACCCTCGCGCAGCAGGATCGTCGCCGCCCCGAGGAATGTCGAAAGGGCGCCCGTCGCATCGGGAGACAGCGCAGCTTGCGCGTTGTCCAGGAGACCATCCAGAACCTGCACCCGCTCCGAGAGCGCGTCGGCGGTCTCGCCCTGCACCGCCGCGCGATACTCGCCCATCAGCCCTTCGATCCGCTCCATCAGGGTGCGGTCGCTCGCGGTCAGCGCCGGTTCGATCGGCTCGAAACCGTCCAGATAGGCGGACAGCGCCAGTTCGCCGGCGCGTTTGCGGTCGCCTGCCCGCACGGCGTCGATGCTCTCGGTCAGGCGTGCGCGGACCAGCGACAGCGATCCATCCTGCTGCGCGACGGCCTCCGGATGGCGACGCAGGTACGCCATAAGAGCATCAGCCTTATCCTGCCCGATCCTGGCGGCAAGCGCAGCGGGCGTCGTTCCGATCAGTGCCTTCAGATCGGGAAGGACGCGGTGCAGAGAGGTGTCCTGCTTCCAAAGACGTTCGCCTTCCGCTGCGCCCGCATCCGGAAAGGCCAACTGTCCGGCGTAGAAGGCCAGCGCCCAGCGCTCATCGGCCGGCAGGCCCTCGAAACTTGCCATCGCCGTTCCATCGAGTCCCTGCGTGATGACTTGGTAGAGCCCGAAGACGCTGCGCTGACGGGCACGATCGGCATCCGTGAAGGCGATGGGAGGCGTATCCAGCTTGGCCGCGTCCGGGCCGTGGCCGTCCCCGGTTTTTCCGTGGCAGGCCGCACAGTTCTGTTCGAAGGACGCAGCGCCGCGCGCAAGGTCGGGAGCCTTCGCCGGCGCGAGCGACACGGGATAGGCCGCCAAAAGGGCGGCTGCCAAGCTATGCGCGATCTCCGCGACCTGTTCCGGCTCGGCCTTGTCGGCGATGGCTCGCTTCAGCGTGTCCGCCTCCCCGAGGAGCGCCTCCTTCCCAGGCTTCGCCGGAAGCCCATGCAGCTTGTCGGCGACCGTGGCGGCGAACTCGTTCTGTTCGGCGTATTCCGAAGGACTCGACACCTGTCCATGCGCGACCGCACCCGCGTAGTCGACCGCGATGTAGTCGAGGAGGCGCCAGGTGGTCTCGACATCGCCGGTTTCGGCCTTGGCCGGCCCCAGGAGCACGACAGCGAACACGACAAATAATACGAATCGCAGCGGTCTGGCTCTCACGGTGGTGCCTGCTGATATGACGGACAGAGCTTCGTAGCGCCCGGGCAAGGGTGAGCTCAATTGGAGCCACTCTAATCTTGGTGCGGATCACCTCTTATTGAGATTTCCGCTTCAACTCTCAGGCATTCGCTGCGGCGGCGACCACCGCGAGCGCGCCATGACGCCATCCGCCTGGCCCTTTTCGAAGTCGCCTTCGTCGGCGCCTTGGTCGGCCCAAAGGGAAGCGAGCCCCGCGTCGGCCTGAACAAGTTCACCGGCTACTTCGCCCGCGGCGTCACGGCCCTCCTCACGTGATATCTCGCCAGCCGCTATGGGCGGCCTTTGCCTATTTATCTGTGTCCCCCAAAAGCAGAAACGAGTCAGTTTAACCCAATAGCGAGTCCGCCAATCGTCGCTAACGGTGATCGCTCGCCCCGACCGTCCGGTCCTGCTCCGAGAGCGGAAGCAGGATCCAAGTCGCATTTTGACCCTAACCGGACCCTTGCGGACCGCGGTTCATGATCAGTTCTGAAGTCGCCTAATTGTTCTCATCCGGCTCAGGGCACTGGCCTGTTTCCGGCCTCAGTGCCTCAGTTTGAAAACGGCAATGGTCTGATTTAGACTTAGGAACCCCCTCATAACGCTCGGCTTATGCTTCCAAATAAGGAAGGGCGCCCCATGCAGAGGTACTATTTTGATTTCATAGAAGGCCATAATCGAGCCCGCGATGACGATGGGGTGGAGTTCCAATCTCTGCACGAAGCCCACGACGAGGCTATGACCACGCTGGCGCAGGCAGTCAAAGACGCTGCAATGCAGGGCAAGCCGCCGCGCTCCCTATCAATCGAAGTCAGGGACCGCACGGGGCTGGTGCTGGCCGTCCGCGCCCGCCTTGAGTCGGAGCTGTTGAGGTAAGTTTATGGAGAAGGATCGGAAGCCAGCGGAACAGCCGGACCAGTCGCGGACCGACGAAGCCCGGCAGGTTGTCCAAGAGTACATTGACGACCAGAAGGCGCTGATTAAGAAGCTCCGTAAAGAGCAGTAAGTCAGCCTCAGTTGGCGCCAAAACGATAACGGCCCCAGTGTGTGGGGGCACACTGAGGCCTGTCCTCTTAGGGGGACGTGATCCCAGCGATGGGGGCATGCGCCGGGACTCACAGAGTAGAGTCGGCGATGCCCGTATCGTTCCGCTCCTAGTGGTCTGCTTGAAATACAAAGTGGCCTATTTCGGCCCGAACCAAGAGTGAGCAAAACGGAACAGCGGCGGAACTTCTGCGGTTCCATACTGAATAAATCACCGCCCCACCATCGGCATCATCGGTGACCGAGAGCCCCGTGCTCCCGCCAATACGCGGAGCCACTTTATGATGAAGCTCACCCCCTCACTCACGGAACGCCTAACTCAACTGGCAAACGCCGCTCGCAGCCGAGCAGAATCGGCAACGCCAGGCCCTAAACGAGAAGCCTTATTAAAGGCGGCGAAACTAAGCGAGAACGCCTTACACATTCAGAAATGGCTGAGTTCATCAGGGTTGCGTGCCCCTAATTAAAGCAGCTCGCGGAGAGCAGCGCCAAGTAACGATCGCCGATCAGGCCCCGACTGTCGTCCTGAAGAACGAAGGAAAGTGAGGTCCCACCATGGACAAATACATCCAACGGGAAAACCTATCCCTGTTTAAGAAACGGTTTGCGGAAGCCAAGGATGAAGCACAGCGCCAAATAGTGGCCAAGCTTCTGGTAGAGGAAGAGGCCAAAAACTTGCCACCCAAGGCTGAGTAAGGCCGCTCAGTTGGACCTGAGCAATTTTGCTCAGACCGCAGAATATGGATATGCAATTCGTAGGGACCGGGGTTTTGTAAACCCACCCGGGGCTGGGAAGCCGCTGCCCGCGATGCATATTAAGCGGGTGGCGTTTTTCCCATGAAATAAGGCCGCCTCAGTTGGCGGCGGCCTCTCGCTTTATTCCGAATATCGGCTATTGGCCGATTCTGTTGAAAAAGTCGAAAGTAACGGGGAAGCGAAAATCTTCCTGAGATCAGTTCGGCGCGAGTATTGCCAATAAAGGCGTTCGCCGCACGACCAGGAAGATCGCCGAGCGATCTTGTAGACGGATGTGGTCTTCCGCATTCAACGGCGTCAAATGCATGGACGGCCCTTAAAAAGTTGACACGCGAGCTACAAAAGACTTTTTCAACAGAATCGGCCCGTAGCTGACCTTCACGGCGAGGGCCGCTGAGGTCGCTTATGACCCCACACCGGACCTGCCCCGGCCATGTTCCTGAATTAGTTCAAGGACCACGATCCGTTCCTATAGGCAAACTGGCGCTGGCCTGTTTCCGACCTCAGTGGCCCGTTGTTCTGGGGGCTACAACTTGGTGTATCCAAGAGCGGAACGCGCCGTCATAAATCCGCAATTTTACAGCAATGAACCTTTCCACGGCTCCGGCCCTTCTGTATTTGGGACGTCGCGAGACGGGAGTGAGTGATGACGGAACGCCGCCAATTAGAAATGACGCCGCGTGACCGCCTGCTGGAAGCTGCCAAGGAAGAGATGGCCGCTTTCGAGCGGCGCGAGATTGAGTTCCGCAAGAAGGATCGAAAGGAGCGCGCTGCGGCGCTGAACCTCCCTTTGGATAACATCAACCTCCACTAACCTGTGCCGACAGTTTTCACGTGACTGTCATGGCACGTTTCTAGCTTTGTCATGCGACGGGGGTCCGGCGCGCAGCTCCCCGTCCGACTTCGGCCCAGACCACCAGCCCGGGCGGGGAGCTTGCCGGGCCGCCTCAGTTGGCGGCCTCTTGCACTTGACGGCGAACCGCATGTCGCCTTCTGGCCCTTCCCTGACTCTTGGCTCCGGCCGGATGTCCGGTTTAGGCAAGAAAGTGGCCGCGCCGTCGGGACCCGATATTCGACAGCGTACAGTGCCCGCGACTCGAAGTTGTTTAAAGTCTGACTCCAAATCCGCTTGATAGGCCGACTTGAAAACATTGACGGTCCTATCTCCCAGGATTCGTAATCCGCTTTGGGGGGCAATCTGGACGTCTTCGATGCCCCAGCGGGCTCCTGTCTTCGATCCTCATCGTCAGGGACACCCGCCAGCACCTCCGGTTCGATCGGCGAAATCGCGCGGGGGTCAGTGCCCTTCCCGCTGCGCGATCCTGCTTCCATCGCCGACCCGGTCGCTGGGATGAAGCACCACCCGGTCCCCCGCAGCCAGACCGGAGAGAACCTCCGCCATCCGGTTGTTCCGGTGCCCGATGCTCACCGGCACGGTTTTGGCACGGCCGCTCTCGTCGGCAAAAACGGCCCACTGGTCGCCCTTTCGGAATAAAGCGCTCACCGGCACGGCCAGGGCGTCCGGAGCGCTCCACGTGGTCACGTGGACGACGACCCGGTAGTCGTGTCCAAGCGAGGTCCAGGTCTCGGGGGCATCCGCGAAATCGATCGTCACGCGGACCCGCTGCTCCTCGATGCCGAGCGCCGAGACCTTCAGGAAGCCGGCGGGGTCTACTCGAACGACCTTCCCCTTGATGGGCTGCCCGCCCCAGCCGTCGATCCGGACGGGCGCGCCCACCTTGGTCTGCACCGCATCGGTCGAGAGCAGGTCAGCCACGATCTCCAGATCGAGCGGGTTGCCGATATCGACCAGCGGCGTCCCGGGCAGGACCGTCGCCTCGCTGTCCTGGATGATCTTCAGCACCCGTCCGCTCGCCGGCGCGAGAACCCGAACACAGCACGTCGCCTCGGCCGGCGGCGCGGCGTTGGCAGGGTCTATCAACCGTGCCGCCAGGCTGGTGCGTACTGCACGCCGCATCTCGACCTGAGCCTTCGCGCTCGCCAGTGCGGCCTCGTTCGTGGCAACCTCGAACTTCGCCTTGTCGAAGGCCTGAGCCGAGGTGGACTGCGTACGCAACAGCGTCTGCGCCCGCTGGAATTCGGTCCGGGCGAAGTCCAGCGCGGCTTCGATCCGCTGCACTTCGGCTTCCTGTTGCTGGATAGCCGCGTCCGCAGCCAAGACTTCAGCCTGAAGCTGGTCGCGGGAACGCACGTCGATGAAGCCCGGCAGCGTCGGCTGCATCAGAGCGACGACGGTCTGGTTGGCGGCGACCTCGTCGCCGACGTGAAGCGAAGGTCCCTGCTCGCCCAGCGGATGCGAAATCCTCAGCACCTTGCCGGCGATCGGCGCCGAGACCGTGTAGACGTGGCGGACGCGCGTCTTGCCGTCATCGTCGGCCGTGACTTCGATCGGGCCTTTCGCCACGGTGGCGAGATCCACCAGAACCGCCCGGGGCCAGGCGAACCACGCCAGTCCCCCCGCGATCGCGGCCAAGGCCGCGGCACCGATGATACGTTTGGTCCAGTTTGCCGGCATGGCTAGTCTCGCGTCTTGAGGACCGCGACGAGGTCCAGTTTATCGATGCGTTCGCGGATCACCGCCGCGGAGGCGACCGCAGCCAGCACCACCACCGACGTGGCGATGACGTAGGTCGAATGCTCCACCACCAGCCGGACGCGCATCAGTTCTCCGGCCAAGTTCGTCTTCATGACCCATGCGAGGCCGTAGCCCATCAACCAACCCGGCGGCTGGGCGATCAGCGTCAGGATCGCGAGCTCGAGCAGGAGGATGCGCAGCACCTCGCCGCGCGTGAAGCCGAGCACCCGCAGGCTGGCCAGCTCGCGGGCGCGCTCGGACAGCGAAATCCGGGCGTTGTTGTAGACCACGCCGAACGCGATCACGGCGGCGAGCCCGGTGTAGATGCTCGCCATCGTGGTGATGAGCAGCGCGACGGTCTTGCGGAAGTTGGCCAGGGACACGCGCTGCAGCGCCACGCCGCCGACCGTCGGCATGGACTTCACCGCCGCGTAGAAGTCCTCCTTCCGGTTCTCGTCGAGGCTGAGGTTCACGCTGTTCACGACGGGCGCCTCCCGCATCAGCTTCCGCAGCGCCTCGATGTCCATCATTCCCCGGATGCCGAAATAGTCCTCGACGGTGGCCACGATCGGCATCGTCACGGTGCGACGGGCTCCCTCCAGCAAATCGAGCTCGACGGTGTCACCCGCCCCCACCCCGAGGATGCGACCGAGCATGATGGAGATCGCGAGGCCCGTCTCCGGAAGCGCGACGGGCCGGAGGTCGGCGTCGATGATGCGCCTGAGGTCGGCATCGGCGGGCCGGCCGCTTATCGTGATCCGCCGTTCGACGTTGCCATGGCGGATCCGGACGGGCACCTCGCGGAACGGCTCGGCCGCGAGGACGCCCGGAAGCCGGCTCACCTGCTCCACCACGTTCTCGATCCGCTTCTCGGAAAAGCCGATGGTCGCGTCCTGCCGGTCGGCAAGGAAGTAGGTTACGTCTATCAGTTGCTCCATCGTGTCCCGCGTGAACAGCGAGACGACGAGGATCGCGGTGGCGAGAGCCATCCCGAGCGCCGTGAACGCGGCCCGGACGGGATGCCGCGCGACGTTACGGATCATCATGAGCGTCGGCTGCGACACGATCTGGTCGAGCTGGATGCTCTCCGGCAGGAGCCGGCGATAGACCGGCGGGGCCGGCGGTTGCATGGCGACGGCCGGCGGCAGCTTCACCACTTCGCGCAGCGCCCGCAGCGCGCCGATCGCGGCGGCGGCTGCGCTGAGCGCGCCTGCGGTGAAGTACAGGTCCGGCGCCTTCGCGAACACCAGGAACGGGAAGTGGAAGAAGTCGCCGAACAGCCCGGTGACGCGCAATCCGAGCCAGGTGCCGACGACGCCGCCCAGCGTGATTCCGATCACGACGATCAGGGCTACGAATTTGAAGTAGTGCAGCACGATGCTGCCATCGGAATAGCCCAGCGCCTTGAGCAGACCGATCTGCTCGCGCTCGAGCGCGACCAGCCGCGTCAGGGTGAGATTGACCAGGAAGGCGGCCACCAGCAGGAAGATCGGCGGCAGCGTGCGGCTCATGTTGTTGAGCATGTCGAGCTCATGATCGAGCCAGGCGTGCGAGGTCTGGTCCTTCCGGCCGTGGGCCGCCTGCCCGCCGTACGGGTCGAGCAAAGAGTCGAGCCGCGCGATCACCTCGCGCTCGGATGCGCCGGGCTGAAGCTTGACCGATACCGCCGAAAAAGCGCCGTCGAGATCGTAGACGCCGGCGAGCGCCCTTTCCGACATCCATACGATGGCGTAGCGGCGGTCATCTGGCATCAGATCGCCCGGCCCGACGGTGTAGACGAACTCGGGGGACAGCGCCGTGCCGACGATTACGAGCTCGCGCTTCTTGCCGTTCAGGATGGCCGAGAACCGCGCCCCTTCGGAGAACCCATGGGCCCGCGCGAAAGGCTCGTTAACGACGACTTCTTCGGTCCGTCCCGGCTCCGGAAGGCGCCCGGAGCGCATGTAGAGCCGGTTGAGATGCGGCTCGCCGCTGTCGGGCAGCGAAACGAACTGCGCGCTTGCGGGCTCCGAGAACCCGGGAATGTCCAGCAACGCGAGCTTGGCGATCCGGGTGTCGACGGCGGCGACGCCGGGTATCTCGCCGACCCTGCCGGCGAGCGCCTTGGGGGCGCGCTTCGCCTGCGCGAATACGTCGCCAAAGCCGTAGCGTTCGTAGTACGCGATCCGAGTCTCCTCCAAGGATCGATGGGAGCCGACCGCGAGCACCAGCGTCGCAACGCCCCCTCCGACGACCAGCGCGACGGCGAGCACCTGCGCCCAGAGCCGCCTGACGTCCCGGAACAGCTTGATGTCGAGCGCCGTCATGACGTCACCACGTGAGCTCGGCCGCTTCCCGCCGGGTCTCGTTCTTCTGGGTCCTGGAGATCCGGCCGTCGGCGAAGAACAGCACCCGGTCGGCGACCTCCTGGATGCTGGCGTTGTGCGTGATGATGACGGTCGTGGTGCCGAGCTGCCGATTCACCCCGAGCAGCGCCTCGATGACGCGAATGCCGGTTTTCGAGTCCAGAGCCCCGGTCGGCTCGTCGCAGAGCAGCACCGCCGGTCGTTTCGCTATCGCGCGGGCTATGGCCACGCGCTGCTGCTCGCCGCCGGATAGCTGGGCGGGAAAGTGGTGCATCCGCTCTTCCAGGCCCACCAGAGCCAAGGCGTCAGCGGGACGCATCGGTCGATTGGAAACCTCCGTCACCAGCGCCACGTTTTCGAAAGCCGTGAGGCTCGGCACCAGATTGTAGAACTGGAAGACGAAGCCGACGTGGTCGCGGCGGTACTTCGTGAGCTCGCGGTCTTCCAAATCGGTCAGGTCGAGATCGCGGAAGAACAGCCGGCCGCTGCTCGGCCGGTCGAGGCCGCCCATGATGTTCAGCAAGGTTGTCTTGCCGCTGCCGGAGGGACCCAGCAGCACGACGACCTCCCTCTCGGCGATCTCAAGATCGACGTCGTTGAGGGCATGAACCTTCACTTCGCCGGAGACGTAGGTCTTGGTCAGTCCTTTAGCCGTGAAGACGGGCTGCGTCATGAACGGACCGCCTCCCACGCGAACGCCGCCAGGCTGAACGCCCATACCAGCGCCATTCCCAGCAACACCCACTTGAAGTCGGAATCGATCATGAAGTTGACGGCCGCCATCAAGCCGATCGAGGCTGCGCCGGCGACCGCGGCGCCGGCCGCAGCGAGCGGATGGTGATCGCGGAAGGACGTTGCCGCCAAGGTGATCGCCAGAACGCCCGTCGCGGCGATGTAGCCGCCCATCACGCGGAACACGTGAACGAGCCAGGATCCCAGCCTGCCTCCGACCAGTTGCAGCTCGGCCGGGGTCAGATTCATGAACCTGACGTCCTCGGGCAGCAGCGAGGGCCGGACGAACAGGAAATAGAGGCCGACCCCGATCAGCAGGACTCCCGATCCGGCGAGGAGGAGCGAGGAAAGCGTCCACCGGGCTCCTGCCTCGCGCATCGGGCCGCCTCCATCAGCCGTGGCGATAGTCGCTCGAGGGCGCCCGTCCCAGAACACGGCCGAGCTTCGGAATGAATCCCGGCACCTCGGCGGCGTAGAGGTCGTATGCTGCGCCGAATTGCGCTCTCGCGTCCCGCTCCTCGCCGCGCGCCAGCTTCACGTACATGGCGGTCAGCACCGGAAACATCGCCAGCGTGAGGATCGTCGGCCACTGCAGAAGGAAGCCGAACATGACGAGGATGAAACCGACGTACTGCGGGTGCCGGACGTAGCTGTAGGGGCCTGTGGTCGCGAGGCCGCGGGTCTGCTGCGCATCGTACAGCACTCTCCACGCGGCGGAGATCAGGACGAAGCCCGCGCCGATGAAGATGAAGCTCAGGATGTGGAACGGTCCGGCGTGCGGATTTGTCTTCCAGCCGAACATCATCTCGAGCAGATGGCCAGCGTCGTGCGAGAACCAGTCGATGTTCGGGTAGTGCGACTGAAGCCAGCCCGACAGGAAGTAGATGGTGAGCGGAAAGCCGTACATTTCCACGAACAACGCCACCAGGAAGGCGCTGAAGGCGCTGAACGAGCGCCAATCGCGCGAGGTCTGCGGCTTGAAGAAGCTGTAGGCGAACAGGATGAAGACCGCCGAATTGACGATGACCAGGCCCCAGAGGCCGTAGGCGGGCGCTGTGTCGTGCATCACTCCCCCCTTTTGTCTGACGGCGGGGGCTCTGCGTGATGGTGGCCGTGGCCGCCGTGATGCATGAACATGTGCATCAGCAAGCAACCGAACAACGGAAGCCAGACCAGAAGCCCGAGCACGTGAGCCCTGTGCTCGGTGAACAGCAGCCCGCCGGCGATGATCAGGAATCCGATCAGAACCAAGCCGCCCTTGGATTTCGTGGACATGCCCTGTTGCGGGCGTTCTAGATGCGCGGGATGGTCCTGCACCGACATAGTCTGGCTCCTATCATTGATCGGAGCTTAGCGGCGCCGTTGCCATCATTGTTGCGCTAGATCAACGGCGGCAGGCCCGTAATACTCGCTGGCCTTGATCGTGGGCGCCACACCGAGCCAACGGGGACCGCCGACTCGCGCCCCGAAGGTCATTGCATCGGCTTGCCGGGCTGCATTCCCATGCCCATCGTCGCTCCGTCCCGCATCGCGGACATCATCGGCATCATGCCCATCTGCGGCGCGAGCAGTTCGTCGGCGGCCTTCTTCTGCTCGTCGGAAAACGTCGAGACCAGGTTCGTGAGCGCCGATTTCATCGCGCGGGTGCCTTCGAGCCGTGCCGCGAGCCATTTTTCCTGGAACGCGAGCTTTTCGACCAGACCGGCACCGGCACCCTGCTGCGACATCATCGAGCCGCGCATCTCTCCCAACGTTTTGGCGTTGGTCCTCAGCGCGTCGGCGAACGCGTTCCAGGCGGGCTGTTGCGCCTCGGTGATCTTGAGCTCGGTGCGGAGGAACGCGACCCGGCCCTCGATATGATCGATCGTATCCATGCCCATTCCGTCGCCGGACTGCCGCATCATCTCCATCATCTTCGCCATGTCCATCATGGGCATCTTCCCGCCCATCATTCCGCCGCCATTCATGCCCTGAGAGCCGGCAGGCGCCCGCTGGTCTGCCTTTGGCGTGGCCTGCTCCTGCTTCTGCTTCTGGTCGGGGTGATGCCCTTCGTGTTCCGCGGCCGATTGGGCCCAGGCGGCGTGCCCGAGCGTCGTGGCGAGTAGTGCGGCGGCGATGGTCATAGCGCGCATGGCAAGCTCCTGGTCGTGGATGGCCGGCACTCAGGATGACTCGTTCCCCACGCCGGCCGCTTGATGCACGTCAATAGGATGATGCAGGCGGCGCTCGGCACCGCTGCGATCTCTACTTGCGATGGATCAAGGAGCGGCCCGCTGTTCTCTGCTTCGATGTGCCACCATTTACCGGGAGAACGGACATGATCACCAGAACGCTGATTGCCATCGTTGCCGCCGCCGCGCTTGCCGTGCCGGCGATGGCGCAGACCACGGACAAAGAAAAGAACGGTCACCACTATAGCGGCGGGCCGAAGACCGAGGTCCCTCATCACATGGGCAAGAAGGACATGGGCACGGTCGGCTCCTCCAAGGAGACCGTCGGCTCCGCCAAGGACGGCGCGTCCGGAGGCCATCACTACACGGGCGGCCCCGGCACTTCGTCGCCCCACCACATGGGTGACAAGAAGTAACGACGCGTCCACCCCGTTCGCGCCGGCGTGAGCCGTCGCGCACGGAGCGCGCACCTTCAGTAGGTCGTCATCGGCACGCCTGCCGTGACGTCAGCCGACGGCTCGGTCTCCGACGAACCGCATGAACGTCTTCTGTCCGTCGGCTCCGAACAACATCACCGAATAGGCCGCGGGCCGCCCGCCTTCCATGCCGGGCGACCCGATCGGCATGCCGGGGACGGCCACACCTTTCGCATTTGGGCGCTCGGCGAGCAGGCGGCGTATGGCCGCCGCCGGCACGTGCCCTTCGACGACGTAGCCGGCGACCTCGGCGGTATGACATGCCGTCAGGTCGGCCGGAACGCCAAGGCGGCTCCGGATCGATTCCAGATCGGCGGTCTCGTCCACTCTTACGACAAACCCGGCGTCGCGCAGATGCTGCACCCAGCCCGCGCAGCAGCCGCAGTTCGGATCCTTGTGGACCGTGACGGCCAGCTCTTCGGCAAAGGCAGCGGCCACGGGTGCGATCAGTACCGCGGCAGCGACAAATCCCAGGACCGATCGGCGACTGGGCGGACAGGCTTCATGCTTCATCTCGACCTCCTGTTCACTTGACCGTCACATGCCCGGTCATGCCGTACTCCCGATGGTTCGGAATCAGGCACGAATATTCGAACGTCCCTGGCTTCGTGAACCTCCACAGCACCTCCGCCGTCTTCTTCGGCGCGACGCGGACGCCATTCGGCTCGTCGTGCTCCATGTGCGGATGCTTCTTCATGACGGCCGCGTGCTTCAGGTTCTCCTGCGTGGTCGCCAGCAGGAATTCGTGATCTTCGGTCCCGACGTTGCGCAGCACGAACCGGATCTGCTCGCCCCGCTTCACCTCGATGCGGCTCGGTTCGTAGTCCATCTCGCTCATCGCGATCTCGATGGTGCGCGCCGGCTGCGATGGATCGCCGGGTTCTCCAGCCGAGTAGGATGCGTGATTGCCGTGTTCGTGCGCCCGTGCGGCCGTGGCGGTCGCCAAAGACGCAGCGAGGGCGAGCATTCCGATGCGAGAGATCCCGTTCAAGCACTTGTCTCCTAGTTGTCGTGGTGGTGGTGCTGCTGTTGCATCGGCCCTGCGCTCGAATACCCGCGCAGCTCGGCGTATTTCGCCAATTGGGAGCTGTCGAGGGTCGCTGCGGTGAGCAGATGGTACTTGAGGTGAGCTTCGCGAAGCTCGCCTTGTGTCTTCGCGATAGCCGCGGTCGCGGATCTCAGGCTATCCGGGCTGATGGTCCGGGTGGCGAACTGCCGATCCAGATTGCTCTCCTCCTCGATCAGCCTGTTGCCGATCGGCGTTGTCTCCACCTTCATCGCCGCGAACATCTCTTGGACCTTCGTCCGCTGCTCCGCGCTCAATCCCAACCGATCCGCGAGGTCCAGCACGTGCGAGGGGCCCGGATACCCGTTGAGTTCGGCCGCGAGTGCGAGCCCCATGCCGCGGCCGGCGCGCAGGTCGGCGACCTGCTGGTCCGACAGGGCCTTGACCGGACGAGACTCCATGCCGGCGTAAGGGTTCTCCGCCCAGGCGAGCGCCGGGGCAAGGAAGGCGACGAGGAACGCGATCTTCTTCATGGGATTTCAGCCTCATGTCCGTGGAATCGAGCCAATTTAGCCTACTCGGCCGATTGCGGAATATGCGTCCGCCTCACGGTTTCGTCAGGACACCTGCAGGAAATCTGCTCTTGGGAAGCTTGCTTCCGTGCTCTCACACTCTCAGAAAGCGGCTGAATTGAAAGCGCTGCGTATTTCCGCCCGGGGTCACATGATCGTGCCGCCGGGAAGCGACGAGCTCGAAGGAAGGCCCCAGCGTCGCTGCCAACGCTTCCGGATCGTACCGGACGATCGGGAGGCCACTGCACCTTTCGGGACCATCGGACGCGAAAGTCGCGATGATCACATGACCGCGGGGACGTACTGCCTTCTTCAGACAAGCGACGTACGCCTCGCGGTCGGCGGAGTCCGTCAGGAAGTGGAAAGCGGCCCGATCGTGCCACAGGTCGTAAGTGTCCGAAGGATTCCAGGTGGTGACGTCCGCGACGATCCAAGCGACCGAGTCTCCACGCCGACCAAGCCGCATCTTCGCTGCTTCGAGCGCCTTGGCCGAGAGGTCCAGTACCGCAACCCGGCTGAAGCCCCGCTCTAGCAAACCATCGACCAGGCGCGAAGCGCCGCCTCCGACGTCGATGATGCGCGCGTCGGTCGAGATGCCGGCCTCCGCGATGACATCGAGCGATGGAGCCGGATCCTCCTGAAACCAGCTTACTTCCCTTTCCGCTTTGGTCGCGTATACGCTCTGCCAATGAGCCTGGCGGTCGAGGTCGTTCATGGCTTCCGTCCCTCCATCGATTCAAGGTGCATAGATGGCCATTCCCCCTATCCTCGACAACAAGGACCCGGCGGCTCCTTCCGTCTTCGTACCGGCTGCCCTGATGCGGGAAGCACGTCGACAGAAGAACTTGTGGGAGGTCGGCGTCCCCTCCGTTTGCCTGCTCGATCCGGACGGCGATGTCGTGCGCCATCTTCGCCGGACAGGGCGCGCAAAGCCCTTCGGAGGCTGGCCATGCTACCACACGGAGCTCGACGTGTTCTCCCTTGCCGGAAGGGAGGTCGGCATCGTCGGGCGAGCCGTGGGGGCCTCCTTCGCCGTTCTGGTGGCCGAGGAACTGTTTGCCAGCGGCTGCCGTCTGCTGATCAGCTTGACGTCGGCTGGTCAGATCGTCGCCGCCGGCGAACCGCCGTACTTCATCATCATCGAAAGGGCGCTTCGCGACGAGGGAACGAGCTACCACTACGCTCCGCCTTCGGAGTACGCCAGCGCTTGTCCTCGCCTGCTGAAGGCCGCAACGGAAGCAATCAAGCTCGGTGGACCGCGAACGATCGTGGGCGCAAGCTGGACCACCGATGCCCCGTTCCGCGAGACCAGCCAAGCCGTACAAGCAGCCGCGGACCGTGAAATCCTTGCGGTCGAGATGGAAGCGGCCGCGCTTTACGCCTTCGCCACCGCCACCGAACGCAAGGTACTCTGCCTCGCTCACGTGACGAACACCATGGCTCAAAAGGGCGCGGACTTCGAGAAGGGTGAAGACGACGGCGCGGTGGACGCCTTGGCGATCCTGGGCCCAATCGTAGCTGCTTTGGCTGAGGAATAGCGGGAGCACCTTCTGCGCCCACCTCCCGGCCGACTCCGGGCCGGCCCGCTGGGTTTCTCGCCTGGCGGCCGCGCACGTCGCCGTCGTTGCCGAAACGGCGCAGGGCTGGCAGGATGGCACCACGGCTTCGGACGACTGCAGGCAAGAGGAATGCATGAATTTGGAATCGACCCTCACGTGCCCGGCGTGCGCTCATCAAAAGACCGAAACCATGCCGACGGATGCCTGCCAGTTCTTTTACGACTGCGAAGAGTGTGGCCTTCGCCTCAAGCCCAAGAAGGGCGACTGCTGCGTGTTTTGTTCCTACGGGACCGTCCCATGCCCTCCGATTCAAACGAAGGGCTCATGCTGTTCGTGAACCGATGCCGGAGATCCCGTTCGCCTCGCACCCTAGCCTAGAGTGCTGCTACGCAACGGGAGAGCTCATAAAGGGCGGCACCGAATGCTCCTCAATCCTTGAGGAGATACTTCAGCAACGCTGCAGCCGCCAGCATCAGAACGATCACGACAAGGGCGAACGTGAGCCCCATCGTGCTGCTCATTCCTGACATCATGTCGTGCATCATGACTCACCTCATTCGGCCGGCTCCGACACTCGCAATTTCAGGACGGTTGGCTTCGTCACTTCCGGCGCTTGTCCCTGGGTCTTGTCTTCGGGAGGCAAGCGGAAGCCTTTGACCATCCCGAAGATGGCGGGGATCACGATCAACGTCAGGAGCGTCGACGAGATCATGCCGCCGATCATCGGCACCGCGATCCGCTGCATGATCTCGGAGCCGGTCCCGGTGCTCCACATGATCGGCAGCAGCCCCGCCATGATGGCGACAACGGTCATCATCTTGGGGCGGACCCGCTCGACTGCGCCTTCCATGATCGCCGCATGCAAATCCTGCCGGCTGATAGCTCGGCCCTCTGCGGCTCGCATCGCCCTCACCTCGGCCAGGGCGTGATCGAGGTAGATGAGCATGATGACACCCGTTTCGGCGGCGACGCCGGCCAGCGCGATGAATCCGACGGCGACGGCGACCGACAGGTTGAAGCCAAGCCACCACATCATCCAGATGCCGCCGACCAGCGCAAAGGGCAGCGAGAGCATGACGATCATCGTCTCCGTCATGGCCCTGAAGTTCAGATACAGCAGCAGGAAGATGATCGTCAGGGTCACCGGCACCACGATCTTCAGGCGCGCTGCAGCCCGCTGCAGGTATTCGTACTGCCCACTCCAGACCACGTAGTAGCCGGCCGGAAACTGGATGCTTTCGGTCACGGCGCGCTGCGCGTCGGCGACGTAGCTGCCGATGTCCCGATCCCGGATGTCGACGTAGATGTAGGTCGCGAGCTGCCCGTTCTC
This sequence comes from Bradyrhizobium sp. Bra78, assembly GCF_024519855.1. NCBI lineage: Bacteria > Pseudomonadati > Pseudomonadota > Alphaproteobacteria > Hyphomicrobiales > Nitrobacteraceae > Bradyrhizobium > Bradyrhizobium sp. Bra78. Next base: position 347,236 of record NZ_JALJRE010000005.1, on the reverse strand, counting down.
GGTCCGGATCGAGGTCGGTCCGCGCGCCGGTTCGACCTTGGCCACCTCGCCGAGCGGCACCGCTCCTCCGGCCGGCATCGGCACCAGGATGTCGCTGGCGATGGCTTTGGGATTGTCTCGGAGGTCGCGCGGATAGCGCATGTTCACGGTGAATCGCTGTCGACCTTCGACCGTCGTTGTGACCGTCTGGCCACCGAGCGCCGCCGCGATGGTGTCCTGGACGTCCTGGATCAGGATGCCGTAGCGGGCGAGCGCCTCGCGATCCGGTGAGATCTCCAGATAGTACCCGCCGATGCCTCGCTCGGCGTAGGCCGACGAGGTCCCAGGCACCGCCTTGATGACACGCTCGATCTGCTTGGCGAGCCTGTCGATCTCGACCAGGTCAGTGCCCATCACCTTCACGCCGATCGGCGTGCGGATGCCCGTCGACAGCATGTCGATGCGTGCCTTGATCGGCATGGTCCAGGCGTTCGAGACCCCGGGAAACTGCAGCGCCTTGTCCATCTCGGCGATCAGCCCGTCGACGGTGAGACCGGGGCGCCACTGCTCCTTCGGCTTCAGATTGACCACGGTCTCGAACATCTCCGTCGGAGCCGGATCGGTCGCGGTCGCCGCCCGCCCCGCCTTGCCGTAGACCGAAGCGACCTCCGGGAATGACTTGATGATCCGGTCCTGGGTCTGCATCAGCTCGGCCGCCTTCGTGACGGAGATGCCCGGCAGCGTGGTGGGCATGTAGAGCAGCGTGCCCTCGTTCAGCGACGGCATGAACTCGGTGCCGAGCTGGCGAGCTGGCCAGATTGAGACGGCCAGAACGGCTATGGACGCGAAGATCACCAGCGTCTTTGCCCGCAGCACACCCCTGATGACGGGCCGGTAGATCCAGATCAGGAAGCGGTTGATGAAATTCCTGCTTTCCGGAACGATCCTGCCGCGGACGAAGATCACCATCAGCGCCGGCACCAGCGTCACCGACAGCAGCGCCGCTGCGGCCATGGAGAACGTCTTGGTGAAGGCGAGCGGGCTGAACAGCCGCCCTTCCTGGGATTCCAGGGTGAAGATCGGCATAAACGATACGGTGATGATCAGCAGGCTGAAGAACAGCGCGGGGCCGACTTCGGACGCCGCATCGATCAGAATCTGGACGCGGGACTCACCGGGCTTGGCCCGCTCCAGGTGTTTGTGGGCGTTCTCGATCATGACGATGGCCGCATCCACCATGGCACCGATCGCGATCGCGATCCCGCCGAGGCTCATGATGTTCGATCCCAGCCCGAGCAGCTTCATGGCGCCGAACGCCATCAGGACGCCGACCGGCAGCATCAGGATGGCGACGAGCGCGCTGCGGACGTGCAGCAGGAAGACAATGCAGACGAGTCCGACGACGATGCTTTCTTCAACGAGCGTGTGCTTGAGGGTCTCGATGGCCGCGTAGATCAGGTTGGAGCGGTCGTAGACCGGGACGATTTCGACGGATTTAGGCAGGCTGCTCGCGATCTCCTTAAACCGCTTCTTGACGTTCTCGATCACGTCGAGCGCGTTGACCCCGAAGCGCTGCAGCACGATGCCGCTGGCGACCTCGCCCTCGCCGTTCAGTTCCGCGATGCCGCGTCGCTCGTCGGGACCAAGTTCCACGCTGGCCACATCGCGCAGCAGCACCGGCGTGCCGTTGCTGGTCTTCAGCACGATGTTGCCGAGATCGTTGATGCTCTTGACGTAGCCCTTGCCGCGGATGACGTACTCGAACTCGGACAGCTCCACGGTCCGACCGCCGACGTCCGCGTTCGACGCGCGGATAGCCTCACGGACCTTCTGCATGCTGATGCCGCGGTCGCGCATCCGCTGCGGGTCGAGGACCACGTTGTACTGCTTGACGAAGCCGCCGATGCTGGCGACCTCGGCGACGCCCCCGGCCTTGGCGAGTGCGAACTTCAGATTCCAGTCCTGGATCGTGCGCGTGTCCGCGAGGTTCAATTCCTTGGACATTACCGCGTACTGGTAGACCCAACCGACGCCGGTCGCATCGGGACCGATGGTCGGAGTGACACCCGCGGGAAGCCGCGAGGTCGCGCTGTTCAGGAATTCCATGACGCGCGAGCGCGCCCAGTAGATGTCGGTGCCGTCCTCGAAGATCACGTAGACGAACGAGACGCCGAAGAAGGAGAAGCCGCGCACCACCTTCGACTTCGGCACGGTAAGCATGGCTGTCGTCAGTGGATAGGTGACCTGATCCTCTATGACCTGCGGCGCCTGGCCGGGGTACTCGGTGTAGACGATCACCTGGGTATCCGAGAGATCCGGGATGGCATCGAGCGGCAGATGGACCAGCGCGTACAGCCCGGCGGCCGCCGCGAAGCCGGTGCCGAACAGGACGAGAAGCAGGTTGCGCGCAGACCAGGAGATGATGCGGGCGATCATTTGTGCTCTCCATGGGCGTGGTCGCTCGCAGCGTCCGGTGACGGGTTCGCATCGGCGAAGCCTTTCAGCGCGGCCTTGAGGTTGCTCTCCGCGTCGATCAGGAAGTTCGCGGACGTGACGACCACCTCCCCGTCCTTGAGGCCGTCGCGGACTTCGATGTAGCCGCCGCCACGGCGCCCGAGCTTCACGTCCCGCGGCTCGAACCTGCCTTCGCCCTTGTCGACGAGAACGGCCTGGCGGGTCCCGGTGTCGAGCACCGCGCTATCCGGCACGGCAAGCACCGGCGATCCGTCCGCGGTGTCGATGTCGGCATCGACGTACATGTCCGGCAGCAAGGCCGCGTCCGGATTCGAAAGCTCGATCCGGACGCGCGCCGTGCGCGTGTCGCGGTTCACCTGCGGATAGATCGCGGCGATCTTGCCGGAGAAGGTCCGGCCCGCGAAGCTGCGCGCCCGGATCGTCACGGGCTGCCCCACGGCGATGTTGCCGAGGTCGCGCTCGGCGACGTCGACGAGGGCCCACACCACCGAGGTGTCCGCGATCCGGAACAGCACGTCGCCGGGGTTGGCCCGCATGCCTTCGATGGCGTTGCGCTCGAGCACGATGCCGTCGCGCGGCGCCGTCCATTGCACCGTCACCGGAGCGACCTTCGACTTCTCCATCGCGGTGATGACCGGCTCCGGAACGTCAAGATTGGTCAGGCGCTGACGCGAGCCGCGGCCGTAGAGCTCCACGCCGCCGACCACCTTCGAATTGAGCGTCGCGAGATATTCCGCCGCCGCGGAAGCGATGGCGGAACTGTAGACCTCCATCAACGGCTGGCCCGCCTTCACCCGGGTGCCCGTGGTGACGTCGGCGATCTTCTGCACGAAGCTTTCCGAGCGCATCGCTATGACCGAGATCCGCCGCTCGTCGAGCTGGATCGTGCCGGGCGCCTTGACGGCAACGCGAATGCTGCGCCGCTCGACGGGCTCGGACTTCACGCCGGTGCGCTGGATCTTGCCAGGCGACAGCTTCACCGTGCCGTCGTCGGTGTCGTCGCCTTCGTAGACGGGGACGTAGTCCATCCCCATCTGATCCTTCTTCGGCACCGGCGAGGTATCCGGCAGCCCCATCGGGTTGCGGTAATACAGGATCTTCCGCGACGCGTTCGCCTGCTGCGGCTTTGCCTTCGGCTCGCTCGCCGGGCCGTCCTCGTCGTAGACCGGCAGGTAGTCCCGCCCGCGGTCGTCCTTCTTCGGGCCTGCCGACCAAAGCGGCGCACCGCTCGGATCGCGGTAGTAGAGCGGAGTTTGATCGACGACGGGAGCCGCCGTGGTCGCCTCGGCGTGAACGGACCAACGATCGCCGTTCACGGACCAGTAGGCGCCGAGGCCCAAGCCGCCCGTCAATGCGAGTACCGTCAGAAGACGTTGCGTGTTCATGGTGTGCTACCCGCGCGCTCGGGGCGCGCGTCCATGTGAACGAGAAGAGAAGTTCGGGCGCCCTCGGCGGACGCCCGAAGGCTCACTTGGTGGCCTTGACGACGACCTTGCCGGTGACCGTCTCCGACTCGCCCTGCACCTTCGCCGACAGCGTCACCTGATAACGGCCGGCCATCGGCAGGTCCGTCTTGAAGGCGTAGACGCCCGGTTCCTTCGACGGCAGCGGCGTGACCGCCGATTCCATCTCGGCCATGCCGTCGGGCGCCATGTCGACGCGGGTCTTGAAGATCACCGCGTCCGGCACCGGCTTGCCGGTCTGCTTGTTCGTCAAGCGAACGGCCAGCGTGACGTCGTCGCCCTTCTTCATCTCCGGATTGACCGGCTCGAAGGTGAAGTCGCCGGCGCCCGCCATGGCGGCCGAAGCGACGAGCGAAAGGGTGGCGGCAAGAGCCGCAGTCGTGAATTTGGAAAGCATTGTTCTGTCCTCATGAATTGATCTCGGCCGCGGCGCCTAGGGGCGCGCGCGTGGGTCGACTGCGCGTGCGAGCGTACGCGCGCAGGGCTTTCGCGAGATCAGATTCGAGGAGGTCGGAAGGGCGGACTGCCACCACGGAAATCGACGACCTGGTCCGAGGGAATTGCGATGGTACTCGCCGCCACGGCGGATACGCCGAACGCGACGGGACGAACGTCACCGATGGCGATGGCCCCGCCGATGCAGCAGAAGCTCATCCCGCACTTGTAGCTATCCTTCGAAGACGTCTTTCCGTCCATGTCGTCCGGACAGCAGTCCATCGACATGTCGGTGTGGTCCGTCATCTGCATGGCGAGCTTCATATCGCTCGACGACATCCCGCGCGCAGCGGCCGACGCGCCAAGCGGCAGCATCGCCAGCGAGACGGCGATCGCGAACGCCAGGATGGTACGGACGAGCCGCATCGAGATCATTTACCTTTCGGGCCGCAGCGCGGCCTGAGTAGCATATTCCGGCTCAGTACGCAGTCCTTGATCCGGGTCAAGCATCCGTGACCGCCGCCGGGTTACCTGTCCACCCGGCCGACGACGTCCATCAGTTCCGCGATCTTGCGGCGCTGATCGGCCTTGTCGCCGCTGTTGATCGCGTGTTCCACGCAATGGGCCACGTGATCCCTCAGAATCTCTTCTTCGACGCGGCGGAGCGCGGAACGGACCGCCGAGATCTGAGTGACGATGTCGATGCAGTACCGGTCTTCGTCGACCATCTTCGCGAGCCCGCGAACCTGGCCTTCGATCCGGTTCAGGCGTTTCTGACAGGAAGCCTTGATGTCGTTCCTCATGGCCCGTATATACCCCCCTAGGGTACTTTCCGCAAGAGACGGAGCGAACGATGGTTAAGCAAGACGGTGCCAAATCCGGATCGAACCAGGGAAGTTGTTGTGCCGGCTCGCATTCCCCTGCCGCCGGATCCGCGGGCGATCATGCCCACCATCACCACGATCACTCCAACCACGATCACGCCGTCGGTACAGTCTTAGACCCCGTTTGCGGGATGAAGGTCGATCCCGCTACCGCTCGCCACAAGATCGACCATGGCGGGAAGACCTTCTATTTCTGCTCGGAGCGCTGCCGGACGAAATTCGAAGCTGATCCCGCCAAGTACGCCCACGGAAAGGCGCAGCAGGCACCCCCGGCGGACGTGCCGGAAGGCACTATCTACACCTGCCCGATGCATCCGCAGATCCGCCAGGTCGGGCCGGGCAATTGTCCCATCTGCGGCATGGCGCTCGAACCCGAGGTCGCGACCGCGGACACGGGCCCCAATCCGGAGCTGATCGACATGACCCGCCGGTTCTGGGTGGGTCTCGCGCTGTCCGTTCCGGTCGTGATCCTCGAAATGGGCGGCCATCTCGTCGGCGCCCATGGCTGGATCGAGCAGTCGCTTTCGAACTGGATTCAGTTCGTTCTCGCCACGCCTGTCGTGTTGTGGGCCGGTTGGCCGTTCTTCGTGCGCGGCTGGCACTCGGTTCTGACCCGCAACCTGAACATGTTCACGCTGATCGCCATGGGCACCGGCGTGGCCTGGATCTACAGCGTGGTCGCCACCGTCGCGCCGGGGGTCTTTCCCTCCACGTTCAGGGCGCACGATGGCGCCGTCGCAGTCTACTTCGAAGCCGCGGCCGTGATCACGGTGCTCGTCCTACTCGGCCAGGTGCTCGAGCTGCGCGCGCGCGAGGCGACCTCGGGCGCCATCAAGGCCCTGCTTGACCTCGCGCCGAAGACGGCACGCCGAGTGCGCGCAGATGGCAGCGACGAAGAGGTTCAGATCTCGGAGCTGCAGGTCGGCGACCGGCTGCGCGTGCGGCCAGGCGAGAAGGTGCCCGTCGACGGCGAGATCGTCGAGGGCCGGTCGTCGCTCGACGAGTCCATGGTGACCGGCGAATCCATGCCCGTCAGCAAGGAGACGGGCGGGAAGGTCATCGCGGGCACGCTGAACCGCTCCGGCGGCTTCGTCATGCGCGCGGAGAAGGTCGGCAGCGACACAATGCTGTCCCAGATCGTCCAGATGGTCGCGCAGGCGCAGCGCTCGCGCGCGCCGATCCAGCGTCTGGCCGATCAGGTCGCCGGCTGGTTCGCCCCTGCCGTCATCGTGATCGCGGTCGCAGCGTTCGCGGTCTGGGCGGTCTACGGTCCGGAGCCGCGGCTCGCCTTCGGCCTCGTCGCCGCCGTCAGCGTCCTCATCATCGCCTGCCCGTGCGCCCTCGGGCTCGCCACCCCGATGTCGATCATGGTCGGCGTCGGGCGCGGCGCCCAGGCCGGCGTGCTCATCAAGAATGCCGAAGCGCTTGAGCGCATGGAGCGGATCGATACCCTGGTTGTCGACAAGACGGGCACCCTCACCGAGGGCAAGCCGAAGGTCGTCGCCGTCAAGGCCGTACAGGACTACTCCGAGGTCGAGGTGCTGCGGCTCGCCGCCAGCGTCGAACGCGCCAGCGAGCATCCGCTCGCCGATGCGATCGTGAACGAAGCCAAGGATCGGGGCATCCGGACGACCGACGTCCAGGACTTCGATTCGCCGGTCGGCAAGGGCGCACTCGGAACGGTCGACGGCAAGAAGGTGCTGCTCGGCAACGCAGCCTTCATGCGTTCGCAGGGAGTGGACGTGTCCGCGATGGAATCCGAGGCGGAGCGCCAGCGCGGCGAAGGTGCGACCGTCATCAACATGGCCGTCGACGGCAAGCTCGCCGGCATCATGGCGATTGCCGACCCCGTCAAGGGCTCCACGCCCGAGGCGCTGCGGGACCTCGCGGCGGAAGGCGTGAAGGTCATCATGCTGACCGGCGACAACCGGACCACCGCCCAGGCCGTGGCTCGCCGGCTGGGAATCGCAGACGTGGAAGCCGAGGTTCTGCCGGATCAGAAGAGCGCGGTGGTGACCAAGCTGCAGAAGCAGGGGCGGATCGTCGCGATGGCCGGCGACGGCGTGAACGACGCGCCCGCCTTGGCTGCCGCCGAGGTCGGCATCGCCATGGGCACCGGTACGGACGTCGCCATGGAAAGCGCCGGCATCACCTTGCTCAAGGGCGACCTGACCGGCATCGTTCGCGCCCGGCGCCTCTCGCGCGCGACGATGAGCAACATCCGGCAGAACTTGTTCTTCGCCTTCGCCTACAACGCGGCCGGCATCCCGATCGCGGCCGGCGTGCTCTATCCGACTTTCGGGCTTTTGCTGTCGCCGATCGTGGCGGCAGCGGCGATGGCACTGTCGTCCGTCAGCGTCGTAGGCAACGCGCTGCGGCTGCGGACAGCACGGGTCTAATATGGCGATGGGCGGTAGCGCCCCATGTCGCCGTGCATCTGGGAGCCGGCAAGTGGCGTTCTCTGCCTGACCGATTCAGGGGGAACTTTATGCTCCCGCAGCGAGTCGGCGTCCATGTGACTGAGGATTTCGACATTCGCATCGTTTATGGCCCCGGAAGTATTCTGAACCGCCCTCACCGCTTCCGCCTGATCGGCAAGCGCCCTTGGATCCAGCTACTCGCCCCTTGAGATCTTCGCCGTCCCCTGACGAATTTCGGCCTGATGGCTCTTTAGCCACTCTTCGATCGCCTTTTCCGCAAGCTCGAATGCCGGCTTGCCCATCGCCAGAGCTGCCAGCTTGAGCCGCCGGATCACGGACGGATCCATGTAGATAAGAATCTGGCTTCGGTTATCTGTCCGCTTCTTTCTAGCCTTCGCCGCCTTCTTCTTCGGCTCTCGCACCACAACCTCCCCCGGATCAGATAGCTGACCATCTAGGCTCTCTTAGCACCGCAGCGACTCGGGCGGAAGTGCTGATTTTCGGAAAAACCCAAGATATCCACATCCGTTAGAGGGGGCGCGGTCCTAGCTTCGAATAGTCCATGCGTGATCCTAGATAGCTAACTATCTTGACTCCAGTGACGCTCCCTGCTCTCTTTAGGCCAGCGGACTGGATGAGGCCAGCCGATCGGCCTTTTCCGGTGAAGTCGGAGACAGTTCGTGTCGCAGACAAAAGGCAGTTCACGTCGCTACCCATCGATCGATCTGCTTTCGGTCAGCGGCCGTGCTCTGATCGGCTGCGGAAATGAATCGAACTGTCGGAAGCTTGCAGTCCAGTTGACGTTGGATCCGGCTGTCCGCTCTCTGAGTTTTGTCCCCGCCCTGCCCCTCGCCGGCGAGCAAATCGAGGTCGGCATGCTGGTTGCTGAGCATGAAAATGGGTTCGTCGCATATGACATCGTGGACGAGCGCGTTGATCGAGACATCGATACCGAGGGAATGTTGTTGATCGCGCTTGATCAGCACGACATCACGCTACGCGCAGTGGACACATTTTCGATCTGTGCGCAGCCGCTCGCCCATCGGTGTGAGCGCATTTGGGAACATCGCGGGCTCGAAATCGCCCCTCATCTGGGCTCGAGAATTAAACGCGCTCTTGAGAGAGATTGCCTCAGCATTCGTGAACTGGGCCACGCCGTTGGGAAACGGAACATCATACCCATCGTCAGCAATTTGATCTGCAAACGCATTCTCTGCACCGACCTCGCGATCTTTCCCGATCTCGACGCTTGGGTGGCCCGTCGCTCCGATCGCCTGGTCGAGAACTCGTCACTGAGCTGCAGGACGGCGAAGTCGTCAAGTTCGAAACTCGGAGCCCCGAAATGACCTGGCAAGAGGAACTCATCCGGAGGAATCCAACCCTTTTCGTGCGGTCTTTCCGTGGGGTGCCCTTTGCGCCGGGATACCCGCGCTGCACCGCGGGTTGGCAGCATGTCGTAACACGTCTGGTCGAACGGGTGGCCGCGGCGGCGAACGACGGTTCTGTCTACTTCACCTGCATGGTCTGCGAACACGGCGTGCTGCGCACTCATTGGAGTAGTCGGTCGGAGATTTCGCAACGACAGGCCCTCAAAATCGAAGAAGCCATCGGGCTCGCCGAGGCTCGCTCCGCAAGCGCGTGCGTCGATTGCGGTGCCGAGGGGCGATTGTTCGCTACCGACTTCGTACTCGCACCGCTCTGCAAACTCCACCTGCGCGGCACGCCCGTTCCGATCGTCGCGGGTCGCGATGTCTTTCTTCGGCGGGGCGTCGTGAGGGAGCGCCCTGTTCTCATCAGATCCCGATACGACTGGGATGCGGACGCCTTCCTCGATCTTCCGATCTCCGCAGATCCAAAGGCGAAGGCGCCGCATGGATGATCGTGCACGCGCCGACGAGTGAGCGCCAAGAAAGGGCGAAAGATGGCCATAAAGAGAGGCGAACGACTGTCCCGCGTGGGCCAGTTCGTATCGGTGAAATGCGGAGGAATAGTCGTCCCGCTGCGGCATCCCCTCATGAGGGACGCGCTGATGCAGGCTTCGCTCGACCCGGCGGTCCGATCGATTGAGTATTTGCCGACGATTCCAACCGTGCCGACGACATGGGACGTCGACGCAATCGCGATCGAACGCGACCACGGCCGCTACTATCTCGACCTCATCGAAGCCAGGCCGCGCCGCTCCATTGCCCAGCGCCTCATGGTCGCCCATGCCTTGCTTGATCTGGGACTTCGACCGTTGGTCCAGACGGAGACTGATGTCATGCGCGAACCACGCTGCTCCAATGCCAGGACGGTGTTCGAGTATGCCGGTCGCCCGATCGACCTCGGGCTCCGCATGCAAATCCTCGGCGCGCTCACGGACGACGGCGCGATGCCGCTCGGCGAACTTCTGAGCCGCCTCCGGAGCCACCGCGATCCGGTGACTACTGTGATGTCCCTGGCTTGTCACGACCTCATCGAACTCGACCTCGTCTCGACGCCGCTGGGGCCGCACACAATGACGAGACTGCGAAAGTGAGCTTTGAACGACTGCGCTTTATCGGAGAAGACGAAGATTCAGAGACTACGGCGATGCCTGTCCGCGACAAGCGATCTCCAGCCGATGCGATAGTCGACGTGGCTTTTGAGCAGGCCATGACTTCGGCGCTCAGCCGCTCGCTTTCGGGGAAGGCAATATTGGCGGTCGTTGTCGTCGTTCCGACGGCTGCGTGGGTCGCGCCCTGCGAACGCTTCTGGAGACACCGCTTCGGTGACCGTTGGCATGTTGTCGCTCGAGACGGCGGAAATCGCGCCGAGCACAAGAGCACGGTTGGGAACTCAGTCATTGCTAAAGCGCTCGCAGAGGGCCGTCCGGTGGTTGGCATCGCGACCTCGACCAGCGTGCTGCCGTCCACTCTGATCGCCAGTATGGATCAGACGATCAATCTCGCCACCCCGACTGGCGGCACACTGAAAAAGGTCATCGAAAGACAGCTCGGTCGAGCCGTTGCCTTTCCTGTGCCCTCGCTGGTCGGGATCGGATTGGACATCGACGAGCTTGCCGCTACTTTCCGGCCAGGATCGACCTCTCGCCAGATCGTTAGCCGCATGGAGCGGGCCACGACGAGGAAGATCGGCTCCGACGATGATGATCGCTTGCCTTCTTTAGAGACCGCCTTGGAATTCGGAGCGGCTAGGAGCTGGGCTTTAGATCTTGCGCAGGATCTCGAAGACTATAGACAACTTAAGATAGATTTCAGTCAGGTATCACGATCCCTGATCGTATTTGGAGAATCGGGTACCGGCAAGACGATATTCGCGAGGATGGTATCCCGCTTTCTAGGCCTCCCCCTCCTTGCTTTTTCCATAGCGGATCTCTTTGCGAATTCGGACGGAATGCTCGGCGGTGTCGTCCAAGCGACAAACGCCATGTTCGAAAGGGCGTACGCATCTAAAAGTTGTGTTTTGTTCCTAGATGAGCTTGACGCTCTACCTGATCGCGCCACCCTTTCTCCGCGCGGTCGCGATTGGTGGCTACCTGTAGTTGCAAATTTCCTGGTCAAGCTGGATGGAGCTTTTTCGCGCGGGGGCCAGACGCGCAGCGGTGCCGGGCGCGGCGACGAAATAGTCTTTATTGGCGCTACGAATTACGTCGAACGTATCGATTCCGCGTTACTGCGGCCAGGTCGTTACGAACGGTGTATCGAGATTAGCCGTCCGGATCTTGCCGGCACAATCAATATCCTCGCCCATTACCTACCTGAGATCGAGGACGCCGACCGTGCCGAGCTTGGGCGGCTCCTGCGCGGATCGACCGGCGCTGAACTCATGATGGTGGCGCGGGACGCGCGGCGGATCGCACGCCGTGAAGCGCGCGGATTAGAGGTTGAGGACGTTCGTGCGGTTGCGCTCCCGAACGAGGCGATTCCCTCTGTGCGACTGCGTCGAATCTGCATTCATGAAGCGGCGCACGCGGTCGGAAGCTTGGCATTGGACTGCGGCACGTTGATCGGCATCGTCATTCAAACGCGGGTCGGCGAGGCCGCGCGAACCCAGATCGCCTACGACAATGACGACATGCCGACCCGGCGCGACTTCGAGTGCCGTGTCGTCGCCGCCCTGTGCGGTCGCGCGGCCGAGCGATTACTTATCGGAGAGGTCTCTGTTGGCAGCGGTCTCAGTGATCAGAGTGACATGGCGATGGCCACGCGCCTGATCGGATCGCTTCACACCACGGGTCTCGCGGGCGAGCTCGCGTTCACGGCAGACCAGGGACATGCCCTTGAGGCCGTGTCGCGCGATCGGACGCTGCGCCGTCGGGTAGAAGCCGATCTCGTCCGCTTGGAAAAGGAGGCCGAGCGGCTCGTTAAACGAAATCGGCATGCGATCCTGGCGATCGCCGACGCGCTTGCCGAAAGCCGATACCTCTCGGGTGAAGCGGTCCGCCAGATTTTCGACAGCACCAAGCGGCCGTACCGCTCCAAACCCTGATCGAAGCATGGAAGTGCACATGACTCCGGTAGCGAATTTTCTCAGAGTTACGTGCCTTTCGGCACGATGGTGATGAACGATCTTGCAGAAACGCGAGTCTTCCGATGATGTCCCGATTGCCTTTTGCCCCTGCAAGCGACCGTTGGCTTTCCGCCTTGAAGGCGGACGGCAAATCTCCGCATACGGTCGATTGTTATAGCCGCGATCTTCGAGATGTGGCGGCCATGCTGCAGATCGGAGAAGCCCGTCAGTTGGCAAAGGTGGACCAAAACGCTCTCGACAAGATGTCGAACGATTGGAAGTGCGCGGGGGTTTCTCCGGCGACGCGATACCGCCGGCTATGCGCCCTGCGCTCATTCGCCCGCTTTTTGACCGTCTCGGAGGGCTTACCATGCGCGGGAGTCCTTGCGGCTCAGTTGCCTTCTCTCGATCGCATGCCCCGACGCCTTCCGCCGGATGATCAGATGGATGACCTTTTGTCGTCTTTCGATGGCGCAGTAGACGATTGGGAGGCACTCCGGGATCACGCGATCAATCTGTTGATGAACGATGCCGGCCTGTCGGCCTCCGAAGCAGTGGCACTCGATCTTGGTGATGTCGGCGCATCCGTGGTGACCGTCAGGTCAACCACTTTTGCCCCGCGCACCGTCGCGATCACGGATCGGGCAAAAGGCGCCGTGAAACAGTATCGTTCAACCGTCCCTTTTCGTTTGACGATGAATGGCCCCCTTTTCGTCAACCGGCGGGGCACACGTATCTCGGTCCGGACGGTACAAGTGCGCTTTCGCAACCGTGTCCGGTTGCTTGGCATGGTCGGGGTTACCGGACCCGGCTCTTTGAGATGCCGCTGCGGCACCAAGCTTGCTGCGCAATCGGGATCGTCCGACATCGTGGCCTCCGTACTGGGCATTCATCCGCTCAGTACCCACCGGCTCTTCAATCGGTCTGGGGGAACAGAGATTTGACGAACCGATTGAACTCCTTGAGCCCTTTGAATCCTAACAGGTCTGCCACGTCCTCCAGGGTAGCACCGCGCTGGATGAGATCCCGGACGCAGGCTCTCCTGATAGCGCTTGGGGTAGCCGTGGGCCGTAAGCCGAGGATGAGCGATCTGCGCCTGATCTCAGCCAAGGCCAATTTGGCGAAGCGGTGCTGGTCTGAGGAGAACATCAACCCTTCTGCTGTGGGTCGGGAGAGGCTCTCGTACTTCCGCAGCCGATCACTAGACCAGACCAGCACGGGGACTTGCCGTGCCGCCTTTCCTTGCAGCGTCACTAGCCATTGCCCGACCTTCGATCTATCCGCATCCTTCCAGCGCAGGTTGGCGAGTTCGGAGGGCATCGCGCCGATCGAGTATATCAACGCCACCACGGCGTTCCACATGGCCGTTTCTCGGTCCTCCTCCGGCCCAAAGGATGCCAGAGCTTCGCACTCCGACGAGCTGGGTAGATTCTGCATGGCTCGACGTTCTCAGAGCCAGGTAAATGCTCCGTTTCGCCTTCAATTCGCTCGCGAATGCCATGGTTTTCGCCGTTGCCGCAACCGCAGCGAGTCCGGATTCGCGACGCAACTCACAATCAGAGATTTCGTCCGCGAATGCGCTCGCCACTGCATGCTCGGGCCAAATTTGTTGACGGAGCCTTGCCGGTCAAGGCGAAAATCAGGCCCTGTAAGACCAATTTCACAAACGAATACAAAGGGTTGAAAAGAGGCGCGGGCTCCTCGATACTCGCCACTGTCCTACTTGGAGAACATGACATGCGCTGAACGCACAGCAGCCGACTTAGGGTTCCAAGGCCCCAAGCCGGCTGCTGCAGAACTAAGTCGCCGGCCACGGTGGACGCCGTAGCCAACAAATATCGAGAGTACCGATCTCAATGGCCGGAGATTCGCACACGCGGATTCCGGACGCAAGCCTCGTTTTGCTCGGCTTCGGCTCTCTCGATCGGACGCCTTCGTGGCGTAGCTCGACTGGAGATGGCCGGCATGCTCGGCATCATGGGACATAAATTTGGACCGCCTGACATCGGCTCGCTCATCCCAAAGCGTCTGATCGAGGAAGCGGGTGGTCTGAAGAATTTCCGTACGTGCGAGTGCGGCAATGGATTGAAGGTCCATCGCAGGATCGATGACGAGCGGGTGCGCCGACCGGTGAACGGACGGCGCGGCTTTGAGACCGTGCGATTCACCAGTACGAAGAACGCCGCTCGCGACATCCACTGTGAGTCGAAGGGCGAATTTCCCCTCTTCTGCGTCCTCGAGATCCACGCGTCGATCGAGCTTTATCGGGATCAACTCGACGTTGTGGAGATTCATGACGAGCTTGGCGGGACCTGGGCTTGCCCCGACGCGTTCGCGCTTCTTCGGCCCACCCAAGAGCCCATTTGGATCGAAGGCAAGTATGCGACGCACCTACTCCGCGGGCCGAATAACCTCAAGAAACTCGAACACGGAATCTCGGCGAATTTAAAGGGCAAGCTCTCCAGGCTGCACCGCGCCTTCATGCGAGCTGGCCTGTCCTACGTTGCCCTGAACCAGAGCTTCTGTCGTTCGAAGACCGTCGCGGATAACGTGAACCGCGCCTTCTGGCAACGCGGGAAATTGCCGACGCCGGACGAGATAGCGCGCCTCACGGAACTGCTCGCGTCCGGCCCATTGCCGTTCCGCGATTGCCTTACCGCGTTCTCCGATCGCGCGTTTCCGGCCGATTGGCTCTTCGGGGCGATCGCCCGCGGGCACGCCGAATACCATCTCCGCAATCCATTCTCCCTCGAAAGCAAGGTCGAGCTCCCGACGGGGCGTCCCTTCTGGATCGAAGCTACTGCATTCGAAGACGACAAGGAGTACGCTGGATGCTAGTCACGCGCGCGCCGCAAGAAGACTTGTCCCTGGCCGGGCCGCCGGTGCTTCCGCTCCATTCGAAAGTGAAGATCGCCAGCGCGCGCTATGAGCTCACGGGGGTGACCGGAAACCAAATGGTATTCCGTCGACATGACCACATGCACACGCTTCCCATGACGTGGAATCAATACTGCTGGTATTGGAAGCATCATGAGCTGACGGTCGAGCGAAAGGAGCTTCGGTCCGCCAACAAGCTGCGCCTCGCGAATATTCCATTCGAGTTCTTCGATCCTAAAACGCAACAGTTCATCGAGCGCAAGCTCTACTATTGCGCCAAGTTGGACGAGGCGCTGTCTTTGGCGGAGAACGCAAAGATGGCCGGACTAGAGTTGCCTCCCGAGGCCGTTCGCTGCCGCTCCAAGGACGATGTTAAGAATTGGCTGGCGAAACTGGAACCTTATAAGGGCGAGACCAAGAAACCGTCCCGCGGTCAGGTAATGGGGGACTACGCCCTGTGGGTTGCGTCCGGACGCAACAAGTGTGTTCTGGCCCATGGCAACACGGGTTCGTCACGAAAGTCCATCTTCGACGACATCCTCGTCGATATTATCTATGATGTCATTGAGAACTATTGGGGGCCAAATCCAAATCTCTCGCTTGAGAATATTCAGAAGAAGATCGCCGACGAGGTCGGATCGCGCTTCGCAGAAGGCGAGTTGCTGGTCGAGATGATCCCTTCCTTGGCGACCATCGCGCGCTATCGGAAGAAGCTCAACAACTACCTGCTCGTCCAGCTCCGCGAGGGCGTCTATGAGGCGGATAGACAGCATCAGCCTAAAGGTAAGATTCTCATTCCGGATTTCCCGCACAGTCGTTGGGAGGTCGATCACAGCCTTTTGCCGATCCGGGTCGCGTTCGAATTCAAGGATGAGAACGGAGAGACGAAGAGGATCATCGTTGGCAAGGTTTGGATCACCGTCGTCATCGACGCAGCCACAAGGTTCGTCCTTGCTGCGGTTCTTGGCATCGACGGGCCGAACAGCCTCCGGACGATGAAAGCCCTCAAGTTGGCTATGTCGCCGAAGTTCGAGCTGTTCGCGGAGCTCGGAATCGAGAACGCCTGCGATATCGCGATGATCCCCGTGATGCTCGTCATGGACAACGGCAAGGATTTCCATTCGAAGGACGTGTCAGCGCTCCTTTCAGATCTGTTGATCACACAGCAATTCGCGGGCGTCTACCGCGGTGACCACAAGCCGTTCATCGAGAGATTTTTCAGGACGCTGAAGGCATTCCTTCGGAAGATCCGTGGTGCTGAAGCAAGGGACGCGTCCAGCAAGAAAGGACCAAAGGCGAAAGAAGACAATCCCGCGAAGCCACTGAGCATGAAGGAGCTCGAACGCTTCATCTGGCACTTCATCATGGACGTCTATCACATCCGACCACATGCCGGCCTTCGCGGCCGTACGCCCCTGATGGCGATGACATCCGGCCTTCGCCGGCTCGATGCCGAACGGTCTCGCGGCTATTCCCCGCCGCTGCGGTTCTTCAGCGACTACACCGCCCTCGAGTGGAAGCTGATGTTTTCGATCCGGCGGACCCTCACCTACTACAGGACGAAGGGGGTTCGCTTCGAGAACCTTTTCTACAACGGCGGCCTCGATGCCGTCACCGACGGCACCAGGCTGCCGAGCAGGTTTGACTTCGAAGATCTGGGCCAAGCTCTCGTTTATCACCCCGGTCGCAATGAATACGTCTATGTCGATTGCACGGATACAGTCTACGCGACCGGCCTCGATGTGACCATTCATCGCAAAATTTGGGCTCACATCGTCGATGACGAAAATAAGCAGGCGGCGCTGGAGAAGCGAAAACCTAAGCCGACGCTCGCCAAGTACCAGGCGAACGAACACGCCCTTCTATGTCAGCTCTTCGACATCACGGGCCATGCTAAAGCACCCTCGCGGTCCTTGCGGGACGGCGTCGTCGTGTTGGGACGCAACCTCGACCTGGCCACAGCGGTCGCCCGCCAGGAAGCTCGCGCGTGGCATACCGGTGTCAAGCCGCCAAGCGCCCTCATCGATCTCGTGAAGGGCGACAGCGGTTATTGGGAAGTCGAACCCAAGGCTCCGTCGTCGGCCGAAAAACGCAGCGAGTATGATTACGTTACGCTTCCGCCGGCAGAGGAGGCGTTGGTCGACCAAACGATCGATCCCTCAGCGGACTTCGACCCTCGGGCTACATCATGATCTCGAAACCAATGTCTATTCCAGCTCTCGCGGCACCACCACCGCTTGCGAAGGCCGATTTGATCCTCCTGCCCATTGAGGAGCGCCTTGCATCCATCGATGGCCATTTTTTTTACACCCCCGATGTCGGCAAAGCCGTCAGATCGATGAAGCACGTTCTCTACGAACGCACCACGTCGGGGCTGCACACCAATATCGTGATGCACGGTCCGGAAGGCTCCGGAAAGACCTCGCTCGCTGAACATTTTCTGTCACAGAACCCTCCCATCCCGGCCGATCCGATTGCTCGCCAGCCTGTACTGTTCAGCAAGTTCTCGCGGACAGCGAGCGCAAAAGACCTGGCGCATGCTGTGCTCGCAAGTGGCGGTTGGCCGCAAGTTCGCAACAGCAATAACGATGAACTGGCCTGGGTTCAGATCAAACTCTTTCTGGAGAAGGTTCAGGCCCGTCTCCTTGTTCTAAATCACGCGGATCGCCTGATCCGGGGGGACGCCATGTCCGAGAAGGGCATAGATCTTCTGGAGGATCTTCTCGACGTCACGCCCTGCCCTGTCATGATCGTCGGACAAGATGGGTTCGGTGATGTCATCGAGAGGTGCGACCGCCTGGCGAGCCGATTTCCCTTGCATCTTCCGATATCGCGGATGCCCTACGGGAAGGATTGGCTGGCAACCTGTAATCTGCTGAACGAAAAGCTGCCATTTCGGGCGACTGAAATTCTGACGGGCGAGATGCCCGAGCGATTGCAAATCGCAGCAGCCGGCGGCACGCCTGACTTAATGCGCCTAACCCAGACGGCATCCAGGATCGCGATCTTCGGCGAGAAGTCGCTTGAACTTACGCGCCGCCACTACCTCGCAGCATTCGCATGCCGGCCCGGACGCGGCCCCAACCCGTTCGACAAAATTCCTCTGGAAAAACTCCGAATGACGAAGCATTCCACAACACCCGTTTCCGACCGCGCGCAGGTCCTTTGGGCGAAAAACCTGAGCACTTCGTCATGAAGTCGCGAAGAACGAGGTTTTCACCATTACCAGGCGAGTCGATGCCGTCGCTTTTGCTAAGGGCTGCGAGTACGTTGACACCGTTTCCTGCAGATGTCGTACACGATCTCCTCGGCGACCCCGAGCATTTGGCATCGGCGGCGAACCGTGTCGATCGCGTCACGGAGTTCGCGGAATACCTTAACGTACCTCCGAGTGAACTTATTCCTACAATGCTTGTGCCGGACGTGAATCGCCCCGGTCACGTCCGTCTCGGGGAATTCGTCCTCCAGTGTGACCAAGTCTGTTTGACGCCAGTCCGGTTTGCGTTCGACATATTGCGCAAAGACGACCACCCCTACCATCGCCTTGTCTGGGCGGTTCGTGCTCTCCGCAGAGATCCCGACAGCGGTGCGCCTCTCGAGGAGCGGTGTGCATTCTGTTCGGCCCGTTTCTGTTGGTCCGCCGCCTTCGCGCTTGCGCGATGTCACAACTGCGGCGGAGACGCTACGCGCATGCCGGCAAAGGGGATGGTCGCCGACAGCGCGAAGGCAGTGTTTTGCGCGAAAGTCTTGTCGTCCTCTGTGCGGCAGCGTACCGATTTCCGACGCTCTCTGCCGGACGACATGACGACTTGGCCCGAAGCCGACCTGCTGGAAATGGCCGATGCTCTTTGCGATCTCGGCCCTTCGAGTGCGGAGGAAGCGGACGCCTTGAACGCCCTCTACCTGGGACAAGCTGCAGTCGTCTCGCTTATCGCGGACCGCCTATCGGAAATGCGTCGTCAAGCTCCGCGCATCTCCAGCTTGGTGGCGTTTGCAGACCTCAATGTTCGCATCAAACGCCTGCGCTCGCTCCGAGTGAGAAAGCGTCTCGCGCTGGTCTTGGAGGGCCTATGACGCTGGCCATCGAATATCAGGTCAAGGTCATAATTGAAGCCGTCAAAGCCTCGATTAGTCCTGCTGAAGCTTATAACATATCCATCATCCTTCCATGGTTCTCGGAGTTTCTCGGCAGGACCAACAAGGATTTTGTTAGCGCTGATCTTTTGGATTTGACCGCATTTTGCCAAGAGCGCGCCAAGACTCGCAGCGAGCGATCGATGAATCGGCTCATCTGGAGTCTTCGGACTGCAATCCAAATGCTCGTCAATGCGGAACTCCGCACTGATAACCCCGCTCTGCTGCTTCCCTTCTTTGCGAAAACCACAACCCCACCGAACTATTCGATAAAACGCGCGGAAGTCGACGCATTGATTGCGTGGCAGAGGTGCCGTCTTCAACAGACGCAAGGACCAAGATACCCCTTCGAACTCCGCGGTCTTGTTCTGGTTTGTCTTCTTGCTGCAGGAATTACCGTGGCCGAATTGGTTGGCCTCGATGTCGCCGACTACTCGTCTAACGGCGTGACAGCCGGGCGAAACGGCTCGCGCGAACGCTTGGTGCGTCTGGATGACTTGGCATCGGCTGCGGCGTCGGAGTGGTTTGAATATCGAGCGAGCATTCCGGCTGCTGACGAATCGCTATTTCCTGCCTCGCTCCCACCGTGGACCCGCCTTGGAGTGAAGGCCGTCTCCCACGTCGTGGCACGCATTATCGAAGCCGGGGGGCCTTGTTACTCCCACCTGACCGCTGGGACGCTTTACAGAAGCATGTACGCAGCAATCGTCGAGGATGGACACGGTTGGAATTTGGCGATCGGCGCAGGAGGCCGTAAAACCGTACCGTCCGTCGTCAGGCCCGCTCCGTCTATCGAGAAGCTTGCGGTGATGGTCGAGCGATTCCATCCGCTCGGGTCCTGCATCCCGCAAGCGCGGGTAGATGATTAGCCGAGCGAGGCCTTAGGTTCGTCTTCTACAAGCGTGATTGAAAAGAGCCGGCACGATGGCTCTTTCTTTGTGATTTCAATGGCTTAGATGGTCGTGATCTAGACTCGGAATCGGAGCACGCTGCGTGGTCGTGGACTCGTAATCCGGGGTTCCAGACTCGATATGCTGTATAAGTTAGTCACTGATTTCGCTTTGTATTTTGTCCCGCTGGACTCAATTGGCATGAGAAGTATCATGCGGTTCGCCCCACCGCCCTGATTTGAGTTGGTGCGCCCGGATCCTGAGTAGCCTGATACGCCAGAGGACCGTCAGAGAGCCGCCTGGTCGCGACTGCACCGATGTCGGACGGTTCGCCTCGTGAACAAGCTTCATGCACCCGCACGACCGCGCGAGATCGTGGGTCCCGAAAGCCAACCTCGAGCGCGATCGAACGTGGGATCGCCGGCGCCGGTCCCCCGGCCCTCAGCCATATCTGCGCAATGGGTTTCAGGACGCTTTCCGGGTCTGCGGACCGCGAAGGAAAGTTCGGGATTGTGGGCCAGTTCATAGAAGCAAGGCCGCGGGAACCCCAGAGTTGAATGGCTGTATCGGCTCGATACGCGGCTGCAAGGACCGTCCGTCCGACAGCCGTCGGTAAAAGTCCATGACCCCACCCGCAACATTGTGGGGCAGATTACATATTTGCGGAAAAAGACACGTTACGGTTGTGTTTTAGCAAGGCGCGACGAGGGGTCGGGCGCCTGCACCAGGGAGATAAATCGATGCGTCGCGATTTGACCATCAAGACCGGCAGCATGGCCGGCACTTCCGATTTCAGGGTGATGGCTCCGATCAAGAAGGGGTTCGTGCCTTCCCTCGATGCGACCACATACAAGACGCGCGTCAAATACGTGTTGCGGGCGCTGAATGGCGGGCGCGCCATCGCGTATGAATACGAGCTCGCCCGCGTCCTGTCAGACTCCGTGGACCGCGTGGGACGTATCCACTCCGTGGGCATCGCCGTGCTCGAACCCGAGGACGACGCCGAGGACGCCGTGGACTACGTGCTGCTGACCGCGACATTCGACGGCTCCTGGGAAGCCTATGTGCGCGTCATCTGGCAAAAGGCCGCGCGGCTGCTCGACCTCATCTTCTGCAATACCGACGGCTATGTGCTGGGCTACGAAAACACCTACGAAAACTGGGGCATCTGGCTCAAGAGCAGGCAGACCGAAGCGTATTTCCTCTATGCCACCCCCGACCTGACCGTCGATGACACGCGCTTCCTGCGGATGGAGGAGCGGGTCTATCGGCGAGCTTCGGGCGCCGGTGCCGATCAGATCGTCACGCGGACCAGGATTCCGTCGCCGGAAGACATCGCGCGACGCTCGATATTCCCGGTCGACGGCAAGGCTGGCGTCGATCCGACCAACTCCGGCTTCAGCAAACCACTCACCATCGAAGCCGCCGGCCGGCCTGCTTTTCACCACGGTATCCTGGCGCTGGCGGGGCTCTATCATCTGGCCGACTTCTATCCGCCGGGGACGCATGACGGGGTGGTTCTGCATCGGGCCGCCCACGAGCTGCTCCCGGAATTCGTCACCATGATCAACGCCCCGCCCTACGCGGAAGGCGTCAAGCGCGCCCGCCGGCGCTATGAAGAGGCCCTGAACTGGTTGCTGACCCCGCCCGACGTGGCGCCGATACGGAGCAATCTGCCGCTCGCCCTGCCGCCCGAACCGCCGTTGCAGGATCCCAGCAACGTGCAGGGCGGGATTCTCTCCGCCTACCCCGCTTCGGATCACGGCTGCCTGCTGCTGTTGCAGTTCGCCAATCCGGCCGCACTGGCGGCGTTTCTCGACGTCCTGCGGGTGACGTCCGAAGCTGACGAGCTCGCCCCCGGCCAGATCGTCACCAACATCGCATTCACGGTCGAGGGGCTGCGTCACGCCGGATTGACCGACGCAGAGGTGCGCACGCTGCCGGAAGAGTTTTTGCAGGGCATGGAGAGACGCGCCGGCCTGCTCGGCGACGTGCGCTGGAATCATCCCCAGCGCTGGCGCCTTCCGGCCAGCAACTGGGCGCGCGGCATCGATGCGCCAGACCTGAGCGAAAACGACCCGGCGCCGCGCATCAGCATGAGCTCCGTGCATGCAGTCCTTCAGCTTCGCCTGCTGACCAAGGACGCGAACAAGGACCCGCAAGCGGCGGCGGATGCGAGAAAACCGTTGATGGCTGAAATGAGCCGCCTGGTCGAGGTGGATTCGGGCGTCAGGCCGCTCTCGATTCAGTGGATGCAGCGGCAGCGCGATGGATCCAACATGAAGGACCATTTCGGTTTCGCCGACGGCAGCTCGAATCCGGTGCTGGATAAGAGCCGGGCCGGCAAGGGCTATTCCAATCAGGTGCATCTCGGCGAGATTCTGTGCGGCTATCCGACCCTTGCCGACGCGACGGCGCCGCTCGGCGACGCGACCAATCGTGCCCATGCGATGCTCCGCGATGGCAGCTTCATGGCGCTGCGTAAGCTGCGACAGGATGTCGAGCAGCTCGAGGACGTCCTGTCCCGGGCCACGCGACAGGCGACCGAGACGGTTGCGGCTGATACACCTGCACTGACGCGCGAAACGCTGATGGCCAAGATGATGGGACGCTGGCCGACGGGCCATCCCCAGGCTGGCCAGCCGCTGACCCCTACTCCGCCCCCCGACAAGGACTGCAACGACTTCAACTACGAGGCCGATGCGCAGGCCCAGCTGTGCCCGTTTCACGCGCACATACGGCGCGCCAATCCGCGCGTTCCGATCACCAAGGCGGATGCCGGCGCCCGGCCCCCTCGGATCGTCAGGCGCGGCATGTCCTATGGTCCGCCCGTCGACCCGCAAGCCGCCAAATCCGCCCCGCCACCCGAGCGCGGCCTGGTTTTCATGGCCTACAATGCCAGCCTCGGCGAGCAGTTCGAGGTGGTGCAGAGCTGGCTCGCCGGCGGCAACAGCTCGGGCTCGTTCTCCGGCGAGAGCGATCCTTTCCTCGGCCTCGCCGAACCCGGCCGGCTTCGACATTTCCGTTTCGAGCATGGCGGTCAGACCGTTCGCGTCGCGCTGGACGGCTCGGACCGGCTCCACGACGAACCCCGTCCGTTCGTCCGTCTGGAATGGGGCGCGTATTTTTTTGCGCCATCGAAAAAGGCGCTTGCCGACCTGCAGCAATGGGCGGCGAGCCAGGGGCGCAAGCCGGCGGTGACGTGGAGCGCGGATGAGGGCGAAAAAGAGATCGCGCGTCTGCGCCTGATCGAGAGGCGGCAGGGCGAAGCCGCGGCGATGGACGCGTGGAAGACGGCGCTCGAAGATCCGGATTCAGCCTCGCATTTCGTCAACGCGTCGATCTGGGCTGCGATCCGCGAGCGTCACGGCGGCGCGCTTCGCACTCCCTTCGGAGTCCTGGTGGCCGACCGCGACCTGGTCTACCAGGTCTTCGCCGATTCCGACACCAAGCTGACCATCACCGGCTACCTGCCCCGCATGACGCGGTCGTTCGGCATCCTCTATCTTGGCCGCGACGCCAGACAGCCAGACCAAGTCTACGAGCAGGAATCTGCTGTCTGCAACGCTGCGATCATGGCCCTCGACCAATTCGCCACATTCGAGCTGGCGCGCGCGGTCGTACAGAAGGTGCTGGGCTTCATGGTCAAGGAGACCATTGGTTATGCCGCCGCCGACGGCGAAGCCAGCTGGGAACTGACCGTCGACGTGCACGAATTGGTGGATCCGCTGCTCGGCGCCTTCTGCGAAGAGTGGTTCGGGTTGAGCGAGGCCGGCGGCCATTTCCGCCGCGCCGGCTATCGCTGGGATTGGAAGCAAGGCGAGCCGCCTGGCTATCCCGGCCATTTCCTGTCGCCCTCGCGCTACATCTTCCAGCCCCATCCAAACAAGAAGGTGGAAGAGGTCGGCGCGGCACATGGCGATGCTGCACGCCGCGCCATGGAAGGTTTCCTGACGCAGTCCGGGCCGACAAACGGACCCGTGACGAAGGCCGTTTACAACTCGCCGCGGGGCACCGGCGACATCCCGTTCGTGGCGCGCACGATCGCCGGCGCCATGATGGGCTTCATTCCGACCGTCGACGGAAACCTGCGCAGGATATTGAACGAATGGCTGCGCGAAGGAACCCTGTGGGCGTTGCGCGCTCGCTATGCCGGCACAGTGGCAAAGGACTACACCGATGCCCTCAACCGGCTGAGAGACGACTTCATCCCGGCTATGCAATTGCGTGCGGTGCCCGAACTGATCTGGCGGACGGCCATCGTTTCGCACACCATCGGAGATGTCGAGATCAGACCGGGAGACATCATCGTCGCGGGCGCCATCTCCGCCACCCAGCAAAGCCTCGCCGCAGGCCGTCAGGACATCTATCACGCCTTCGGTGGCAACCGCAGGGTCGCGGGCCATCCCACGCATTCGTGTCCCGGAGCAGACCCGGCGCTGGCCGTGATGCTGGGATTCTTCAGCGCACTGGTGGAGACGACCCTGCCCTTGCGTACCGGCCCCATGCCACTGAGCTTGACGATGGACGGACGGGTCCCCGCGCAGCCGGGCTCACCCTCCCCCTAGACACCTAAAGCGCGATGACAATCGTCCTGATCTCATCGCGCTTTGGCTAGACGGCATAATGCTGGCCGCCACCGAGCAGGTTGCGCTGACCGTTGGCGCGGATGACGGGCGTACCGGCTACGGAGCGGATCGCCTGCTCCGCGTGCCAATGCATGCCGAGCGCGGATAGTTTCTCGGCGGCTTCCGTTGCGGCCTGGTGGGCCGCCTCCCCGTGCCCCTGCTGCGCGAGCAGCTCGCCGCGCGCGGCCAGATTCAGGGCCGCATCGCGCAGCGAACCGCGCCAGCCTGCGGAGGTTTCCGCTCGGAGCAACCAGCGCTGGCTTCGTCCAAAGTCCCCGCGCAGGGCTGCGAGCTTCGCGAGCGAGCGGCAAGCCGCCGCCTCGCCCAGCCGCTCGCCCTCACGCGCGCGGCTGAGGATATGGGCGGCGTACCGCCGTGCAGTTTCGACATCGCCTTCGGCCGCCGCCGCCTCGACCAGCCAGCTATATTGAACCGACGTGTAGAAGTGGAAGTTCCGCCGCTCCATCCATTGGGCTGCGTTGCGCAATTGCTGCAAGCCGTCGGCATCGCCGGTCGCCGACCAGCGGGCAAATCCGGACGCGGCGCGGCATGCCGCCAGCAGCAGCAGGCTGCGCATGTTCTCGGCGACACGCGCGCCCTCGACGGCCAGTCGCTCGGCCTCCTGCCAGCGGCCTTGCCAGATCAGCGCGACCGAGACCCAATTGCGCACCGAACTGACGACCGGGTGGGTCGAGCCTTCGACCAGGGCCATCGCTTCGCTGAAACAGTCCTGGGCACCGTCGAAATCGCCGCGATCTGCCAGGACACTGCCCTTGCACGACAATGCGTAGGCCGAGCCGAAGGAGATCGCGCCGTGCCGGCGGCTGCGTTGCTGCTGGGCCGAGATGGCAGCGTCGATCAATGCGGTCGCTTCGTCATATTGGCAGCTTGCGGCGAGAATCTGGCCCAGCGCAGCTTCGATCTGGGCGATCAGTCGGTGATCACCGAGCTTGCGTGCCAATTCCAGGGCCGTCCGCGTGTGTGTCACGCCCTCGCGAAAGCGGCCGAACCCGTAGCACATGTAGCCAAGCCATTCGTATGCGCTGGCCATCGCGCCGGTATCGCCGAGCGAGGACGCGACCGCGACCGCCTGCTCGAACACGGTGGTGTCGTCGGTCAACGAGAGCGGGTCGAATATGTTGGCCATGCCGAGCTTGTTGGCGAGCAGGCACCAGTGCAGTGACTGCTCGCGCGAGCGATCCGGCACGCGATCGAGCGATTGCATGGCAATCTGATACTGGGCACGGGCACGGTCCAGCGCGAAAGCAGCCATGGCCTTGTCGCCGGCGCGTTCGGCATAATGGGCCGCGCTTTCCCAATGACCTGCGCCGCGCGAGTGGTAGGCCAGCGCCTCCAGCGTGTCTTCGCGGTCGACCTGCTCGGACCGCGCCAGCAGCGTGGCTTCGATGCGCCTGTGCAATGCCTGAC
Organism: Bradyrhizobium sp. Bra78; assembly: GCF_024519855.1. Lineage (NCBI taxonomy): Bacteria > Pseudomonadati > Pseudomonadota > Alphaproteobacteria > Hyphomicrobiales > Nitrobacteraceae > Bradyrhizobium > Bradyrhizobium sp. Bra78. The sequence goes on along the minus strand of NZ_JALJRE010000005.1, from coordinate 321,132 downwards.
GCTCGTGCAGGCCAATGGTGTCGTAGACCGCGTCCCGCGTGATGCCGTGCTTGAAGCGAAGCACGTCGCCCGCTGGATCGGCATAGAGAAAATCCGCGTCGGCCAATGCCCGCACCGTCGCCGGGTCGGGCTCGCAGCCGCAGGCCGAAACCAGCAGCCCGTTCGGCACCGTGTTTCCAATGACCGCAGCGGCGCGCACCATGTTCATTTCGTCCGGCGGAAGGCGCGCCAGCCGCGAGGCGACCAGCGTTGCGATCCATCCTTGCTTGCTGCGCATTTCGAACGAAACAGGATCGTTGGCCGCGATCGAGTGACACAGCTCTTCGATGAACAGCGGCACCCCGCCGGCATACGCGTGGACGCGCGCCACCATGAAGGGATCGGCTTGTGGCACCCAGCGTCGTACCGCAAGGTCGGTTTCCGCTCCCTGAAACGGCTCCAGGAGCAGGTGCGGCGCGCTGGAAATCCAGTCGGTGCCGTCGTCGCGCGGCCGGCTGGCGAGGACGACGCGCGGTCCATTGGGCAATTGCAGGAGCGCCTCCAGCAGCTGCCGGCTCGCGTCGTCGGACCATTGCCAGTCGTCGATCACCAGCACCAGCGGACCCCGCGCGGACAGGGCCGCAAAGAACCCGAGCAGGTCACCGACCACGCCATCGACGGTCATCCGGCCGCCGCGCGCATCGGCGCCGGTCGACGCCAGCCCGAGGATCGATTCAGCACGCGAACCGAGCTGGCCAGCCCATGGCTGCAGGGCCGCACGAGCCGTCTCGCCGGCCTCGATGACGGATGTGTCCGGTCTTACGCCCAGATACGCGCGCAGCATCTGCAGGAACGGCTGCAGGACCTCGGCACCGACATAACTCTCGCAGTTGCCCCGCAACAGTTTGAACTGATCAGTACCGCAGTGTCGCAGCGCTTCTTCCAGGAGCCGCGTCTTCCCGAGCCCGGGACCTCCGACGACGACCGCGCAACGTTGCGTCGCCGGCTGTGCCTGGCCGAGAAAGCCTGTCAGAAAGTCGAATATCTCGTTGCGGCCAATGAAGGGTGTCAAGCCGCGGCGCGACGTTGCTTCAAATCGCCGGGTTACCGTGCTTCGTCTCAGCACCACACGCGCCTTCGGCATTCCGGACGCCGACCCCGATGTGTCGAGGTGACCGCCGAGCTCGAAGAAATGCGCATGCGGCCCCAGGGCATCGATGCTGGCAAGGATCTGGCCGGGGGCCGCGTGACGAGACAGGTGCGCGGCGGTGTTCACGACGTCGCCGATCAGGTCATACCGGCCGGATTCGATATCTCCTTCCGTCAGCAGCAAGGTGCCGGCGTGGATGCCCGAGTGCATGCGAAGCGGCATCAGAGCCGGCGACACGCCACCGTGGCGCAACTCCCCGACCCACATGTGAATATCGATTGCGGCTTCTGCGGCGCGACGCCCGTCGTCCTCGCCCGAACGGGGATAGCCGAATACGGTGAGGGCACCATCCCCCTGCGTTCTGATGACGCGACCACCGTGCTTGGCCGCCGCGCGATGCCAGATCTCCCGCAATTGGCCGAGGAGTTCGGAAAGATGTTCCGACTCCATGTCCCGACCCAAAACGGTGGACCCGACGAGGTCAGAGAAAAGCACCGTCAGTCGATGACGTTCGCCTTTCAGATTGCGGGTCTGCGTGTTCATCGTCGCTGTCGAGGCCAGCTCGTTCCCGAACAGCAAGCACGGTCCCGCTGGCGCCGGACCGGATGCCGCAGGGCATCATACACACCCGTACAATCCCGGCTACCCTCCGCGAGAGGTGGGTATGGAAGCAAGGTTACCGTTGCCGCCGGCGGTCGTGATGCCGTTTTCCTGACCTGACGCAATTCCCCCGGGCGACATCCGGAAATGCGACCGGATCGGCCTTGAATTGACTGCGCCGTCCCGTTGGAATCATTGAAGTTTCGTATATTTCAATGTGCTCAAGGGATACACGCAGGTCAGTCCGGCCAAATCCTGGGCTACCCAGAACCCCGCTCCAGGACGAGAGTTGTCGCTGAGGCAAACCACACAGCGGACGCAGGCGTTCAAGCCGCGCCATTTATCGGAAGGTTCGTCATGCAGGAGAACGTCGCCCGCGCAGGTCGCTCGCGCGCCATTCCATTCGATGCCGCCAAGCTCGATCGCCTCATGGAGGCAGCCGGTCTCGACATCCTGATCGCGACCTCCAAGCACAATGTGCAGTACCTGCTGGGCGCCGAGCGCGCGATCTTCTTCGACTACATGGATGCGCTCGGCGTCAGCCGCTATTTGCCGGTCCTGGTCTATCCCAAGGGCAAGCCGGAGCACGCAGTCTATGTCGGGCACCGGCTGGAGACTCATCAGCGCACCGTTGCGCCGCCGTGGGTGGCGCAGGTCAGGACCGAGTCCAACGGCTCGGTCGACGCGATCACGCGCGCCGTGGCGCTGATCCGCGACACCGGCGTGCCGTTGAGGCGGATCGGGGTCGAGATGGCGTTCCTGCCGATGGATGCGGGCCGCGCGCTGGCCGACGCCCTGCCCGGCGCCGAGCTGAAGGACGCGCTGCTGGTGCTGGAGCGGCTCCGTGCGGTCAAGTCGGCGGAGGAGCTTGCAAAACTCAAGACGGCGTCCGAGCTCGTCATCGCCTCCATGCTGGAGGTGATCGCCGGGCACGGGCCGGGCACCACCAAGCAGCAACTGTCGGATGCGCTGCGGATCGCGGAGGCCAATCGCGGCCTGACCTTCGAATACTGCCTGCTCGCCTGCGGCAGCAGCCACAACCGGGCGCCTTCGGCGCAGCGTTGGGAGCAAGGCGAGGTTCTGTCGCTGGATTCCGGCGGCAATTATCACGGCTATATCGGCGATCTCGCGCGCATGGCCGTGCAGGGCCAGCCCGATGCCGAGTTGAAGAACTGCCTGGCCGAGATCGAGGCGGTGCAGCGCGCGGCTTTTGCCGCGGTCCGGCCGGGAGCCATGGGCGGCGACATCTATGTTGCGGCCGAGCGGCAGCTCGCCCAGATCACCCAGCGCGACTGCACGGAGTTCTTGGCCCACGGCATGGGCCTCGTCAGCCACGAGGCCCCTCGCCTGACCGCCAAGGGTCCGGTCCCCTACGACGACACCGATGCCCGACTGCCGCTCGAAGCCGGCATGGTGGTGTCGATCGAGACCACCATGAAGCATCCGAAGCGCGGCTTCATCAAGCTCGAGGACACAGTCGTGGTGACGGCGACGGGATACGAGATCTTTGGCGAGGGCGGCCGCGGCTGGAATTTGGGAGGCAGCGCGCTTTAGCGCAGCGCCATCATCGGCGGACTCTGACCAATGACGCCTCCAACGTCGGGGCGGACAATGTCGTGTGCCGTACATGGTTGATTTGGGTCAATCTGGCCCTCGCTATCCGGCTCTAGGCTCACTTCGTAGGGGAACGCCGCGAATACCTTTTACGGGGCCGGTAGCATGATCGATGAACGTTCGACAGGCGTTTCCGACCTCCCCCCGGGCGTGATTTTCCGGAACGAGGATCGGCCGTCGCTCGCTGCGGGGCTGACCGATCATCGCCTCGTGGAGAGCGAGCTGCGAAGAGCGCTGACGCAATGCCAGGCGCTGCTTCTTGAAAAGGACGAGCTGATCCACAGACAAGAACTGTTGAAGGCGGAATCCGATCATCGGCTGTTGAACGATCTCCAGATGACCATCAGTCTGCTTTCTTTGCAAAGCCGCAGTTCGACAAATCCGGAAGCGGCCTCACAATTGGCGCTGGCGGCCAATCGCGTTTCCATGATTGCGCGAATCCACCACCGCCTCAATTCCTATGGGGGTGCGAAAACAATAGCGTTCAGGAAGTTCCTGGAGGACCTTGGTCGCGACTTTTCCGCGATGTCGTCATCGGACGGCGTTCCCGGGAAAATCAGCGTAGAGGGTAGCGAACTCAACCTGCCTGCCCCGATCGCCATTCCGCTCGGCTTCATCGCCAGCGAGTTGATCACGAACGCCGCAAAGTACGGCGGAGGTCGTATCGTGATCAGGCTGGAGCCGGATCTCGCTCATCGCTACGCGCTATCGGTTTCCAACGATGGCCCGGCCTTGCCCGAGGGGTTCGATCCCGGCGCGAACAAGGGGCTGGGGATGAGAATTGTTCAATCCTTCACCAGCCAGATTGGCGGTGAGTTGCGGATCAGCCGTGGCGCCGATGGTCAGGGGGCCCGATTTACGGTTCTGTTTTCCGAACCGACGGGAGCAAGCGTTTCATAGTCCTTCGCCAAAAGCCGCGAACAGTTGGCGCTGAAAACCAGCTCGCGAAACAGTATAGGCCGATGTCAAACTCAAACCGCGAGAAGCATTCGGCATCCTTGCAAAGGTGGACCGACGGCCAGCGCATGCGATGCGGGGACTCGCTGGGCAAGTCAACACGGTTCAGCCACGCAACAAAGGTGGACCCCGGGGTATGAAGGCGGGCGCTGCATCACCTGCTGCTCCGGATGCCGTCGCTCGCCCGGCGGAGACAATTCCGACGCTGTCGCGGCCCGCGCAGCCTTCAATCCAAATGATGCCGGGAGCGGCCGCCAGGCCCGCTCTCGCCGACGCACTGGTCAAGGCTGCGCCGACAGGCGATTTCAATCTTGCCCGAGACCTGGGCGTGTTCACGCGTATTCGCGCCGAAGGGGGACGGCGCGTGATGGCGATCTTCGTAGCCTCGACTGTCGTCACCATTGCCAACATGTTTGGACAAGTCCAGCTCAATGATTGGAACGGCCGGTTCTTCGACGCCGTCGGGCGCAAGGATCTGTCGGGTTTCGTTCACGATCTCCAGACGTTCGTTGTCATCATCGCTGTCTTGTTGGCGCTTACGGTCGCAAACACTTTTCTCCAGGAGCGCCTGAAGTTTCGGCTGCGCGAATGGATCACCCGTCATCTCCTGGCCGAGTGGCTCAAGCCGTTGCGCGTCTATCAGCTCGGCTTTGCCGGCGAGTATGGTCACAACCCGGACCAGCGCATTCAGGAGGATACCCGTCTTTTGGGCGACTACACCGCCGACCTCGGCTGCGGCATGGTCTATTCCTTGCTCCAGCTCATAGCTTTCGTCGGCATGCTCTGGACTCTCTCGGCGCAGGTCACGTTCCAGGTCGCAGGCCATGACATCGCCATTCCCGGCTACATGGTCTGGTGTGCGCTCGCTTATGCCTCGATTGGCTCCGCTCTGACCTGGATCGTGGGGCGGCCGCTGATAGCCCTGAACGGCGAGCGATACGCACGTGAGGCGGAATTCCGCTTTGCGCTCGTTCGGGTCAACGAGTCCGGCGAGAGTATCGCACTGCATGGCGGCGAGCCGGACGAGCGACGGCATCTCGAGGCCGCGCTGGCGGCCGTCGTGGACACGATGCGACGGATATCCTCTTCGCTCGCTCACCTGACCTGGATCACATCGGGAATCGGCTGGCTGTCGCTCGTCGTTCCGATACTGGTGGCTGCACCAGCCTATTTCGGCGGCAACCTGACCCTGGGCGGCCTGATCATGGTGGCGGGCGCGTTCACCCAGGTACAATTGGCACTGCGATGGTTCGTCGATAATTTTTCACGGCTCGCCGACTGGCGTGCTGCGGTCCATCGGGTCGCGCGCTTTCGCGAGGCACTCGACAATCTGCCTGCGATCGAACAGGGCGCTGAGGAAATCAAACGCGCGCTGCACCCTGACGGACATCTTGCTTTCGAGGGCGTGCGGATCCTCTTGCCGGATGGGCATATCGTCATCGATGACGCGACGGTCAGCATCACTCCCGGCGAGCGGGTGCTGATCGTCGGCGACACCGGACGAGGAAAATCGACACTGTTTCGCGCCGTGGCGGGCCTCTGGCCGTGGGGTTCCGGGATCATCCTCACGCCTGCGCCCGGCGCCATGGCGTTCCTGCCGCAGCGCCCTTACCTGCCGCTGGGGACGCTCCGAAACGCCTTGAGCTATCCGAGCCCGCCCGACGCCTTCGTTGATGCGGACGTGCGACAAGCCCTGGAGCGGTGCGATCTCGGCGATCTCATTCCCAAGCTCGACAAGACCGAGCGCTGGGACAAGGAACTTTCGCTTGGCGAACAGGAGCGCCTCGCCTTTGCGCGCCTTCTGCTGCACAAGCCGGGATGGGTCTTTCTCGACGAAGCGACAGCCGCGCTCGACGAAGACAGCCAGCGACGGGTCATGCGCCTGTTCGACGATGAGCTGAAGCAGACCACCGTGTTGAGTATTGGTCACCGGCCGGATCTTGCCGTCTACCACACGCGAACGCTTCAGCTTGTTCATGGAGTTGATGGTGATCGCCTCAAGCTCAAACCGCCCCCTGCCTCGCCTCCGTCTCGGCGCTGGCTGCAACGGCTCGACGACTGGCTGCTGACCATCCGGCCATGATGCGGGTGCTGCAGCGAGGCAAGCTCCAGACTATCATCGGGTCAACCTTGTTGACGCGCTCTCTTGCCTGCGAGCTCCGTCATGATGACCGGCCCCTCCTCTTCGAAATAACCCAGCCAATTTGCGCTACATCAAGGCCGTCGCGAGCGCGAGTAGCAGGCTGCTGCTTGATATTTCTCTAACTTGTGGAGAGAGCAGATGAGCCTTCCGAGATTATGGACCACCAGCCAGGAGCCTGCATTCGACCCCTTCAGGGCCATGCGGCGTGACGTGGAAAACGCGCTTCGCGCCTTCGATCAGAGGTCGCCCTCGTCCAGCATCGGCGCAGGCGCGCCGGCAGTCAATGTGGCGGAAACCAAGGATGCCTTCGAAGTGACGGCCGAACTTCCCGGCGTGGACGAGAAGGATATCAAGGTCAGCCTGGACGGCAACCAACTGGTCATCGCCGGCGAGAAAAAGGCGGAGAGCACTAAAGAAGAGAAGGACTGGCATGTCGAGGAGCGCAGCTACGGTTCATTCTATCGATCGATGTCTCTGCCTTTCGAGCCGGAGGAGGGAGCCGTCGAAGCTCATTTCGACAAGGGCGTGCTGCATCTGGCTATCAGGAAGCCCGCCAAGGCCGTGAAGACCACCAAGACAATCGATATCAAGACGGGGGCGCCGCCGAGCGCGAGCCCTGCATCGAACAGGGCCGCTGCACCGGGCAAGGCGGCCTAGCCCTGTACAGTCGCTGCAGCAGGTGAGCGCAAGGCCGGCAGGCATACCGTGCTGATGTTCGCTGGCGACGGCGCCTCGCCAAAGGTGGAAGCGAGCGAGGATACGGACCTTGTCGTCTTTCTGGTAGACCGTCGCGCGAGATATTCACGTGAGGGAACGATCAGCGGTTGAGGGCGGCCGTGACTGGAATCTCGGCGGCTGCGCGATTTAGCGCAGCGGCAGCAAATCGAGCTGGCTCTGCGCCTTCTTGACGACCGATGCAAACCAGCTCTGGCTTGGTGCTTGCTTGGCGAAGCACGCCGTGAAGGCCGTCATGGCATTGTCTTCGCGGGTCATGTCGCCGCGCGGGTCCTTCTTGTCGATGGGCTTGGCCATCATCTGCGTCCAGACCTTCTCGCAGGCCGGGATCGGGGCCGTCTTCACGGCGTCGCTTGCGGCGAGGAACAAGACCTTCTCGCCCTGGATCGCGACGACGTCTATTTCGGCGGGAGGTCCCTTCAGATCGCCGTTGCCGCGGACACCGAGCACGGCGACGGCGGCAGTCGCGTTTGCGGGCTTGGTGATCGGCAGCTCCGCATATTTGGCGAAGGCCGAATCCTGGATCGCATAATAGTAGAAGCGATCCGACTTGAATGCCGCGCCGATCTCCTGCGGCATGCCGTCCTCGCGGTGCTCGCGCAGCCAGTGCTTGAGCAGCGTGGAGGTGGTCACGACGGCTTGCATCCTGTCGCCTTCGGAGGCGAAGCCGAGGCCGTCGAGATGGCCGAAGCCCGAATCGCCCTTGAACAGCGTGTCGGCGTTCGACTTGCCGTCCGCCGGAAGCCCCTTGATCGTGACGGGTCCCACGAAGCCCCGCAGCACGCCGGTCAACTCCTTGAGCGCCGCATCGTGCTGCTTATAGGTCTCGTCATTCTCCTTGGCTTTCGAGAATTTTGCGATGTAGCGATCGCGCAGGTCGAGATAGTGCTGCTCGGGCTGGGCCGCATTTGCACTGGTGGCCAGGACGAGCAGGCAGATTAAGGCAAGGCACTTCATAGCGATCCCGGGAGGCACGAGTTGTCTTCTGTCTTTGTGCCTCTGTTTCACGGGAAGGTTCATCCGCGGTGAGCTGGCAGGCCGTCATGGGCCCTGCTCGGCCGGCTCCGCGATGGTCAACCGTTCTTCGAATAGACCGTTTCGCGATGAACTTCCCGACCGTTCTCGTCGATGACGACGATCCGGAGATCTGGATGTCCTCCCGGCCTTTTCGTGCGAACGTCTTCCGCCAGGCTCTTGCTGTAAGCAATGGCGGCGCCATCGCTTCCAAACTCCAGACCTGACCTGTCCCGAGCCGCAACGCCGTCCTTCATGTCGAAATAGTAAGTGCGCATCAGCATCCTCTCACGTCCACCTGTCCTGGAGTGCTTGGCCATCCTGTCGGAGAGGAAGGCAAACAGGGGCACAACGCCCTGGGGGGACGTAACTGCAAATCGGTTAAACACGCCGCGAGGCTAGCGAAGGTTCCCAAGGGCGGTTTGATTCCGATCAAACTCTGCTGTCGTGGCCCAGGCCTCGGCTCGAAGCCGAGCGCCCTACTCGGCCGGCGTCAGTTGCTGCCGGCTCGAGCGCATCGCCGCGGTCTCGCGCACGCGGACGCGGGCGCGGCGCTTGCGCCACCAGATCACGACGCCGGTGACCGAGAGCGCCGCCACCACCAGTCCCATGATCGAGATCAGAATGCGGCCGAACAGCCCGACGATGCGGCCCGAATGCAGCGGAAACTGCGCCTGCACGAAGATGTCGGCGGCGGTACCGACCCAGGGCAGCCGCTCGCCGATCGGGCGGCCGTCCTCGCTGTCGTAATAGAGCTGCGCCGGGCCGACGCCGCCGGCGCCGTGGTCGTCGCCGGGGTGGAAGAACGCGGCGGCATAGACGCCATGGGCCGGCCCGTAATTGATCGAGCCGACCGGGATCGTCCAGCCTCGCGCCTTGCCGTCCGCGGCGGCGCGCGCGGCGATGTCGGCGAAGGTCACCTTTGGCTCGATGGGGTCGTCGAGATCGCGATACGGCCGCTGCTCATAGGGCGTCGGCGTGTAGTTCGACACCATCTTCATCAGCGGCGAGAACACCTCGAAATAGAGGTTCAGCGAGAAAGCCGTGAAGGCGATGATGAACAATACGCCCCAGGTCCACAGGCTGAAGGCGCGGTGGATGTCGAAATTGATCCGGTAGGCACTGCCCGAGGTCTTGATGGTCCAGGCCGGCGCCCAGCGGGCCCAAAAACCTCGGTCGAGCTGGCGCGTGACCGCGGGCGCCCGCGCGGCCCTGGCGCGCCGCCGCGAGGGCAGCGTCAGGTAGAAGCCGACGAAGCAATCGATGGTCCAGATGATGGCGATGATTCCAAGCAGACGCATGCCCCAGCGGTCGCTGCCCCAGAACTCCGGGATATGCATCGTGTAGTGCAGCTTGTAGAGGAACGAGACGAAGTTCTCGCGCGTCACCGGCCAAACCGCGCCCCAATAGCGCCGGCCCAGCTCCGCGCCGGTGTTGGGATCGAGGAAGACCTGATTGTAGTCGAGGGCGTAGCGCTTGCCGGTTGCGGGATCGATCCGCGGCATGACGAAGAACCACAGCGAGTGGCCCTCCTCCGGCGTCATGAAGAGGTAGACGACGCGTGCGCGGGGATCGCGCTGCTCGATCGTCCTGGCAAGCTCGATCGACGGGATCGCCGGGCCTTTGCTGCTGACGTCGAACAGATGGCTGTTCAGGACGTCGTCGATCTCATGGTCCCAGGAGATGACCGCGCCGGTGATGCCGGAGAAGAACAGGAATCCGGCCGTGAGCAGTCCCGCCCAGCGATGCAGACTGCCGAATATCGCTCTCATCGAAGACTTCCATCAAGCGGGCCCGGCCGCCATCACTGCCGGCTTTGCCGGTATCGTTTTTGATGCCTCGCCGTAACGCAGCCGATTTCGGAGCGCGATAGGAACCGCGTTAGAATTTCTCCAGACGCGTGCACAGCGCATGCGGCGAATGCGCCCAGTCACGTTGTGGATTTGGAATGTTTCCAGATGGACAAGAACCTGCTTGTCCGCGACGTCTCGAAAACGACGTCAGCGATACCGCAGCCGGCGGTTGACCCGGCGCGCAAGATAGTCGCCGGCGCTCTGGACGAGCTGCACCGGCGCGATCAGCACCACGACGACGGCGAGCATCATGACGGCGGTCGACGCGAACGCCGTCCACATCACATAGGTGCCGATCCTGCCGGCGGTCGGCCCCGGTTCGGAGCCGTAGATGCGCGGGATGTTGTTGATGATGGGATAGACGATGCCGCCACTGCGCGCGGTGTTGGACGGCGTCGCCGGCGCGAGCAGGAAGTCCGACATCGCGACCGCATAGCCGAAGCCGAGCGTGTTCCGCCCGAGCTTCTGCACCAGCACGAGCGCAATGCGCCGGCCAAGCTGGCTCTTGCGATAGCCGATTGAGAACACGAAGGCGCCGACGATCAGCCACACCGTGCTCTCGGCAAAGTCCGCCAGCATCCAGCGCAGCGACTTGGTCGAATCGGGATCGATGTAGCCGCTGATGCCGGCGACCGTGAGCCCGATCAGGCCGACCGCGCCGACCGGCATCGATTCCAGGATCAGCCCGGTGATGACGGCCGCGAACACCGCAAAATAGTGCCACTGATTGACGTTGAGCCCCGATGGCACCGGCCACAGATAGATCGCCAGCCACACCACGAGCGGCGCGATCAGCTTCCAGCTAAATCCTTTCGCCTCAGGCGTCTGAGAACTGGCTGTCATGAGCCCTCCCCCGATTGTCATCGTGTCCTGCCGGCCCGTTGACCGAGCCGCTCTTGTCCGAGCGCGGCGTATACGGACCGTCCGCGGCCCGATCAATGGCTTGACCTTGCGTTCTACCGCCCCTTGAACCGCGGCTTGCGGCGGGCCAGGAACGCCTCGACGCCCTCCTTGTGGTCCTCGGTGAGGCTCGCCAGCGCGAACTGGTCGACGTCCATGTGGCTGGCGAGATCGTCCAGCGCATGCGCGAGCCGGTTGACGGTCAGTTTGGTCATGGCGACCGAAAGCGGCGGCTGCGCGGCAACCTTGCGGGCAATCTCCATGGCGGCATCGAACGCATGGCCGGGGTCGGTCACCTGCTCCACCAGGCCCCATTCATAGGCCTCGTCGGCGCTGATACGCTGGTCGGCCAAAATCACCGCCTGCTTGGTCCGGGCCGGCCCGATCAAATGCAGCATGCGCGGAATGCTCTGCCAGCTCATGTTCATGCCGAGCCCGATCTCGGGCACGCGCAGATGGGCATCGTGCCCCATCACGCGGAAGTCGAGCGCCACCGCGAGCGCCACGCCGCCGCCGACACAGAAGCCCTCGATGGCCGCGATCGTGATCTGCTCCATCTCCTGCCAGGCATGGGTAAGTCGCGGCCCGAGCTTGAGGTGCCGCCGCAGCGTGCCGAGGTCCATGTCCTTGCGCGAGCGTCCTTCGGCATCCTTGAGGTCGAAGCCGGCGCTGAACGCGGCGGCGCTGCCCGTCAGCACCACGACGGACGTCGCGGCATCATCCTCGAAGCTGCGCGCCGCCGCGGTCAGCTGGCGCAGCGCCTCCGGCGACAGCGCGTTGATGCCGTCGCCACGGTCGAAGCGCACGACCGCGATCCGTCCCTCCGGCCCGAGGCCTTTCTCGATCTTCACATAGTCGGTCAACGCAACCTCCCTGGTCTTGTTGTTCTTTATGCTAGAGATGACCGGTGCGGTGATGCTCGGGCTGTGCCCCGGGTACCGGAAACCGGATCGTGGTGCCGACGGTGATCCAGTTGGCGTTCTCGCCGGTAATGTTGCGGCCGTAGATCACGTCGACGGAGAATATCTCGTTCGGCCGGTAGCGCACGCCGGTCTGGAAGCGCGGCTGCACCACGCTCGCGATCTCGGAGGCGCCGGCCTGACCGTATGCCTCGATCGTCCATTGCAAGGTGTCGGTGAATTTCCAGTCGAAGCCGATGCCGTAGGTCAGATAATGGCGGTCGACCGTGCGATCCCAGAGCCAGCCGCCATTGACGTTGATGCGCATGGTCTCGGACAGGCGGTAGGTCGCGGGGATGACGACAAAGGCGGACAGGGCATCGCCGGTCGCCGCGTCGAATGATCCGCCGCCATACGCCGACAATCCCCACCGGCCTATTCCGGTCGGGATGAAATTCGTCTTGGCTTTTGGGGCGACCGTCGTGCTCCAGTCGCCGTCGCTGCGGGCCCGGATCGTCTGCAGGCTCAGCTCGATCGGCCTGAAGGGATCGACGACGCAGGAGGGATTGGCGACAGCGGAAAAATCCGTGTTGGTCGCCGCCGACATCCAGCTTTCCACCTTGCAGGAGCCGACCTCGGAGATATCGGCGGCATCCACCGCATAGGCGCCATTCGCGGCGCGCGCATCCTGCGCCGCGAGTGCGACAAGAGCCGCGATTGCGGCGGCCATTCCGGTTCGTGCAGCCCAGCCCATGGCGCGATGTTAGCAGAGTCTTCGCCTCGACAACGCCCGGATTCTGGGACTATCTTCACCCCCATGAGCGAGCATCATCACCACCACGATCACGATCATTCCGAGCTGTCCGAGACCGAGCTGCGCGTGCGCGCGCTCGAGACGATCCTGACCGAAAAAGGCTATGTCGAGCCGGCCGCGCTCGACGCCATCATCCAGGCCTACGAGACCAAGATCGGCCCGCATAACGGCGCGCGGGTCGTCGCCAAGGCCTGGACCGATCCGGCCTTCAAGACGGCGCTGCTTGAAGACGGCAGCAAGGCGATCGGCACGCTCGGCCATGTCAGCCGCGTCGGCGACCATCTCGTCGTGGTCGAGAACACGCCGCAGCGGCACAACATGGTCGTGTGCACGCTGTGCTCCTGCTACCCCTGGGAGATGCTCGGTCTGCCGCCGGTCTGGTACAAGGCCGCGCCCTACCGCTCGCGCGCGGTGAAGGACCCGCGTGGCGTGCTCGCCGATTTCGACGTCACGCTGCCCAAGGACATGGAAATCCGGGTCTGGGATTCGACAGCCGAGACGCGCTTCCTCGTGCTGCCGATGCGGCCCGAGGGCACCGAAGGCTGGAGCGAAGAACAGCTCGCCGAGCTGGTCACGCGCGATTCCATGATCGGCACCGGCTTTCCCAAGACGCCCGGAGCGCCGTCATGAACGGCGTGCACGACATGGGCGGCATGGACGGCTTCGGCAAGGTCGAGCCGGAGTCGAACGAGCCGATGTTTCACGAGGAATGGGAGTCGCGCGTCCTCGCCATGGTGCGCGCGATGGGCGCGGCCGGCGCCTTTAACATCGACACCTCGCGCTTCTATCGCGAGACGCTGCCGCCGGATGTGTATCTGTCGAGCTCCTACTACAAGAAATGGTTTCTCGGGCTCGAGGAGATGCTGATCGAGAAGGGCTACCTCACGAGAGAGGAGGTCGCCGCCGGGCATGCGATTCAACCGGCAAAAGCGCTCATGCACGGCAAGTTCGATCTCGGCCAGGTCGAGCGCATCATGGTGCGCGGCAAGTTCGCCCGCACGGCGCCTGCGCCCGCAAAATTCAACATCGGCGACCGCGTGCGCGCCAGGAACATCCATCCGACCACGCACACCCGGCTGCCGCGCTATGTGCGCGGCCATGTGGGCGTCGTCGAGCTGAACCATGGCTGCCACGTGTTTCCGGATTCGGCGGCGATGGAGCTCGGCGAGAATCCGCAGTGGCTCTACACGGTCGTATTCGAAGGCAGCGATCTCTGGGGCACGGACGGTGACCCGACCTCGAAGGTGTCGATCGACGCGTTCGAGCCGTATCTGGACCCGGCGTAATGAGTGGTAGCGCTGCTGCCGCCGCGACAGCGGCGATCCCGAGCATTCCGCGCGACGAAGAAGGCCCGGTGTTCCGCGCGCCCTGGGAGGCGCACGCCTTCGCGATGGCCGTGAGCCTGCACGAGCGCGGCGTGTTCACGTGGCCCGAATGGGCCGCAGCCCTGGCCTTCGAGATCAAGCGCGCGCAGGCAGCGGGTGATCCCGATACGGGCGAGACCTATTATCTGCACTGGCTCGCCACGCTGGAGGGTTTAGTCGCCAGCAAGGGCGTCGCCTCGACGGAAACCCTGCATCGCTACCGCGACGCCTGGGACCACGCCGCGGATCGGACGCCGCACGGCAAGCCGATCGAGCTGCGGGACGAGGATTTTCGGTAAGCTCGCGCCACGTTGGTCATTGCGAGGAGCTCTTGCGACGAAGCAATCCAGACTGCCACCGTAGAAGGATACTGGATTGCTTCGCTTCGCTCGCAATGACAGCGCAGATTGGCGCGCTACCTCCCCGCCACGTATTCCCGCCACCCCTTCGCCCGCAGGCTGCATGCCGGGCACTCGCCGCAGCCGTATCCCCACTCATGCTGCGCGCCGCGTTCGCCGAGATAGCAGGTGTGCGACTGCTCGCGGATGAGATCGACCAGCCCCTCGCCGCCGAGGTCATGCGCAAGCTGCCACGTCGCGGCCTTGTCGATCCACATCAAGGGCGTATGCAGCTCGAAGGACCTCGCCATGCCGAGCGAGAGCGCTGCCTGCATCGCGCGGATGGTGTCGTCGCGGCAATCGGGATAGCCGGAATAGTCGGTCTCGCACATGCCGCCGACGATGTCAGTGATGCTGCGCCGGTAGGCCAGCGCCGCGGCGAAGGTCAAGAACACCAGATTGCGGCCGGGCACGAACGTATTCGGCAGGCCGTCTGCGCCCATCGCGATCGCGACGTCGCGCGTCAGCGCCGTCTCTGACACGGCCGCGAGCGTCGGGATCGACAGTGTGTGGCTCTCGCCGAGTCTTGCGGCCCAATCCGCGCGCAGGCTCTTGAGACCGTCGAAAAGCCGCTCACGGCAGTCGAGCTCGACGGCGTGGCGCTGGCCGTAGTCGAATCCCAGCGTTTCCACGCGCGCGAAGCGGCTGAGCGCCCAGGCAAGGCAGGTGGTCGAGTCCTGGCCGCCGGAGAACAGCACCAGCGCGGTTTCGGAGGAAAATGCATCACTCATGGCTCCGCGCTTTAGCATTGCGGAACGTATCAGCCAATCGGTGGAAATCGGCCTGTTCCGCGTGCCGGCGCTGGGATCGGCCGGCCGCTTTTGGCATAAGGTTGGAGACCCAGGAGACTGCCCCGCAATGACCCCATCCCGCGACATTTCCCGCCTGATCGAGATCATGGCGGCGCTGCGCACGCCGGTGACCGGCTGCCCCTGGGACCTCGAGCAGAATTTTGCGACGATCGCGCCCTACACCATCGAGGAAGCCTATGAGGTGGTCGAGGCCATCAGCCGCGGCGATCTCGACGATTTGCGCGAGGAGCTCGGTGATCTCCTGCTTCAGGTCGTGTTCCACGCCCAGATGGCGTCGGAGCAGAACGCGTTTGCCTTCGGCGACATCGTCGAGGCCATCACGCGAAAAATGATCCGGCGCCATCCGCATGTCTTCGCCGACAAGGACGGCAACCTCGCCTCCTCCCACGTCAAGGAAGTCTGGGACCGCATCAAGGCCGAGGAAAAGGCCGAGCGCGCCGCACGCCGGCCACCGGAGGAGGCGCCGCCGCATAAATCGCTGCTCTCAGGCGTGAAGGCCGGCCAGCCCGCGTTGACGCGCGCCATGGAGCTGCAGCGCAAGGCCTCGACCGTCGGCTTCGACTGGAACGACCCCCGCGCCGTGCTGGCAAAGATCCGGGAGGAAGCCGACGAGATCGAGGCTGCGCTCGATCGCAACGACAGCGAGGGGCTGGCGGAGGAAACCGGCGACCTGATGTTCGCGCTGGTCAACCTCGCCCGCCATGTCGATGCCGATCCGGAAGCCGCGCTGCGCGCGACGAATGCGAAATTCGAACGGCGGTTTGCGTTCATCGAACGGGCACTGGAAGCGCAGGGACGGACGCTGGAGCAGGCGTCGCTGGCGGAGATGGATGCGTTGTGGAATGCGGCGAAGGCCGGGACCCATAACCCCAAGGAGTAGTTTGGCGAAGACTCGTCGTTCGGTGCTTCTACCAATCGCAATCGATAGATCACGAGGTATTCGTCCCGGCCTGCGCCGGGACGACATCGTTCAGGCCGAAAGACGCGGCACGGCGTCGAAGCGATTGACCACGATATCCCGCTTGGTTTCGTCGACCCGCACGGTCATGTCGAACCGGCCGTCATGCAGCTCCTTGGCCAGCACCTCGGAATTGCGATGCAGCCAGCTGATGCCGGCGCCGTCGGCGGCGTCGATCGAGAGATCGAGCGTGGTACGTTTGGCAGCCAGGCGCTCCTCGATCGCGGCGAGCAGCGCGTCGACCCCCTCGCCCGACACGGCCGAGACCAGCATGGCCGGATGATCTTCCGGCCTGCGCGCGGCGATGTTCAACAGCTCTTCGCGCTGCTCGGGGCCGTAACGGTCGATCTTGTTCCAGACCTCGATGATGCGGCCGCTGTCGTCAGGATTGATGCCGAGCTGGCGCAGCACGGCATCGACGTCGCCCTGCTGCGCCTCGGCATCCTCGTGCGAGATGTCGCGCACATGCAGGATGACGTCGGCCTCCAGCACCTCCTCCAGCGTGGCGCGGAAGGCTGCGACGAGCTGCGTCGGCAGGTTCGAGATGAAGCCGACCGTGTCCGACAGCATCGCCTTGCCGCCATGCGGCAAAGTGAGCGCGCGCAAGGTCGGATCGAGCGTGGCGAACAGCATGTCGGCGGCCTGGACGTCGGCGCGGGTCAGGCGGTTGAACAGCGTCGACTTGCCGGCATTGGTGTAGCCGACCAGCGCCACCACGCGATAAGGCACGCGCTGGCGACCGGCGCGGTGCAGGCGCCGCGTCGCCTGCACCTTCTTCAGTTCGCCCTCGAGCTTGGAGATGCGTTCCTGGATCAGGCGGCGATCGGCCTCGATCTGCGTCTCGCCCGGGCCGCCCATGAATCCGAAACCGCCGCGCTGGCGTTCGAGATGGGTCCATGAGCGGACGAGGCGCGAACGCTGGTAGTTGAGATGCGCGAGCTCGACCTGAAGCGAGCCTTCCTTGGTCTTGGCGCGACGGCCGAAGATTTCGAGGATCAAGCCGGTGCGGTCGAGCACCTTGGCGTGCAATTCCTTCTCGAGATTGCGCTGCTGGATCGGCGCCAGCGCGCAATCCATCACCACGAGCTCGACATCGAGGCTCTTGGCCAGCGCGGCGATCTCCTCGACCTTGCCCTTGCCGATGTAGGTCGCGGGCCTGATCTGGCTGATCGGCGCGATGATGGCATCGGCGATGACGAGATCGATCGCGCGCGCGAGGCCCGCGGCTTCGTCGAGCCGGGCCTCGGCGTTTCGCAGGATATGACTTTCCGATTGCGCGTCGGCACTGCCTGCGCGCACCCGCAAATAGGGGCCGATGACAAGCACCCGCCCCGTTCGCTTTGCCCCTGCCGACTGCGGACGGTCGGCTTCCCCGTCGAAATTCCGGGGTTCCAATCAGATCACTCTCAAGCCGGCTGATCCTCGCCGCCTTCGAACAACTGGATCGGAGCGCCCGGCATGATGGTCGAGATCGCATGCTTGTAGACGAGCTGCGAGTGACCGTCGCGCCGAAGCAGCAAACAGAAATTGTCGAACCAGGTCACGATGCCCTGGAGCTTCACTCCGTTGACCAGAAAGATCGTCAGTGGCGTCTTCGTTTTGCGAACGTGATTGAGGAAGGTGTCCTGTAGGTTTTGTGCGCGGTCTGCCGCCATTGTTTTTTTCTCGCTTTGAGTTTCTTTTTATTGCGCCGGTTGCGGCCCTCTTTTGCTGGAGCCGCTTCCGGTTGCCGTCCTCATGAGATCCCCCTCGGAAGGAACAGCTGTGCGATTAGAGGACAGGTGGACATATTAGGCAAGCCGCTTCACGCGGCAGCCCACGCGGTATTGCCCCGAAAAACTACGGAAATCGATGATTTTCCTCGCTTATCCCTGAGGTCCGGCCGCAACGTCGCCGCTCCAGATTGTTGCTTTGACGCCTTTTTCCCGACGCGAACCGTGATGCAACTCCGCTCGAAAAGCCCTAGCCGACGCCGAGCGCCTTCAGCTTGCGGTGCAGGGCCGAGCGTTCCATGCCAACAAACTCGGCCGTGCGAGAAATATTTCCTGAGAAACGGCTGATCTGTGCAATCAAATAGTCGCGCTCGAACACTTCGCGCGCTTCGCGCAGCGGCAGGCCCATGATGTGCTCGCCGTTGTTGCTGGTCGGCATCGCCGGCACCATCGAGCCGACGTCCTGCGGCAACATGTCGGCGGTGATGATGACCTCGGGTCCGCCCGCGGCCAGAATCATGACTCTCTCAACGTTGTTGCGAAGCTGGCGCACATTGCCCGGCCAGACATGCGACTGCAGCACCGCCATCGCGTCCTGCCCGATCTGGCGCTTGGGCAGGCCGCTGCCCGCCGAGATCTGCTCCATGAAATAGTCGATCAATTCCGGAATGTCCTCACGGCGCTCCGACAGCGCAGGCACACGGATCGGCACCACCGAGAGCCGGTGATAGAGGTCCTCGCGGAAATGGCCGGCCGCGATCTCCTCTTCCAGATTGCGCGCGGTGGAGGAGATGATGCGGACGTCGACCTGCACCTTGGCGGTGCCGCCGACGCGCTGGAACGACTGCTCGACCAGCACGCGCAGGATCTTGTTCTGGGTCTCGCGCGGCATGTCCGCGATCTCGTCGATGAACAGCGTGCCGCCATGGGCTTCCTCCAGCGCGCCGGCCTTGCGCGGCTGCTCGCCGTTGGACTGCTCGACGCCGAACATCTCGTGCTCCATCCGTTCCGGCGTGATCGCGGCGGCATTGATCACGACGAACGGGCCGTCGGCTCGGCCCGAGGCGGTGTGCAGCGTGCGCGCGGTCAGCTCCTTGCCGGCGCCGGCGGGGCCGACGATCAGGATGCGGCTGTTGGCCTTGGCCGCGCGCTCGATGGTCTGGCGCAGCTGGTTCATGCTGGGCGAACGGCCGACGAGCGAGCTGGCACTCGGCGCCAGTTGCTTCAGCTCCTTGACCTCGCGCTTCAGCCGCGAGTTCTCCAGCGCCCTGGTGGCGACCAGGATCAGCCGGTCGGCCTTGAACGGCTTCTCGATGAAATCGTAGGCGCCGCGCTTGATCGCGGCGACCGCGGTCTCGATGTTGCCGTGACCGGAGATCATCACGACCGGCAAATCGGCGTTGTCCTTCTTGACCTGCTCCAGCAGCTGCAAGCCGTCGAGCTTGGAGCCCTGCAGCCAGATGTCGAGGAACACCAGATGCGGCCTGCGGTTGGCGATCTCGGTGAGTGCCGTGTCGCTGTCGCGTGCCGTCCGGGTCACGAAGCCCTCGTCTTCGAGGATGCCCGCAACGAGATCCCGAATATCGGCCTCATCATCGACAATCAGAATTTCACTTGCCATGGGTCGCGCCTGTCTTCTCAGTTGCCTGTTGAGGCTTCGATCTTCGTTGAATCATTGGTCTTTTCAGCCGGCTCTTTGGTTCCGGAGGCCGGCTCTATTGTTTCGAGGTGCTTGGCGGGAGCCGTGCTCGCTTCCGCGATTTCCGGCTTGATCGTTGCCTCGCCCGCCGGCTCGGCCCCCTCGCTTTTCGCGGGAGCGCCGGAGATCGCAAACCGCATCCGCATCCAGGCGCCGCGCTGGCCTTCGCGGAAGTCGGAGGCGTCCTTCAGCTCGATGCGTCCGCCATGGTCTTCCAGCACGCGGCCGACGATTGCGAGCCCGAGGCCGGTGCCCTTGGCGCGTGTCGTCACGTAAGGCTCGAGCAGACGCGACCGCGCCACCTTGGGCAGGCCGATGCCGTTGTCGATGACGTCGATCAGCACGTCCTCGCCCTCGCGCGAGACCACGACGTCGATCCGGCCTTTTCCCAGTTCTTCGGCCGGGACCTGCTCGATCGCCTCGGTGGCGTTCTTGACGATGTTGGTGACCGCCTGCGAGATCAGCCGCCGGTCGAACTGGGCGCGGAGCGGATCCTCTTTGAATTGCGCCTCGATCTCGATCTCGGGATGGGCGACCTTCATGAGGAACACGGCCTGCCGCACGGTGTCGGCGACGTCCTCGCCCTCCATCACCGGCTTGGGCATCCGCGCAAAGCGCGAGAACTCGTCGACCATGCGGCGGATATCGTCGACCTGGCGCACGATGGTGTCGGTGCACTGTTCGAAGATCTGCTTGTCCTTGGTCTCGGTGATGGACTTGCCGAATTTGCGGCGGATGCGCTCGGCCGAGAGCTGGATCGGCGTCAGCGGGTTCTTGATCTCGTGGGCGATGCGGCGCGCCACGTCGCCCCAGGCCGAGGTGCGCTGCGCCGAGACCAGCTCGGTGATGTCGTCGAGCGTGATGATGTGGCTGTCGTGCGGCTGGCTGGTCTTCTCGGCGCTGACGCGGACCGACAGATTGCGTTCCTGCCCGTCGCGCGTGATCGTGATCTGGCCCTGCACCAGGCGCTGGGTCCCTTCCCGCGCCGTCTTCATCATCTCGTCGAGCTCGGGCAGCACGTCGGAGAGCGGATGGCCGAGCGTCTCCGCTTCGGAGTGCCCGATCAGCTTCTCGGCGGAGCGGTTGAGGATGCCGACGCTGCCCGAGGTATCGACGCCGATGATGCCGGCACTCGCAGAGGACAGCACCGCTTCGATGAAGCGGCGGCGGCTGTCGATGAGATCGCTGGCGTTGACGAGTTCGTCGCGCTGGCTGCGCAATTCCTGCGTCATCTTGTTGAAGGTCTCGCCGAGCTGGGCGAGGTCGCCTTCCGACTGGTGCACCGGGACCTTCACATGGAGGTCGCCGGTCGAGACCGTATGGGCCGCGTTCATCAGCCGCCGAATCGGCGAGACCAGCGAGTTGGCGAAGTTGAGGCCGATCAGCACCGAGGCCATCAGGATGGTCAGCGCGATCACCGCGAACATCAGCGCAAATGCGACCTGGATGCCGAGCCGGCGCGACTCGATCTGGGCGTATTCGGCGACGCTGACCTCGGTCTGCTTGAGCTGGGTGACGACGTTCGGATCGAGCGGCCGCGCGACGTAGAGGAAGGTGTCGCTGAAGGCGCGCAAGCGGATCACGGCGGCGACGTAGCTGGCGTCCGGCAGCACCGCGATCTCGGGCTCGGATTCGTTGACGTTGCTGAGGAAGTCCGGCGCTGGCGGCGAATAGGCCAGCCGCATGCCGGTGTCGGCGGATTCGAGAATGTTGGTGTTCTTGTCGATGATCATCGCGCCCGGCAGATTGCGGGAGCCGGCGCTGGCGGTCAGCAGCTCGCGGAACGAGCGGCGATCCTGGTCGTAGAGCGGCCGCGCATGAGCGATGTCGTTGGCCATGCCGAGAATATCGCCGCGGATCAGCTGCGCATGGTCCTGCATGTAGGCGCGGGCGATCGTCAGCGAATTCTGGATCACCTCCTTGGTCGGGCCGGAGAACAGGCGGTCGAGGCCGCGCTCGATGGTGACGTTGGCAACGACCGAGACCAGCACCGCCGGCAGCACCGCCACGATCGAGAACAGGCTGACGATCTGGACATGGAGGCGCGCCGCCGCCCGGCCCCGCCGCCGCGCCAGGATCAGCTGCCACAGCTCGCGCACGATGATCCCGACCAGCAGCAGGATGGTGGCCGCATTAAGCAGGTAGAACGAGCGGACCACCGCCGGTGTCGGCTCGATGTTCGTCAGTCCGGTCAGGACCAGAAAGGTCAGCAGGGCGGACAGCAGCGCCAGCGCTACGGCAAAGGGCGCCAGCCAGCGTCGCACCGACCAACGCCGGGGCTCTTCCGCTGGGGCCGTGTCAAAGGATGCGGCCGAGGTGTCTGCGCTGGTCATTCCGGCAATGGGGATGCTGAAAACGGGGATCCGCGGATCGCGGATACTGATGCATTCCTACCACAATGTTGCCGAATTGCGACAATTCCGCGGCGCATCTGCCACGGCGGACCGGCGCATCCACAGGGCATGCCGGGCCGGCGCCAGCCGGCGGAACGGATTCCCGTCCTTCCGGCTTGATCCCGCATGGACAGGTTCTTTCTCGCGATGATGGTTTCGGCCGTGCTGCTGCTGATCGTGGCCGCTGACCTCTTGGTCAACGGCCCGAGCCTGGAGGCGCGGTCGGTGAACCTCGCCTCCACGATGCCGGTTTCAACCCGGCTGGTCAGATAGGTCTGAGGACGCGCGCCCCAGGCCGAATGACCTTTTGCATGTTCCAGAGGAACATTTCAGCCCGGATCGGACTTCTGCTCACCGCGTCAGCCACAACGGCCAGCGCGATCCGGACAGGCTCAGCTCCGCTTTGGTAGGGGAGCTGAGCCACCGTCAGGTTCGAAAAACTAGCCCCCGCTCCGATAGACCTGGATATCGAGATCCCGGATCTTCTTCCGCAGCGTGTTGCGGTTGAGGCCGAGCAGGTCGGCTGCGCGGATCTGGTTGCCGCGGGTGGCGGCGAGCGCAGCCGTCAGCAGCGGCACCTCGATCTCCTTGAGGATGCGGTGATAGAGCCCCGGCGGCGGCACGCCGTTCGGAAAACCCTGGAAGTGCGAGGACAGATACGCCTCCACCGCGCCACCGAGATTGTCGACGCCCTGCTGGACGGCGGCACCCGCACTGACCGTGGGTGGGGCCAGCTCGCCGTCGATGACGGAGCCGGTGATCACGTCCTGCGGATAGAGCGCCGCGAGGCGCCGCGCCAGGTTCTCGAGCTCGCGCACGTTGCCCGGCCAGCGGTGCTGCTTCATCCGCTCCAGCGCCAGCGTGTCGAGCTTCTTCGGCGGCAGGCCGTCCTTCTCGGCCAGCGTGAAGAAGTGCCGCACGAGGTCCGGCAGGTCCTCGATGCGCTCGCGCAAGGGGGGAAGCCGCAGCGGCACGACGTTGAGGCGGAAGAACAGATCCTCGCGGAACAGGCCCTGCTGGATCAGGACGCGCAGGTCCTTGTTGGAGGCCGCGACGATGCGCACGTCGGTCTTGATCGGAGTGCGGCCGCCGACGGTGGTGTATTCGCCCTGCTGAAGCACGCGCAGCAGGCGCGTCTGCGCCTCCATCGGCATGTCGCCGATCTCGTCGAGGAACAGCGTGCCGCCCTCGGCCTGCTCGAACCGGCCCGAGGCGCGGGTGTTGGCGCCGGTGAAGGCGCCGCGCTCATGGCCGAACAGTTCGGACTCGATCAGGTCACGGGGGATCGCGGCCATGTTGACCGCGACGAACGGGCCGTTGCGCCGCTTGCCGTAATCATGCAGCGCGCGCGCCACCAACTCCTTGCCGGTGCCGGACTCGCCCGTGATCATCACGGTGAGATCGGTCTGCATAAGCCGCGCCAGCACGCGGTAGATTTCCTGCATCGCCGGCGAGCGGCCGACCAGCGGGATCGCCTCCATCTCGGCGTCCTCGTCCGGCGACGAGATCCGCTCCTTCGGCTCGGCCAGCGCGCGGCCGACGATGGCGATCAGCTCCTTCAGGTCGAAGGGTTTTGGCAGATATTCGTACGCTCCCCGCTCGGAGGCGCGGATCGCCGTCATGAACGTGTTCTGCGCGCTCATGACGATGACGGGCAAATTCGGCCGCATCTTCTTGATCCGCGGCAGCAGGTCGAACGCGTTCTCGTCGGGCATCACCACGTCGGTGATGACGAGATCGCCCTCCCCCTGGCTGACCCAGCGCCACAGCGTCGCGGCATTGCCGGTGAGCCTGACCTCGTAGCCGGCGCGGGATAGTGCCTGATTGAGAACCGTGCGGATGGCGGTGTCGTCATCAGCAACGAGAATGCTACCTGCGGGCATCGTTAATCCTCATTTTGCCCCCTGTGATGCAGACGACGACTTCCCGGCAGAGCCGTCGCGACTGCTTTGATCGGCATGTTTCACCGATGTGGAATACATCGGCATCAGCACGCGGAAGGTGGTCCTGCGCGGCTGAGATTCGCATTCGATGATGCCCCCGTGATCGCCGATGATCTTCGCGACCAGGGCGAGGCCCAGACCCGAGCCGGTCTGCTTGGTGGTCACGAAGGGATCGAACAGGTTGGGCAGAAGATCGTCCGGCACGCCTGGTCCATTGTCCTTGACGCAGAATTCAAGCGGCAGAGATACCCGGGATTTTTGACCGGGGACTGACAGACGCACGCCGGGACGGAACGCGGTGGTGAGCTGGATCTCGGCGTCGGGAACGTCGATCAGGGCTTCGGCGGCGTTCTTGACCAGATTGAGGAACACCTGAATGAGCTGATCCTGGTTCGCCAGCACCGGCGGCAGCGAGGGATCGTAGTCCTCGACGAAACGGATGTTGCGGGCAAAGCCCGATTGCGCCAGCCGTTTGACGTGATCGAGCACGGAATGGATGTTGACGGGGCCACGGACCACGGGACGTTCGTCGCCGAACACTTCCATGCGGTCGACCAGCGTCACGATACGATCGGCCTCGTCGCAGATCAGCCGCGTCAGCATGCGGTCTTCCGAGGAGGCCTGCTGCTCCAGAAGCTGCGCCGCGCCGCGGATGCCGGAGAGCGGATTCTTGATCTCGTGCGCCAGCATCGCGGCCAGCGCGATCACCGAGCGCGCGGCGCTGCGATGGGTGAGCTGGCGGTCCATCTTGTCGGCGATGGTGCGTTCCTGGAGCATCACCACGATATGTCCGGGCCGCTCGGTCAGCGGCGCGACGTGGAGATCGACCTGGCGGTCGCCGCCCATGCGCGGCGTGCCCAGATCAACCTTGTATTCGTTGACCGGCGAATTCGACGAGCGCACCTGGTCGATCAGCGCCAGCAACGGGCTTCCGAACGGAACCAGCTCCTTCAGCGACTGCCGCTTCAGGAACTGCGTCGAGATCTCGAAGAAGGCTTCGGTCGCGATGTTGGCGGCGACGATCTTGCCGTCCGGCCCGATCATGAGCACGGGATTGGGAAGTGCGTCCAGGATGGCGTCGCTGTCGGACGGAATCGGCCGACGATGTTCAACGGCTGAGCTCATGCAGCAGCGCTCCATGCGAAGTCGTCGAAGGCATCTTGCAGGGACTGGTGGACGCGGCCCGGATCCTCCGAGGTGAGGATCTTCTGGCGCCAGGATTTCAGCGTCGCGGCCGGCGCACGACTCACATCGGCCGCAACGTCGAGCGCCCAGCCGAGATGTTTTCGCGCGTGCCTCAGGCCGATGCGCAGGCCGTACAGCGCGCAGACACCCTCATAGAGCGTGCGCACGTAATGGAGCTGCGTCTCGAGCGACGGCGTGGCTTCCGCTGCCCCGCCCTTCAGGCGGCGGCCGATCTGGCCGGGCAGCCAGGGCTGGCCATTGGCGCCGCGGCCGATCATCACGGCATCGGCGCCGGAGGCTTCCAGCGCCGCGAGCGCCTTCTCGTAAGACGTGATGTCGCCATTGACGACGAGCGGAATCGAGACGGCCTCGCGCACGGCGCGGATCGCATCCCAATCGGCCTCGCCCTTGTAGAACTGGCAGCGGGTGCGGCCATGCACGGTGACGAGCTTGACGCCGGATGCCTCCGCGCGGCGCGCCAGTTCCGGCGCGTTGCGCGTGAGGTCGTCCCAGCCGAGCCGCATCTTCAGCGTCACCGGCACCTTCACCGCCGCGATCGTCGCCTCGATCAGGCTGACGGCATGGTCGAGGTCACGCATCAGGGCCGAGCCGGACTGGCCGCCGGTGACGTGACGGGCCGGACAGCCCATGTTGATGTCGATGATATCGGCGCCTTCGGCCTCGGCGATCCGGGCGCCCTCTGCCATCCAATGCGTCTCGCAGCCGGCGAGCTGGACTACATGCGGGCCGATTCCCGTGGCTTCGCAGCGCAACCGGGACATCCGATGGCCATTGGCGAGCTCGTCGCTGGCGGTCATTTCGGACACGACCAAACCGGCCCCCAGCTCCGCGGCCAACCTGCGGACGGGCGAGTCCGTCACCCCCGACATCGGCGCCAGGAAGACCGGGGCGGCGACATCAATATCGCCTATTTTCAACGGCTTAGAGCCAGATAATGCCGAGCCGGTCACAGGGGTCTCGTTGCGTAGGCAGGGCCTCATCGCGCCTGCCATGATCTATCTTGCGCACAATTCTTGTGCAGTCAAGCGTCATGCCTACAGTTTAGACAGTTCTGCAAATCTTTCAAGTGCAGTGCAACAAAATGCTGTTTCCCACAATCCAGGGAAACCCCCTTTTTTTGCGGGCCTGTCGTGCTAGAGGCATGCGGCCATCACCCCACTCCCGAGTTCTCCTCATTATCAACTGAGTATTTGAGTCCTATGGCGAAATCACAGCGCACCGCAGTCGTTCTTGTCGCGGCCGGACGCGGCCTGCGCGCAGGTGCTGGTGGGCCGAAGCAATATCGCGAGATCGGCGGCGTGCCGGTGATCTATCGCGCCATGGAAGCCTTCAGCGGTCACGCCGAGGTGTTCGCGGTGCAGCCGGTGGTGAACCCCGACGACAGCGCCATGTTCACGGCGGCGGTCGCAGGACTCAAGCACGAGCCGCCGACAAATGGCGGCGCGACCCGGCAGGCTTCCGTTCTCGCCGGTCTCGAAGCGCTTGCAAAGCACAAGCCGGACATCGTCCTGATCCACGACGCCGCGCGGCCCTTCGTCTCGGACGGCGTGATCTCGCGCGCGATCGAGGCGGCGAGCCGCACCGGCGCCGCGATCCCCGTCGTTCCCGTCACCGACACCATCAAGGTCACCGGCGCGAGCGGCCAAGTCGAGGACACGCCGGACCGGGCTCGCCTGCGAATCGCGCAGACGCCGCAATCCTTTCGTTTCGACGTCATCCTCGAGGCGCATCGTCGGGCGGCAAAGGACGGGCGCAGCGATTTCACCGACGATGCCGCGATTGCCGAATGGGCGGGATTGACGGTTGCAACCTTTGAAGGCGATGTTGCCAATATGAAGCTCACCACCCCCGAGGATTTCGTGCGCGAGGAAGCGCGCCTGGCCAGCCTGCTCGGCGACATCAGGACCGGCACGGGCTATGACGTGCACGCTTTCGGCGAGGGCGACCATGTCATGATCTGCGGCGTCCGCGTGCCGCACAGCAAGGGCTTCCTGGCGCATTCCGACGGCGATGTCGGCCTGCATGCGCTGGTCGACGCCATTCTCGGCGCGCTCGCCGATGGCGATATCGGTTCGCACTTTCCCCCGAGCGACGCCAAGTGGAAGGGCGCCTCCTCCGACCAGTTCTTGAAATACGCCATCGAACGCGTCACCGCGCGGGGCGGCCGCGTCGCCAATCTCGAGGTGACGATGATCTGCGAGCGGCCGAAGATCGGCCCCTTGCGCGACACCATGCGCGCGCGCATCGCCGAGATTTCCGGTGTCGACATCTCCCGCGTCGCTGTGAAGGCGACGACCAGCGAGCGGCTCGGCTTCACCGGCCGCGAGGAAGGCATCGCGGCCACCGCAAGCGCCACCATCCGCCTGCCGTTTAACGAGAAGACTTGGAGCGCCTAGTCCATGGCCGGCAGCGACGCACGCGCCCTCTCCCGCTCGCTGCTCGATCTGTGCCGGATGCGCAAGCTGACGATCGCGACCGCCGAGTCCTGCACCGGCGGGCTCGTCGCAGGCGCACTGACCGACATCCCCGGCTCGTCCGACGTGATCGATCGCGGCTTCGTCACCTATTCCAATGACGCCAAGCGCGCGATGCTGGGGGTCGAGGCCGGGACGCTTGCCAATTTTGGCGCCGTCAGCAAGGAGACCGCGACCGCCATGGCGGTCGGCGCGCTGGAGCGTGCCGGCGTCGATCTCGCGGTCGCCATCACCGGCATCGCCGGTCCGGGCGGCGCCACGCCGGGCAAACCGGTCGGTCTCGTCCATTTCGCGGTCGCCGCGCGCGACGGCCGCATCGTCCACCGCGAGCATCGTTTCGGCGCGATCGGCCGCACCGCCGTCCGTCAGCGCTCCGTCGTCGAGGCGCTGCGCATGCTGATGGATCTTGCCCGCGGCCCGCAGGCGGCGACAAAGCCCCGCCGCGCCGCCGCAGCCACTCGTCTGCGTCCTCGCGTGACCCGCTCGCCGCGCCGGCATGTGGCCAAGCGCAGACCGCCGCGGGGCTGAGACCTCGCGCCGCCGCGAGCAGCGCGCTGGCGTGATCGAGCACGTGCTGCCTGACCGCATCGGCATCCGACGGCTTCAGCTTCGCGCTCACGGTCAACTCCACGACGGGCGCTGCGGGATTGGCGGCATCGATGACCTTCGACACATTGACCGCCGGTGCGGCCTTCTCGTCGATCCGCGGGTCGCCGTCCCGGATATGGCTGCGCTCGTGCGGGCCACAATCTCTTGCGTTGCCCGACGGGCAAAACACGCCATCGATGGGTCGATGCCGGCCGACGAAAAGATTCCACTTTACCGAAATTCGGCTTTGGCGTATTCCTGCGCCACCTCATCCCCAGTCAGAGGGGCGTATCGCGATCGTCACGAAACGCGGGATGGGTTGTGGCGGACGCTGGCAGCACTGGCGCGAAGGGCATCGCAGGGCGGCAAAAACCGTGAGCGACAGCGGCGCGCAACGACCGGTGCGGTTCGCGTACGGCAAAACCGTGTCGTCCTGACGCCCGGGGTCTGTGCGTCAAGTCCTGCGGTGATGCGGCGGCCCGACCGGGCACGCGCATCAGCGATCCGCAAGGCGACGGGGGCAATAGTGCATCGCTCCCCGGGGAGAGCACGGCATAAGCCGTCAAACCGCTGCGCAGGGAAGGCCGTGTGTTGGGCTTAACCTGTATGCCGCTGTGCAGAATCTTGTAGCGCAACCTTCGCACAGTGGACCGTGGGTGCCAGCCGGCACCCGGCCTTCCCTGCGCCCTCTGACAAAAGAGGGCGACACGACGAAGCAAAGCTCGGGCGAGACACGCCGCGAGGCTGCAGCGTCATGTTTGCTTTTCAAAAAGCACGCAAATCTTGTCGAATTCGATCGGGATCGTGACGGTTCAAGCGCGACCAAACGTCGTGGTTTCCGTCAGAACTTGGCGCGGCAAAAATATTGGCGCAATAATGCCGCTCTACGTTGTGGTCCGGAATCAACCGACCCACCCCTCTGGAGGGCGACAAAAGTGCTCGCTCGCGCCGCGGCCTCGGCCGTCGTCATGATTGCTTTGACCGCCTTTGATGGTGCAGCCGCACAAACGGCCAACCAGCCGCCGGATACCATGGCAGCGCGGGTGGAAGCCTGCACGCCGTGTCACGGCAACAAGGGCGAAGGTACCAGCGACGTCTATTTCCCGCGCCTTGCCGGCAAGCCGGCCGGTTATCTCTACAACCAGCTCCTCGCCTTCCGCAGCGGCCGGCGCAAATACCCGCCGATGAACTATCTGCTGGAGTTTCTGCCGGACCCGTATCTGGAGGCGATGGCGGAATATTTCGCCAGCGAGCATCCGCCGCTGCCGCAGCCCGCGCCGAGCGAGGTCAGCAAGGACGTGTTGGCGCAGGGCGAGCTGCTCGTGACCAGCGGCGATGCGGGGCGCAACATTCCGGCCTGCGTCAGCTGCCACGGCCCGGGACTGACGGGCATGCAGCCCGGCATCCCCGGCCTGCTGGGCCTCCGCTCCAACTACATCAGCGCGCAACTTGGCGCGTGGCGCTACGGCACCCGCACCGCCAGGTCGCCCGACTGCATGCAGCTTGTGGCCGGCCACCTGACCGAAGCCGACGTCACCGCGGTCGCAGCCTGGCTCGCCACGCGGCCGGCTCCCGCCAACCCTGCTCCCGTCCCGAAAGGCACCTACGCGCTGCCCTTCGGCTGCGGCAGCCAGCCCAACTGACGAGGCGGATGATGGGCTTCAAATTGTCGATCACGCTCCTCGCGCTCGTAGCGCTCACCACGGCTGCGCAGGCGCAGGACAAGACGGGCGATGTCATCGCGCGCGGCGAATATCTCGCCCGAGCCGGCGACTGCACCGCTTGCCATACCGCGGCCGAGGGCCGCCTGTTCGCCGGCGGACGTCCGATGCCGACCCCGTTCGGAACGATCTACACCTCCAACATCACGCCCGATCCGGAGACCGGCATCGGCAAGTGGAGCGCAGACGATTTCTACAGAACCATGCACAACGGGCGCTTCCCGGATGGCGGGCTGATCTATCCGGCGATGCCGTTTGCGTCCTACACCAAGGTCACGCGCGCCGACAGCGACGCGATCTTCGCCTATCTGCGCTCGGTCGCGCCGGTGAACCAGAAGAACAAGCCGCACGAGCTGCGTTTCCCTTACGACAACCGTCAGCTCATCCTCGGCTGGCGCACGCTGTTCTTCAGCGAAGGCGAGTTCAAGCCGGATCCGAAAAAATCGGCGGAATGGAATCGCGGCGCCTATCTGGTTGAGGGCCTCGGCCATTGCGGCATGTGCCATTCGCCGATCAACGCGCTCGGCGGCACCTCGCAATCGGACGCCTTCAAGGGCGGGCTGATCCCGATGCAGAACTGGTACGCGCCCTCGCTGACGTCGAATCGCGAAGCAGGCCTCGGCGACTGGAGCATCAAGGACATCACCGATCTGCTCCAGACCGGCGTCTCCATGCGCGGCGTGGTCTACGGTCCGATGGCCGAGGTGGTGCACAACAGCCTGCAATATCTCAACGACGAGGACACCAGGGCGATGGCGGTGTACCTCAAGGGCATCGCGGAGCCCTCGCCTTCGCCGCCGGCAAGCTCGGCACTGCCGACCACCGAAAGCAGCCTGCTGATCAGCCTCGGCAAGACCGTCTACGACAAGAGCTGCGCGAGCTGTCACGGCACGCAGGGCGAAGGCAAGCCGCCGCACTGGCCGCCGCTCGCCAACAACCAGTCGATCGAGATGCAGTCGGCGGTCAATCCGATCCGCATGGTGCTGAACGGCGGCTATCCGCCGGGGACCAAGGGCAATCCGATGCCGTATGGCATGCCGCCCTTCGCCGGCCTCCTCTCCGACAACGAGGTCGCCGCCGTCGTCTCCTACATCCGCACCGCCTGGGGCAATCGCGGCACGCCGGTCTCGGCGCGCGAGGCCAACGAGCTGCGCTCCGCACCGCTGAACTGAGAGGCGCCGAGGAAACGTCATGTTCAATTCCGATCCGCCGACCAGCCCCGCCGCCGCCGATCAGGCTGTCGAGGAGGTCGTGGCGCAGGGCCCGTCCGGCGCGATCGTGCTCGCCGGCATCGCCACCGCCTGCGTGGTCGCGATGTGGTTCGCCTTCTATCTGTTCGTCTTCCTGCCGCGCGGGTCGCTGCAATGAGCGCCGAGGAAACCCACGGCAACGGCAGCGCCAGCACCGAGGTCGCAGCCCGCGTCGAGCGGCGCTGGGCCACCATCGCGGCAATCATCATCGTGATGATGGCGCTGCTGGCGGCATTCGCGGGCATTCATCGCGCGACCATGCCGCAGCCGCGCGTCGAGACCACCGATCCCTCGCGGCTGCATCTGAGCGGCGAGTTCGTCGAGAGCAATCTTGGCAGCGTGCTGGAGGCCAACGGCAACGTGACGGTGCGCGCGATCGGCCAGCAATATTCCTTCACGCCGGCCTGCATCGTGGTGCCCGCCGACACGCCGATCACGCTGCGCGCCACCAGCGCCGACGTCGTGCACGGCATCCTGATCCAGGGCACCAACGTCAACACCATGCTGGTTCCGGGCTACATCTCCGAGCAGCTGATGCGCTTTACAAAGACCGGTGACTATCTGATGCCCTGCCAGGAGTTTTGCTCTTTCGGCCACGAGGGCATGTGGGGCAAGGTCAAGGTGATCGACAAGGCCGAGTTCGCGAACCGCGCGAAGGGTGGCGGGAGGCTGAGCTGTGTTGGTCAATAGGAAGCTCATTCTCGCCCATTTCTGGCTGGCCTTCGCCGTGTTCGGCATCGCGCTCACGCTCGGCGCCTGGCAGATGTTCATTCGCAGCCCGATCGGCACCTGGCTGTCCAATCCCGAGCTCTATTACCGTTCGCTGACCGCGCACGGCACGGTGATGGGCTACGTCTTCCCGACCCTGGTCGCGATGGGCTTCGGCTATGCCATCAGCGAGGCCGCGCTGCAGCAGCGCCTCGTCGGCGTGCGCTGGGCCTGGGCCGGCTTCTGGCTGATCGTCATCGGCAGCATCATGGCCGTGATCCCGATCGCGCTCGGCCGTGCCTCGGTGCTCTACACGTTCTATCCGCCGCTGATCGGCAACGTCTTCTACTATCTCGGCGTCGTGCTGGTCGTGGTCGGCTCCTGGATCTGGGTCGCGCTGATGTCGGTCAATCTGCGCATCTGGCGAAAGGCCCATCCCGGCGCGCCGGTGCCGCTGGCGATGTTCGCCAATGTCGCGGGCTCCTATCTGTGGGCCTGGACCGCCGTCGGCGCCGCGCTCGAGCTGTTGCTCCAGATCATCCCGGTGGCGGCGGGATTGAAGAACACCATCGATGCCGGACTTGCGCGCATCTTCTTCTCCTGGACGCTGCACGCCATCGTCTATTTCTGGCTGATGCCGACCTACATCGCGTATTACACCATCGTGCCGCGCGCGATCGGCGGCCGGGTCTATTCCGACACGATGGCGCGGATCTCCTTCATCCTGTTTCTGGTGGTGGCGATGCCGATCGGCATGCACCACACCTTCGCCGATCCGCAGGTCGGCGCCGGCTTCAAGTTCATCCATTCCGCCTTCACGGCGCTGGTCACGCTGCCGACGTTTCTGACCGTGTTCACGATCTGCGCCTCTGTCGAGATCGCCGCGCGCCTGCGCGGCGGACGCGGGCTGTTCGGTTGGATCACGGCGCTGCCCTGGGACAATCCGATGATGCTGGCGCTCGCCTTCTCCTTCGTCATGCTCGGCTTCGGCGGCGCCGGCGGCCTCATCAACATGAGCTACCAGCTCGATACCTCGATCCACAACACGCAATGGATCACCGGCCATTTCCACCTGATCTTCGGCGGCGCCATCGTGATCATGTATTTCGCGATCGCCTATGATCTCTGGCCGCATCTGACGGGGCGCGAGCTGGTCGATCTCCGCCTGATCCGCACCCAGCTCTGGCTGTGGTTCGTCGGCATGATCGTCACGACCTTCCCGTGGCACTGGGTCGGGATTCTGGGCATGCCGCGCCGCATGGCCTATTTCGACTTCGGCGATCCTGCGATCGCGCCGCAGGCGCTCTCGGTCACCCTGTCGGCGATCGGCGGCTTCATCCTGCTGGCGTCGGGCATCATGTTCATCGTCATCCTGGCTCGCGGCATGCGTGCGCCCCAGGCCGACGCCGGTGCCTATCGCTTCGCGCTCGCCGTGCATCAGCCGGCCACCGTCCCGGTCGCGCTCAACACACACGCGTTGTGGGTGGCGCTGATGATCGGCCTCACCCTCACCAATTACGGCTATCCGATCCTGAATCTGGCGCTGAGCGAGGGCACCTCGGTGCCGGCCGTCTATGTGGGAGCGCAGTGATGAGCACGCGCGAGCTCTTCACCCTCACCAATCGTCATTTCAAGGCGAGTGTCGGCATCTTTGCCGCTATCTTCGTCGTGACGGCGATTGCCGGTTTCATCGTGCTACCGTTCGCACAGCCCTGGGTTCAGTTCGCCAACGTCTGGGATGCGATCTGCAGCGCCGCCGGCGTGCCGCAGCGCGCGGCAAGCGTGGCGACGCCGGAGCAGAGCAAGCGCCTCTCGGAGGTCGTGCTCACGTCGAACACGCTGTCACGCCCGAGCCAGGAAGC
The DNA here is from genome assembly GCF_024519855.1 of Bradyrhizobium sp. Bra78. Taxonomy (NCBI): domain Bacteria; kingdom Pseudomonadati; phylum Pseudomonadota; class Alphaproteobacteria; order Hyphomicrobiales; family Nitrobacteraceae; genus Bradyrhizobium; species Bradyrhizobium sp. Bra78. Next base: position 287,386 of record NZ_JALJRE010000005.1, on the reverse strand, counting down.
GATCGGCCGCGGTGCCACCCTGGCTCAACGCTGCGCGATCTGCCACGGCCCGACCGGCGTCAGCCGCGCGGATTCGCCCAACCTCGCCGGCCAGTACGCTGCCGTGATCTACAAGGAGCTGCACGATTTCCGCACCGGCGCGCGCACCAATGCGGTGATGTCGCCGTTCGCCGTCAATCTGACGGATCAGGAGATCGCGGACCTCTCGAACTATTACGCCTATCTGCCGCGGCTGCCGGCCTACCACCCGACGCCGCAGCTGCCGAAGCCCAATATCGTGATCTATGGCGCGCCGATGCGCGGGATCGCGCCGTGCGGCTCCTGCCATGGCAGCCTCGACAACAAAACCGGCAGCCCGTGGCTCGAGGGCCAGTCGGAGGCCTACATGAAGGCGCAGCTCCAGGCCTTCGCCTCCGACGAACGGCGCAACGACATCAGCCAGCAGATGCGCAACGTCGCACGCGCGATGACGCCGCAGGAGATCGAGCAGGCCGCGGCATATTACGCCTCGCAGCCGCCGGATATCGTGAAGGCGGTGGATTGAAGTGAGGAGTTCGTGCGGCGTGGATCCCGGCTCTGCGGAGCAGCGCTACGCGCTGCACCGCGTCCGGGACACGAGAGTATGCCTGGCCGGAGCCTACGACGATGCCAGCTTCGGCCGGCCGTAGATCACATCCGCCCGCTTCTCGAATGCGGTCGAGAAGCGCGCGAACGCGGCGTCGAACATCGAGCCCATCAGCAGCGCCAGCATGCGGCTCTTGAACTCGTAGGACAGGAAAAAGCCGACGTCGCAGACGCCACTGCCCTCCTCCTGGCCTTTGGGCTCAAACGTCCAGCGGTTTTCCAGATTGCTGAAGGGACCTTGCAGATATTCGACCAGGATTTTCAGATTGGCGCGGTCGAGCGTCACGCGGCTGGTGAAGGATTCCTTGACCAGCTTGAACGACACCGTCATGTCCGCGACCAGCACCTCGGTGCCGTCGGGCTTTGCCATGCGCTGGCGCACCTTCAACGCGCTGCACAGCGGCACGAATTCCGGATAGCGCTCGACGTCGGCGACCAGATCAAACATCTCGGACGCGCTGTGATTGACACGGCGCTTGCTCGAAAATTTGGGCATGGCGGTTCAGCGGGCGCTAGCTGCCCGCGCGGCCTTCAGTCTCGCAAAGTCCTCGCCGGCATGATGCGACGAGCGGGTGAGCGGGCTCGCCGACACCATCAGGAAGCCCTTGGTATAAGCGACCTTTTCATACGACGAGAACTCGTCCGGCGGCACGTAGCGCATCACGGCGTGATGCTTGCGGGTCGGCTGGAGATATTGCCCGATGGTCAGGAAATCGACGTCGGCGGAGCGCAGATCGTCCATCACCTGCTGCACCTCGTGGCGCTCTTCCCCGAGGCCGACCATGATGCCGGACTTGGTGAAGATGGTGGGATCGAGCTCCTTGACCCGTTGCAGAAGCCGGATCGAATGGAAATAGCGCGCGCCCGGTCGCACCGTGAGATAGCGCGACGGCACGGTCTCGAGATTGTGGTTGAAGACGTCGGGCTTCGCAGCGACGACGATTTCGAGCGCGCCCTCCTTGCGCAGGAAGTCGGGCGTCAGAATCTCGATCGTGGTCGAGGAGCATGCGGCCCGGATCGCGCGAATGGTCTGGGCAAAATGCTCGGCGCCGCCATCGGCGAGATCGTCGCGGTCGACCGAGGTGATGACGACGTGCGCCAGCCCGAGCTTGGCCACGGCCTCGGCGACATTCTGCGGCTCGGCTGCGTCCAGCGCGTTTGGCATGCCGGTCTTGACGTTGCAGAAGGCGCAGGCGCGGGTGCAGGTGTCGCCCATGATCATGAAGGTCGCGTGCTTCTTGTCCCAGCACTCGCCGATATTCGGGCAGCCCGCTTCCTCGCACACCGTGTGCAGACCGTTGGCGCGCACGATGTTGCGGGTGTCGGCATAACCGCGGGTGTTGGGCGCGCGCACACGGATCCAGTCCGGCTTCGGCGGCGAAGCGGAGTCGGGCCGGTTCACCTTTTCAGGGTGGCGCGGGCGCAACGGGTTCGAGATGGTATCGACAATAACGACCATGGGATGTCCGGTCTGACCAAGTCCTACCTAGTCGGTCTGGCGGCCTGCCGCAACCCGGCTCGCCCCGCTTCAGGGAACATGGCAGATATGGGCAATATCCTGCTCTGTTCTCAGGCGATTCTCATCTCGAATGGCTCCAGTCTCGAAAGCCTCCAGACCGCGGCTCGGCAAAGTCCTGAAGCGCAGCTTTTTTGCCCGCAGCGTCCACGAAGTTGCGCCCGACTTGATCGGGGCGACCATGCTGGTCGGCGGCGTCGGCGGGATCATCGTCGAGGTCGAGGCCTATCATCATACCGAGCCGGCGGCGCACTCCTACAACGGACCGACGCCGCGGAACCAGGTGATGTTCGGCCCGCCCGGCTTTGCCTATGTCTACCGCTCCTACGGCATCCATTGGTGCGTGAACTTCGTCTGCGAGGAGATCGGCTCTGCGAGCGCCGTCCTGATCCGCGCGCTGGAGCCGACGCATGGGATCGCTGCGATGCGCCGCCGCCGACATCTCCAGGAGGTGCACGCGCTGTGCTCGGGTCCGGGCAAGCTGACCGAAGCGCTCGGCATCACCATCGCGCACAACGCCCTGCCGCTGGACCGGCCGCCGATCGCGCTTTATGCGCGGACGGAGGACGTCGAAGTCGCGGCGGGCATCCGGATCGGCATCACCAAGGCGATCGAGTTGCCCTGGCGCTATGGCGTCAGGGGCTCGAAATTCCTTAGCAAGCCGTTCCCGAAATAAGCTCAGGACGCCTGCTTGAGCCGTTCCAGCGCCTCGAGCAGCTTGGCCTTGCGGGCGAGCGCGGCCTCACGCTTTTCGCGCTCCTCCTCGACGACCTCCTCGGCCGCGTTGGCGACGAATTTCTCGTTCGCCAGTTTGGACTCGGCGCGCTTGATGTCGGCGTCGGCCTTGCCGATCTCCTTGTCGAGGCGCGTGCGCTCGGCGACGACGTCAATCACGCCCTTCAGCGGCAGCGCGGCCACCTCGCCGCGCACCAGCAGCTGGACTGCGCCATCGGGCGCACGGTCGGCGAAGGAGATGCCGGAGAGCCGGGCCATGCGCTTGATGACGTCGCTCCAGCGCGGCGCGCGCTCCCTGGTCCCGGCCGAAGCGCCCGCGAGCACCAGCGCCGTTAGCGTTGCCGGCGGGATGTTCATCTCGGCGCGCACCGAGCGGATCTGCGTGACGAGGTCGATCACCCAGCCGATCTCGGCCTCGGCCGCGGGATCGGTGAAATCGGCATGGTCGAAGATCGGAAGCACCCAGGCCGGCGAGACGAGCGCGTCGGCCGGTCCGGTCGTCGCAGCGAGCATCGCAAGCTGCTCCGGCGTCGGTGCTGCCGGCTTCAGCGGCCATTGCGCCAACGCGAGCAGACCGTCGCGTTTGGCCGTCACCTCCCAAAGCTCCTCGGTGATGAAGGGCATGAAGGGATGCAGCAGCTTCAGGATCTCGTCGCGCGCCCAGGCGACCATGGCGCGGGTCTCGGCCTTGGCAGGGCTGTCCGGACCGAGCAGCACCGGCTTGGCGAGCTCGACATACCAGTCGCAATAGACGTTCCAGACGAAGCGGTAGATGCTGCCTGCGGCATCGTTGAAGCGATAGGCCTCGATCGCCTCGGTCACCTCGCGCGTGGTGTGCGCGCTCTCATGCGCGATCCAGCGGTTCAGCGTCTCCTTCACCTTCGCCGGCTCGAACCCCTCGGGCACGGCGCAATGGTTCATCTCGGCGAAGCGCGACGCATTCCAGAGCTTCGTCGCGAAATTGCGATAGCCCTCGACCCGGCTGGTCGCGAGCTTGATGTCGCGGCCCTGCGCCGCCATCGCGGCCAGCGTGAAGCGCAGCGCGTCCGCGCCATATTCGTCGATCAGGTTGAGCGGATCGATCACGTTGCCTTTCGACTTCGACATCTTGGCGCCCTTCTCGTCGCGGACGAGGGCGTGGATGTAGATCGTCGAGAACGGCACCTCCTTCATGAAGTGCAGGCCCATCATCATCATGCGGGCGACCCAGAAGAAGATGATGTCGAAGCCGGTCACCAGCGCATTGGTCGGGTAGTAACGCTGCACTTCGGGCGCCTCTTCAGGCCAGCCGAGCGTAGAGAACGGCCACAGCGCCGAGGAGAACCAGGTGTCGAGCACGTCCTCGTCGCGCGTGATGAAGCCCTCGCGCTTGTTGCGGTCGAGCGCCATCTCGCGCCCCTGCTCCGCCGTGATGACCTCCTGCTCGACGTAATAGCCGAGCGCGTGGCTGACGGCCTCCTCCTCGGTCTCGGCGACGAACACCTTGCCGTCAGGGCCGTACCAGGCGGGGATCTGGTGGCCCCACCAGAGCTGACGCGAGATGCACCAGGGCTGGATGTTCTCCATCCACTCGAAGTAGGTTTTTTCCCAGTTCTTCGGCACGAAGGCGGTTTCGCCCGATCGCACCGCCGCGATCGCGGGCTTGGCCAGCGTCTTGGCGTCGACGTACCACTGATCGGTCAAATACGGCTCGATCACCGTGCCCGACCGGTCGCCATGCGGTACCATGTGGGTGTGCGGCTCGATCCGCTCGATGAAACCGAACGAGTCCAGCCGCTCCACGATGCGCTTGCGCGCGGCGAAGCGGTCTAGCTTGTTGAATTCCTCGGCGAACTGCGCGGCGCCTTCGGGCAGGTCGCGCAGATAATCCTCGTTGTCGACGAGATCGAGACAACCTTCCCGGTCGATCACGCTGATGCGGCCCAGGCCGTGGCGATTGCCGACCTCGAAATCGTTGAAGTCGTGCGCCGGCGTGATCTTGACCGCGCCCGAGCCCTTTTCCGGATCGGAATAGTCGTCTGCGACGATCGCAATCTTGCGGCCGACCAGCGGCAGGATCACGTTTTTGCCGACCAGCTTCAGATAGCGCTCATCCTCCGGATGCACGGCAACGCCGGTATCGCCGAGCATGGTCTCGGGGCGCGTCGTGGCGACGACGATGAAGCTCGTGGGATCCTCGGGGCTGAAAGTCTTGCCCTCGATCGGATAGCGCAGATACCAGAGGCTGCCCTTGACCTCGGTCTGCTGCACTTCGAGATCGGAGATCGCGGTCAAGAGCTTGGTGTCCCAATTCACCAGCCGCTTGTCCTTGTAGATCAGGCCGTCGCGGTGCAGCTCGACGAACACCTTGATGACGGCCTTTGACAGGCCCTCGTCCATGGTGAAGCGCTCGCGCGACCAGTCACAGGAGGCGCCGAGGCGCTTGAGCTGGTTGATGATGGTGTCGCCGCTCTCGGCCTTCCACTGCCAGACCCGTTCCAGGAATTTCTCGCGGCCCATCTCGCGGCGGCCGGGCTGCTGGCGCTCCATCAGCTGCCGCTCGACCACCATCTGGGTAGCGATGCCGGCATGGTCGGTGCCGGGCTGCCACAGCACATCGCGGCCGCGCATGCGCTCGAAGCGGCACAGGATGTCCTGGAGCGTGTTGTTGAGGGCGTGCCCCATGTGCAGCGAGCCCGTCACGTTCGGCGGCGGGATGACGATGGTAAAGGGCACTGCGTCGCGGCGGTCGGGGCGGCCGGCCTTGAAGGCAAGGCTGTCCTCCCACACGACGGACATGCGGGCTTCGATATCGGCGGGCTGGTAATTTTTCTCGATCATGGGGGCTAGAAAGCCGCGCGCGGGGGGCAAGTCAACGAAAAGGTCAACGGAAAGCCAGGCGGGAACAGGGCTTTCCGGCCGGTCGGGAGGCCGAATATGACGCGCAAGCGGGGCTTTATGAGGGCTCGACGGCCCGGTCTACCTGCCGCCGCGCGAGACCCGCTCGATTTCGGCCTTGACGATGCGCTCTACGAGGCCCGGCAGGTTGTCGTCGAGCCAGGATTTCAACATCGGACGCAGCATCTCCTTGACCAGATCCTCCAGCGTGCGCGCATTGCTGCTGAGCACCGTGTGGGCCAGGGAATTGAAGGCGGATTCGACCGCCGAGACCGTCGACTGCGCCAGGATCGGCTGCTGGGGCGGCACCGGCGGCGCATCGAAGTCCACGGCTGTGTAGGACGCCGACGGCGGCGGACGCGGCGGCGGCGATTCGGCGAATTCGAGATCGTCGCGCGGCTCGACCTTGCGGAAGCTCGGCGGCGGCGGAGGTGGCGTCGGGTCCATCGCCATTTCGTCGGTCAATTCGAGCACGTCGGGCTCAGGTTCGGGCTCCGGCTCGGGGGTACGGACCTCGGGCGCGGGCGTGGCCGCGTCGAGCCCCGCCAGCAGCGCGTCGATATCGTCCTGATTGTTGGACGCATCCGCCGCAGGTGCGGGTGGCGGCGGTGGTGACGGCTTGGCGGCCGGAGGCGGTGCGGGCTTCTCGGCAGCCGGTTTGGCCGGTGCGACCTTGGACGGCGGAATATCGTTCATCGCCTGCGGCTTCGGCGGCGCGGCGGGGGCTGCGGCCTTCTCCGGCTTCGCGACCTCGGCCGGCGGCGGCTTGGCCTCATCGTCGGCAATGATGCGCCGGATCGAGGCCAGAATCTCCTCCATTGAGGGTTCTGTGACCTTTGCAGGCTGCGTCATCTCCGACTCCACATCATCAACGCCCTCGCATGCGTTGTTTTACACCAAGCACGACAGGATTGGCCGGTTCCGGATCGGTGGCCCGACATTTTCGTCGTGGCAGCCCGACTTGTCCCCAGATGACGGCTCAACGTGCAGCGGTGCGCCCCTGCCCTCGGCACTCAAGCTTTACGCACACGGCATCGGATGCAGGGCGAATCGACCTGCACCTTCTTGGCAAGGCTATGTCAGGGATTTTGACGATTGCAAGCAAAGCGCCGGTCGGCATCGGCTGTTCGCGAGGCCGACCGGATGACTACGGGACTTTAGCGCCCGTCAGGAATGCGCACGCCGGCCCAGCTGTCGCGGACCTGCTGGTAGTGCACGCTGGGATCGTAGACAGTGGTCGCAAGACCCAGCACCTGCGGCGCCAGGCGACCGACCGCGTTGAGCACCGAATAGGACGCCACCACGCGGTCATGCTGGGCGGTGACGAGCGCGACGCGCGCGTTGACCAGGGCCTGTTGCGCGTTGAGCACGTCGAGCGTGGTGCGCTGGCCGGCCTTGGCTTCTTCGCGGACGCCGTTCAGCGCGATCTCGGAGGCCGTGACCTGCGCCTGCGCGGACTGCACCTGCGCCTTGCCGGCTTCCAGCTGGCCCCAGGTCTGCACGACGTTGGCGCGGGCCTGATCGCGGGTGGTTTCAAGGTTCAGTCGCTGCTGCGCCAGGTTCTCTTTCGACTGGCGGATGAGCGCATATTCGGCACCGCCCTGATAGATCGGCACGGAGGCTGTCGCGATAGCTGAAGCGGTCGTCGTTCGGAAGACCGTCAGGGTCTGCTGGTATGACTGGGTGATGCCAGCCTGGAGAGAGACCGTCGGCAGCAGCGCGCCTTCGTTGATCTTGACCTGGAGATAGTTGACGTCGATGCCGAACATCGAAGCCGTAACGCTGGGATTCTCCACCAGGCCGAGATTTACCGCGGAGGCGAGCGTCGAGGGCAGGAAGCGATCGACCGGCGAGCCCGGAGCGAGGTTCGTCGGCTCGTTCCCGATGATCCGGCGGAAGTTCGCGCGCGTCGTCGTGAGATTTGATTCTGCCGTCAGCGCCTGGGTCCTGCCGGCAGCCAGCTGCGCTTCGGATTGCGCGACGTCTGTACGCGTCACCTCGCCGACGTTGAAGCGATCGCGCGTTTGCTTGAGCGTCTGTTCGAGCACGCGCACGTTGCTGCGCTGAACTTCGAGAGTTGCCGAGTCGCGCAGGTAGTCCATATAGGTCGTGGCAGCCTGCAGCAGGACCGTCTGCTCAAGCACGCGCAACGCCTCGCGGGACCCCGAGACCTGGCTCTCCGCCGCGCGCGTCCGGTTGGCAGTCTGATTGCCGTTATAAAGTGTCTGGTTGATGGTCAGGCTGGCGCTGTTGGGCTGAAGCGGATCGGAGCTGTGGATCGGCAGGCCCTTCTGCGTCTGTTGGATATCCTGATATTGAGACCCGCTGCTGAGGGTCATGTTGACCTTTGGGCGATAGCCCGACAAGGCCTGCGGCACGTTTTCGTCCGTCGAGCGCACCTGGGCACGCTGCGCGTTGAGCTGCGGATTGTTCTGATAGGCGCGCACCAATGCGGCCTCGATCGTGTCCGCCAAGGCAGGCGCGGGCCCGGCCAGCGCCGTGAGCAGGACCGAAACCGCAGCTCCGGTGAAGAGCTTCACCCCATGCATCCGTGAAATTCCGTTCATTCTAACGCCAGGTTCGTGCCCGCGAGCCTGGTTACCGTATCCGAGTGGAGTCGTTGCCCCGTCGCAACATAGGACGCGGTCAAGCGCGACGGAACTACCTGAGGGTGGTTCTCGGTCGAAACTCTTTACGTGCAGCATCCCGGCCACACTTCTGATTCAGAACGGGATTTTAACGGGCCAAAGCGCCGCAAAGGGCCGTCAGAAGACGAAGGCGGCGGCCCGTTCCAGCCCGGGAAGGACCGGGGCTGAGGCATCGAACAACGCCCGATGGCCGAATTCACCGTGGGTATGGGTCACGATCATGGCCCGCGGCGGCCTTGATTCGGCAGACACCCCCACCAGCCGCCCGCCTTCCTTGAGCTGGCCAAGCAGCCCTCCCGGCGTCACCTCGGTGGCACCGTTGAGGACGATCACGTCATACGGAGCGGCAGAGGGATCGCCGTCGGTGCAGGCTGCGGCCTTGCAGGTGACATTGGCGAGCCCGAGACCAGCGAAGGCGTCCCTGGCCTTCGCGGCCAAAGCCGAATTACATTCCGTCGCGGTGACCTGACGCGCGATCTTTGCAGCCAGCGCGGCGAGGTAGCCCGTGGCGCAGCCGACCACCAGCACGTTGTCGCCCTCGCCGATCTCGGCAGCCTGAAGCAGCTTGCCGGTCAGTTGCGGCTTGATCAGGAAGCGCTTGGCGCCGCTTTCGCTCACGTCGAGATCGAGGTCGAGATAGGCCAATGCCTGCCTGCTGGCCGGCACGAAGGCCTCGCGTGGAACCGAGAGCATGGCGTCGAGAACACGACGGTCGGTGACGTCATTGGTACGCACCTGGCCATCGACCATTTTGAGGCGCGCGGTCGAGAAACCGGACATTAGCGAACCCTGCAAGGCGGACAATGCCGCGGACCAAAGTTGGCGGCATCTTTGGAACATGCCCGGCGAAAACGCAACATGGCCGTTGGCCCCGAGGATCGTGCCTTCCGCTTCTCTCCAGGTCGAGGGCGAGATGCTTATTCGATCGTGACCGCGAGGCGGCCGATCAGTGCGGCGACTTCATCCAGCCGAGCCGAATCGTGGGTCTCGACCGCGCGCGCAAGACAGGCGAGGCATTCATCGTCGCTGAGCTCGGGGACGTCTGCCGGCTGAATCGAGGGGGCCATTTGGGAACGGTCGGCCTTGATGTCTGGCATGGGGAATCAGCTCCGTAAAAATCCGCCGCTTGCGAAGCTCGATTTGAATTGAGTCGATTTGGCGCCGCGCTGGCGGCGCGAGGGCGCCCGCGCGCACACTTCTGCTTGAACGCGATTCTGTACGGCATGCGGGCCGCCGGACCTGAGGGATTAGCGCAGGAGATCGCGCGTCACATCAGGACGCGACCGCAAACCACTGAAAATGCGATTGAATTTGGCTCCCCGGGCTGGATTCGAACCAGCGACCATCCGATTAACAGTCGGATGCTCTACCGCTGAGCTACCGAGGAAAAGGGCGAACCCGTCGTTCGCGCGCGGCTGCGTATAACAAAGCCGCTTGCGCTTGCAAAGGACCAATTCGCCATCTTGCACATTGCGTCGAGAAAGGGCCTCAAGGTCCCTCCTCCGACGACGTCAGGCCAGGTTACTCGGCTACGAACGAAGTGGTCTTGGTGCCGGGGTCGTAGCGCAGCCGCAGCGCGGTGAACTTGCAGAGGTTGACGTTCTTCCACAGCACGGTCTCGTCATAGTTCTGCCAGTCGACGCGGAGGTTCCAGACGCAGCCCTCGTCGTCCTCATCGAACTCGACATAGGTGCTCGCCTGGTTCTGCAAAACCTTCTCGAGCTCATTGTCCCATTCGTCCAGGCCATCGTCCGGCGCGTTGAAGCCAAGGAATTTGATGGCGTAGCCGGTCTCGTTGATGACGGAGACGTTGCGGGCATCGGCTGCGAACGACGGCGCGGTAGCCATCGACAGAGCGAGGGCAAACAATCCCGACAGAAAATACTTCATGTGAGAATTCCCCGATCGAAACGGGCTTTCGGCGCCTGACGTCGATCGGCGCAGGCGCCGCGGCAACAAAATGGCGTTGCCTCACGAGATTCATCCGGAGCCCGTTCTTATCGATTCGAATTCTCCGCAGCAATGAACCGGCATTCATAGGTCGGCGGTGCCTGGCTTCTCCGTTGCAGGCGCCGGCACCGCTGCACCATTGCTCTTCCCCGTCACGGCGCCGACCAGCGCCTGCACGGGATCATCGCCCGGCGCAAAGCCGCTCTGGCGCAGGATCTCGTCGATCATCGGACGCAGCGCGTGCACCTTGAGGAGCTCGCCGGCGAGCCCTTCGCCGAAACCGACATTGCCGCCGGTGCCGCTACCATTGCCGCCGAACGCACCGCCGGTGTGCAGGATCCGGACGTCCTTGAGGTTACCGATCGGCCTGACCATCTCGGCCAGCGCCGAGGGCATCGTCTCGATCCGCCTCTTGGCAAGCTCGAAGTCGATGACATTGGCGCCGAGCTTGTTCTGCGCCTCGTTCTTGAGCGTGATGATGGCGGCCTCGGCCTCACCGATATTCCTGACGCCGACCGCCTTGATCTTGTTGGACTCGGCTTCGGCGGTGGCCAGCGTCTTGGTGGCCTCGGCGCGGTCCAGCGCCGCCTTCTTCTCGGCTTCGGCCGCCACGATCACCTCAGTCGACTTGCGCTCGGCCTCGGTGCGCGCGGCGAGCACCTGGGTGAGACGCGCGCGGTCGGCGACCTCGACGGCCCGCGCGGTCACGACCTTTTCCTCCGCGGAGACGGCGATCGCCTCGGCCGTCTTGGCTTCGGCGACGGCCTCCGAGGTCTGCTTGCTCTTGGAAGCGATCTGGATCTCGTTCTCCTGGGTGGCGATCTGGATCTCGCGCTGCGCGTCGGTCTTGCGCTTGTTGATCGCCAGATCCGACTCGATGACGGCGGTTTCCTTGACCTGCTTGGCGCCTGCCTCCTTCTCGGCCACGGCGCGGTCGGTATCGATGCGGGCATTCTCCTCGGTCAAACGGGCGGTTTGCGTCGCCGTCGCGACTTCCGCGCGGGTGCTCGCGGTCTTGTTGGCGATGTCGCGCTCCTGGGAGAGCTCGGCCTCTTTCTTGGTGCGCTCGATGGTGAGGGTCTGCTGGCGCGCCTCGAGGTCCTTTTGTGCGATCGCCACCTCGTTGTCGCGCACGATCGAGTTGCGGTCGCGCCGGCGCGTCTCGGTGACGGTTTTCAGCTGGGTCAGACCTTCGGCGTCGAAGAAGTTCTCCGGATTGAAGAACTTCACATCGGTCTGGTCGAGCTTGGTCAGCGACACCGATTCAAGCTCGAGCCCGTTGGATTTTACGTCCGACTCCACGGTCGCCTGCACGTGCTTGACGAAATCGCTGCGCTTTTCCTGCAGTTCCAGAATGCTCATGGTGGCCGCCACTGAACGCAGGCCGTCGACGAATTTTGCCTCGACCTGGTTACGCAGCGCTTCGGCATCATTCGTCAGCGCGCCCAGCGTCTGGCTCGCGAGCGCAATGCTCTCATCGTCGGGGCGGACGCGCACGTAGAACTCGGCGACGATGTCTACGCGCAGGCGATCCTTGGTGATCAGGGATTCCCGTTCCTTGCGCTCGACGGTCAGCCGCAGCGTCTTCAGATTGACGCTGGCGTAGGAGTGGAAGATCGGCAGGATCATGGCGCCGCCGTCGAGCACGACTTTCTTGCCGCCGAGGCCGGTGCGCACGAACGCCTCGTCACGCGTGGCGCGCTTGTAGAGAATGGTGAAGACGATCCCGAGGACGACGATCAGCGCGACGCCGATCACGGCCGGGACTGCGATGTCGAACATGACTTTCTCCAATAAATGACTTGCTAGCTGCTTAGAGTAGGTTTGGACGGTTTGAGTTCATCCTCGGCCTTCACCGCCACGAAGCGGGTGCCGGCGCGATCGACCAGGAGAACCATGGTTCCCTGCGGCAGAGGCGATGACGCCGGCGCGGCGACCGCCCAGACGAAATGGCGGTTGCTGTGGACGTCGGCGACGCTGACGCGGCCGGGCGGCCCCTGATCCAGCGGGCCGATGACGACCTCACCAACGCGGCCGACGAGATCGCCGAGGCCGACCGCGTAGCTTTCATCCTTGGGAATGACCCGCGCGATGGTCCTGCTCGCTGCGCGGACCAGCGGAACCGAGACGACCACCGCTCCGACCGAGGCCAGCGTCGCCGGCAAGGGCCCCGCCACCATCCGCGCGATGTCCTGGATCAAGAAGCCGGTGATGGAGAAGACGCCGAGCAGCAGCAGCAGAAAGATCAGCAGCGGCACGCCGCCGACATTGATCCAGGAAATGGCGTTGATGACGCCATTGTCGCTGGGGTGACCGAAATCGATGTTGGTGCCGAGGATCTCGCTCAAGGAGGCCCCGACCAGCATCGAGACCACCTCGATCGAGCCGACGATGAGGATCATGGCCGCCGCAATCGCGAACGGCCTGACCTCCGGCGACATGACGTGTTCGAGCAGAGCGCTCATGACACAGTACTCAGGAGCGCGACTTCAACCGCGCCAGCCTCGCTGCAATCTCCTTGTCGCGATGCAACGTGCTGAGCTCGTCGATGTCGCTTGAGAACGGGATGGCCGCGGGAACGCCGGTGGCCCGGGCCACTGCCCTGCCCGCACGCAGCGCTTTCGCCGCTGCAGAAGCTCCGCCGGGCTTCCGTGGTGACGTGGAATCCTGCTGGCTCGCGGCCGCCTCGCTCTTTGCAAGATCGGCGCGGCGCTGCTCGGCATCCTGGAGCGCCGACAGCACGGCACGCAGCGATGTGATGCTACTCTCGATCTTCTCGTTGTTCTCGTCGATGGCGCGGGAGAGCACCTCGAACTGCGCCTCCATATCCATCTGTCGCGCGATGCCGGCACGCGCGAGATCGTCGCGACTGTCGGCGATCGCGCCCTCGATCTTGGGAGCAAGATCGGTCATCTCGCGCTCGATCTCGGTGCGGCGGGCGTTGAGGCGGTACTCCTCGGCGCGGGCTGCGGCGAGCGCATCGCGCGCCTCGCTTTCGGCGCGCTCGATCTCGCGGATGGCCTGTCCGACCACCCCAAGCTTGTTCTTGCCTTCCGCCTGCTCGATCGCGTCATAGGCGATCCCGGCGATCAGGCGCCCGACCCGGGACAGGAAGTTGTCGGGGGCGGCAGCAATGGTATCCATGGCATTCTCCTCCTCTGGCAGGCTGTTCGGCGTGACGCCGTAGTGAACCTCGAAACCGTCGTCGGTGCGGATGAGGTGCGCGGGCACGCTCTGCCCCCAGCCCTCGGCGTAGCCGACATAGTCGAACGGCACGCTGAAGCGCCCCTGCACGGTCGCAATCGAAATGGTGGCGGGACCCTTGATCTTGGCCAGCTTGTCGTCGAGCGGCAGCCGGCGGCCCCCCGCTGCGCGATAATCGGCGCGGTCGCGCAGACCCAGCGTCACCAGCCGTGAGGGCAGCGCAGTCTGTTTGCGGATCGGGTCATAGGCATGGGCGTGAAGCAGCACGACGTTGGAGCCCACATTGTGGTTCCGCGCGACCTCATCCAGGATCTCCATCATGCGGTCATAAGCCCTGAACGTCGCCTCCAGCGCGGCCTTGGTGGCCGGGTCAGGGGCAAGCCTGTAACGCAGCGCGGAGGGCGCGTTTCGGGGCGATGGGCTCATGAAAAGCACTAAAGCACCATTTTGGTGCTTTAGGAAGGGACGACCTGATCACGTTCCACTGATCCTGATGTACTCGTGGATTAGTCGCGGCGCCCGGCGCCGCCGTTCAACGCGCTCCATCACCTCTTAGATCACCGCCGATCAAGACTTCTTGCACGCGCGGGTTGCAATTTGAGGTAAATGTGCGGCCGATCGCACGACACTGAATTGCGAGGCACCGCTCTCTCCACGTCATTGCAAGGAGCTCTTGCGACGAAGCAATCGAGAGTCTTTCCTTGGAGGGATTCTGGATTGCTTCACCGCGCTAGCAATGACTGCGTTTGACGCAACAGCTTTCTCCGTCAACTCGCATCTCAACTCGCAGATACGGCTTCGCGTCCTCGCGGCGTGTCTCGCCCGAGCTTTGCTTCGTCGTGTCGCCCTCTTTTGTCAGAGGGCGCAGGGAAGGCCGGGTGCCGGCTGGCACCCACGGTCCACTGTGCGAAGGTTGCGCTACAAGATTCTGCACAGCGGCATACAGGTTAAGCCCAACACACGGCCTTCCCTGCGCAGCGGTTTGACGGCTTATGCCGTGCTCTCCCCGGGGAGCGATGCACTATTGCCCCCGTCGCCTTGCGGATCGCTGATGCGCGTGCCCGGTCGGGCCGCCGCATCACCGCAGGACTTGACGCACAGACCCCGGGCGTCAGGACGACACGGTTTTGCCGTACGCGAACCGCACCGGTCGTTGCGCGCCGCTGTCGCTCACGGTTTTGCCGCCCTGCGATGCCCTTCGCGCCAGTGCTGCCAGCGTCCGCCACAACCCATCCCGCGTTTCGTGACGATCGCGATACGCCCCTCTGACAGGGATGAGGTGAGGAACGATGCGGTAAATCCGCATTTCTGTAAAGGCGAATATTTTCGCAAGGCCGGCTTGACCCTTTGCTTGGGTGTTTTGCCCGTCGGGCAACGCAACGGCTTGTAGCTCGCATCTCACGGCCGCCGGCACACCAGATCGATCTCGATCAGCGCATCATAGGCAAGGCCGGTGACGCCGACGCAGGTGCGCGCCGGCAGGCGGCCGGGCGCGAAGTACGTGCGGTAAGTCTCGTTCATCGCCGTGTAGTCGTCCTTGAAGCGCGTGAGATAGATCCGCGCCATCACCACGTGCTCGAGGCCGAGATCGAGACCGGCGAGCACCAGCTTCAAATTCTCCATCACCGCCCTCGTCTGCGCGACGATGCCCTCTGGCAGCACGCCCGGGGTTTGCGGCGTATCCGGCATCTGGCCGGTGACGAAGACGAAGCCGTCGGTTTCGACCGCGTGGCTGAAGGGCGCGACCGGCTTCGGGCCGCCGCTGATCATGTGGAATTTCACTCGGGTATCCTTCGGCTCAAGGCGCGTCCTGAAACAGGCGCTTGCTGATGATCGCGTGCACGCCCCAATTGCCGTCGACGACCTGGGTGACGCCGAAGTCCACGGCGGCTGACATCAGGGCGATCGCCTCGTCCTCGCTGAGACCCTTCACGTTCATCAGGAAGCGCCGCATCTTGCGGAAGGCGTCCTTCATGGCGAGGTCGAGCGAGGACTTTGCATAGACCTCGCTCTGGCCCTGCGCGCCGAACTCGGCGAGATAGTTGGGATGGCTGAAGCCGGTCAGCACCCAGTCGGTCGCGGTTTCAATCAGGGGATAGCTGAGATCGGCGAAGGGCTGGCCGGCAAGGTCGGCCTTCTTGTGCAGGATCACCTCGAACGTGCCGGTCATGGAGCATTCGATCGCGGTGCCGCTCAACTCACCGTCGCCCTGGGCTGCGTGGGGATCGCCGACCGACAGCAGCGCGCCGGGGACGGAGACCGGAAGATAGACCGTGGCCCCCTTCCCCAGCCGCCAATTGTCGAGATTGCCGCCGAAATAGGATGGCGGCACGGAATCGATGAAATCGACCTCGCGCGGCGCCACCGCGATTACGCCGAAATGCGGACGCAGGGGAATGCGGATGCCGTCGAGCACGGCGTGGCGGCGTTTCACCGTACCGGGCGCGACGGGAATGCCGGGATAATCGTAGGTAGGGTGCACGACGCCGAACGGATCGGTCTGCGGCTCCCAGCGGTAGGAATACAGCGCGCGGGCGTGCGGCGCATCAGCGTCGTCAAGGATCTCGTAGATCGTCACCGCTTCGCGGGGCTTCGGTCCCGAAAGGAACTCGTCGTAATGATAGCCCCACCAGGCCGCGACCGAGGAGCCGAACACGCGGCCGGCATGTTTCGGATGACGGCTCGCCCGCGGCACGATGTCGAGGATCCGCACTTCCAGCACGTCGCCCGGCTGGGCGTCCTTCACTGCCACGGGCCCGGTGCAGATGTGCACGCCGAAGCCTTCGCCGGCGCCGCGACCAAACACGCTGGCGTCCATCGGACCGGCGCCGCGGCGATCCACGTTCTTCCTGGCCTTGGTCCATCCGAACACGCTTTCGGCGGCGGCATCGCCCGCGATCATCAGTTCGGGGTCGTCGGAGGCGTGCTGGGTCAAAGTCTCGATGGTGATGGTATCGCCCGAGGCGATCTCGAGCTGCGGCGCCAGCGAACGGCTGAAATAGCCCCAATGAACACGGTCGGCCTCGATCGGCAGATGATGGTGCTTGCGTCCGGCTGTTCTCGGCTCATCGGTGTCGGTGCGGGAAACATTGCTGCGCGCCTCCGCTCCCGCCTGGTGTGCGCGCAGCTGCGCCAGCGCCTCCTGCGGCCAGCCGCGCTGACCGGTAATCCCGTGCTGCAAGGTCGCCCGCTCCGCCTCCTGCTGGCGGAACTCGCGCGGCGGCAGGCCGAAGCGGTGGCGGAAGGCGCGGCTGAAATGCGCGGAGTCGCCGAAGCCATAGGCGTAGGCGATCTCCGAGATCGAGCGATGCGCTTCAGCCAGATTGGACAGGTCGGCCCAGGCGCGCTGCAGCCGCCGCTCGCGGACGTAATGGGTGAAATTGTCGCCGACCGTCTCGAACAGCTTTTGCAAATAGCGCTCGGAAATCCCCTCGGCCTGCGCGACGCGCGCCGGCACCAGTTCGGGATCATCGAGCCGCCGTTCGATGGTGCGGCAGATCCGGTGCAGCAGCGCGGCCTGCGTCGCGCTCGATCCGGCATCGGACGTCGAGGCCGCCAGTTGATGCGCAAGGGTCAAGAGGAGGTCGACGAGCGACTGCGCGACCGCGTTCCATTCGGCATCGCTCAGCGTCTCGAGCGTGCGCGCGGTCGCATCCAGCAGACGTGCGAACACATCGGCGAAACCGCTGGCCGCAACGACCCGGGGCTCGCCGAGCCTTGGCTTGCCCGAAAGGCGACCGTGCAGCGCGCCCGATGTCACCGACAGCACGATGGCGCGCATGTCGCGCTGGAACACGATGCTCCAGTCCCCGCTCCGCGGCAACAGCACCAGATGGCCGACCGGAACGATGCGGTGGCCGCCGGCACTTCTGAGCACCATGCCATCCTCGAGCGGCATCAGGGCGATCGGGAGCTCTTCGTTCGCGTGAGACAGAGGTCCGACGCTCTGCGCGCCCGCGGCCATGCGCGTCATCGCGACGCCGGCGGCCTGACGATGCGACGCCGTTGCGTGTCCGTCAAAAAAGCAATGGCCGCCAGCCGGTTGCAGGCCGACGGCAGCGAGCACGTCCCGCCAGGCTTCGGGGCGGTCGTCTTGCGTGTAGGACTCGCTCGTGAACGGCCGGAAGCTCATCGGATCAACCCAGATTGCCGTTGATCGAAGCAACCTCTGTGCCAGCCGCACGCGATCATCCGTCGTAGCGACGGGCCGCAAATGACGATCGCTGCTCATCCTCTCATCCCGGAAACACGCGACGCTTCAACGCATTAGTCGCAACGGAAGATGTTCTTGCGGATCGTGCCGTGAACGCCCCAATTGGCGTCGACCACCTGGGTGACGCCGAAATCGGCGCCGACCGACATCAGCGAGATCGCCTCGTCCTCGCTGAGGCGATGCACGGTCATCAGGAACCGTCGGAGCTTGCGGAACGCATCGCGCATCGCACGGTCGAGACTGCTGTGATTGGCAATGTCGGTTTGGGCGTCGGCGCCGAGCGCGGCGAGATAGTTCGGATAGGTGAAGCCGTAGAACGACCAGGCCTGATCGGTCTCCAGCATCGGATGGTCGAGACCTTCGAGGCTGGTGCCGGCGAGGTCGGCTTTCTTGTGCAGGATGAACTCGAAGTCGCCGGTCAGCGAGGTCTCGATTGCGGTGCCGCCGAGCTCGCTGTCGCCCTGCGCGGCATGGGGATCGCCGACCGAGAAATACGCGCCGGGGACGGCGACCGGATAGAACATGCGCGCACCCTTGCCGATGCGCCAGTCGTCGATGTTGCCGCCGGTATAGCTCGGCGGGATCGAGCTGACGAAATCGGCCTCCGACGGCGCGAGCCCCATCGTGCCGAAATGCAGACGGGCCGGCACCTTCACACTGGACAGGATGTTCTCGCGCTTCTTGATGGTGGCGTGATCGACGCGCACGCCGGGATAGTCGATCATCGAGTGCACGATGCCGTCGGGATCGGTCTGCGGCGTCCAGACGTAATTGTAGACCGCCTTGGCGTAGGGCTCGCCGGAGGTGTCGAGCTCGAAGATGGTGACGACCTCGCGTGGCTTCGGCTCCTCGATCAGGTCGTGAAAATGAAACCCCCAGTTCGCCGCGACGTTGGAGCCAAAGCAGCGCCCGGCATGGCAGGCACTGCAGCTCGGTCGTGGCCGGACGTCGAGGATGCGCACCTCCAGGATATCGCCGGGCTCGGCTCCTTCGATCGCGACCGGTCCGGTGAGGAGATGCACGCCAATCCCCTCGCCTGCGCCGCGGATGAACGGGCCTTCGACGGGACCTGAGCCGCGGCGCGCCACCGCCTTGTGCTCACGCGTCCACTGGAACACGCTCTCGGCACCGGGATCGCCCGCGATCATGCGCTCGTAATCGTCATTGGCGTGATGGGTCAGCGTCTCGATGGTGGCGCGATCGCCGGAGCGCAGCGTCAACGCCGGGGCGACGGCTTTGGAGAAATAACCCCAATGGACCGTCTTGGGCGACACCGGCAGCGTGACATGCTTCATGACTTGATCTCTTTTGACTTGGCCTCTTCAGGTGACTTGGCCTCTTCGGGGAACGCGGTCGCTGGTCTTGCGAGGCCGGACGGCAGGGTCATCGCACCGCCTCCGGAATCTTGTCGGCTTCCATCACGCTGAGAAAACGCGCGGTCAGCGGATTGCGGGGATTGGTGAGCACCTCATGCGCCGGCCCCTCCTCGATGATCACCCCGCCGCTCAGGAAAGCGACGCGGTCGGCGACTTCATCGGCGAAGCGGATCTGGTGCGTCGAGATGATCATGGTGAGACCGTCGTCGATGGCGAGACGGCGGATCACTTCCAGCACCTCGTTGACGAGCTCGGGATCGAGCGCGGAGGTCGGCTCGTCCAGCAGCAGCACGCTCGGGTTTGGTGCGAGTGCGCGCGCGATGGCGACGCGCTGCTGCTGGCCGCCGGAGAGATGCCGCGGCAGCGCATCGGCGCGATGTGTCAGGCCCACGCGCTCGAGCAATTCGGCCGCGCGGCGGTCGGCATCGATGCGGGTCATGCCGTGCACCCAGCGCAGCGGACCGGCGATGTTCTCCCTGGCCGACAGGTGGGCAAACAGGTTGAATTGCTGGAACACCATGCCGACGCCAACCGTTGCCCGTTCGTTGGCCATCGCCCGGGGTGACAGCAGCTTGCCGTCGTCGTCAAAACCGAGGCGGCGGCCGCCGACGCGCACGGTACCTGCGTCCCAGCTTTCGAGATGATTGATGCAGCGGAGCAGCGTGCTCTTGCCGGAGCCGCTGGGACCGAGCAATGCGACCACCTCGCCGACGCGAACGGTGAGATCGAGACCGCCGAGCACCTTTTGCGCGCCGTAGCTCTTGGTGAGGTCCTTGGCCTCGACCGCGATGTTGTTGCGCGCGATCGTCGCTGCGCGCCGGGTGCGTTCCTCGCGCGTCAAGGCCAGCGGAGGCGTCTCGGCAAGCTGCTCCGCCGCTACCGGCTCGGGATCGGCAGCGGTCGCCTCGGCAAGCTCGAGCCTGGTGGCGAGATCGACGCGACGCCACGGCAGATAGTCGGCGAGCTTGCGCTCGCGGCCTTGGGCGCGGTCGAGATCGAGCAGCCATTCGACGAACAGCTGGATGACGCTGATGGCAAAGGTCAGCACCAGATACAAAAGGCCGGAGGCGAAGAAGATCGAGAAGAAGTCGAAGGTCGAGGACGCAAGCTGGGTCGAGCGCAGCGTCAGCTCCTGGACCGCGACGACGGAGGCGAGCGAGGAATTCTTCAGCGCGCTGACGGCCTCGTTGCCGAAGGCCGGGATCATGGTGCGGATCGCCTGAGGCGCGATCACCCGCCACATCAGGATTCTGGGCGTCATGCCGAGCGCCTGGCCCGCCGTCACCTGCCCGCGGTCGACGCCGAGCACGCCGGCGCGCAGCATCTCGGCGATGAACGGCGCCTCGTTGCAGGCGAGCGCGAGGCCGGCGGCCAGCACCGCCGGCAGCTTGATGCCGATATGCGGCAGCGCGTCATAGGCGAACACCATCTGCAGGATCAGCGGCGTCCCGCGGAAGATCACGGTGTAGGCCCGGGCGATCGCCGCCAGCAGCCAGAAGCGCGACAGCTGCATGCCGGCGAGGATCAATCCGAGGATCAATCCGCCGCCGAGCCCGAGGGCAGTCACCTCGAGGGTGAGCTCGATGCCCTCGAGCAGATACGGCATGCTCAGGTAATGGAGGAACAGCGACATCAGTCTGCCGTCAGGATGTCAGGCTCCTTGAAGTTGTTCACGTCGAGCCCATGCTTCTTCAGAAGCTCCATATGCGTGCCGGCCTTCTGCACCTCGATCAGCGCGGCGAGCACGGCGTCACGGAATTTCGGCTTGTCCTTCGGCACTGCGATCCCGACCGAATACGGGATCGTCACCGCGATCGCCTTCTCCAGCTTGTCCGGATAGGCCTTCACCGCGCTGTCGACGGTGTTGACGTCGTTGACATAGGTGTCCGCCCGGCCGGCGAGGATCGCTTGGATGCAGTTGGCGTTGTTGTCGTAGAGCTGGACGGTCGGCTCGGGCTTGCCGGCCTTCTTGCACTCCGGCATCAGGGCCTGGATCAGAGGCACCTCGACATATCCGGTGTTTTCGGCGGCAGCCGCGCCGCACATCGACATGTTGATGCCATTGATGCCCTTCGGATTGCCCTTGGCGACCAGCACGCCGTCGAACACCTTCGAGTAGGTGATGAAGTCGGCGGCCTTGGCGCGCTCCTTGGTGGCATAGATATCGGAGATGACGATATCGGCCTGTCCCGCGGCGAGCGTGGTCAGCAGTGCGGCGAACGTCACCGGCTTGTAGGTCAGCTTGAAGCCGAGGCATTCGCCGATGGCTTCGCCGAGGTCGATGTCGAAGCCGATATATTTGCTGGGATCCTTCGGGTCGATCGTCTCATAGCCCGGCGTGTGCGGGTTGATGGCGTTGACGAGCGTCTTGCCCTTCCAGTCCGGATATTTGGCCTGGAGCGCGGCGCAGGCGGCGGGCGCTGCGGCCTGCGCGCTCAGCGGTGCAGCGGCAACGAGGCCGATAGCGATGGCGGCGCCGAGCGCGAGCCTGCGCCACGGCTGTGATGCGCGCGCGATCCCCCGCCGCGCCTGGGGCAATACCCGTGTCTCCATCTCCAGCTCCTTCGAATTGTCATGGCAATGGCCATGTTCCAGATCTCGGGAGCGAGCCTAGGTGGAGTGCGGACCGGAAAGCTTGTCCGCGGGCGTACAAAAAATTGGATGGAAGTGGCCCGTGATTTGGGCAAGCGACTGCACAAAAACTGTTCGCAGGCACGACGTGTCCCGGCGCGGGATTCCGAATTCGGGAGAACCATATCGTTCCGGATGACGTACCGATCTGCGCGATCCGAGAATCATCCGGTCAGCTTATTTGACAGAGATACGACGATGACCGGCGGAGATACGACGATTTATGGATCCATCTGCGGCCGGCATCCGAACTGGATCACCGCCGTCCACAGCCTGTCCGCAGCATATCCACAGGCCGATCATGCCGGATTCGCGAGCCCGCACGAGCCACTTGCTGCGCACAAACTCACAGGCCTGGTATGTCAGCCACCGGCCTGATCGAACACGCTGCGGCAAGCCTCGCTCAAGCTTGACCGATTACGGCGAAGGCAGGCTGTGATGGCACGGACGTTGGGGATCTCGCCGGCGCAGAGCCGGTAGACGTCGGGCGTGCAGGCCCGACGCTGCTCGGGCGTTCCCTGCTGCGCATGTGCGGCGGAGGCAAACAGCGTCAGAAACAATCCGAGCGTCGAGGCGCGACGCGCCCGGCTCTTCACACCCGCAAACCGCAAGAACCTTGCCTTCATGACGAAGTCTCCTGTCTGCCCTGCCCACCCCCGGCCTGCATTGGCCGGGCTTGCGAAGGGGTAGGAGAAATAAACCGCCGGGAATGTGATCTCTTTCACACGGGCAGCCGGTCGGAGGCGCTTACGGTTCCCGGGGGATTTTCATGAATCGCTAACCAATCGGGACCCGATCGCCGGATCGTTAAAATGCGAACGATCGGTTCAATCGGGTAACAAGCCGGCTTTGCGACATTGCGCCATCCGCGGTTCGGAGGGTGTGATGAGCGAAGCCGAATTCAACTTGCTGCTGGATGCCGTCCAGGACGCCATGGTCCATGAAGATCCGGCGTTCGCGCCGGGGGAGGATTTCGTGCCGCGCTCGTGGACGTTCAACGCCAAGCCCAAGGCCGCCAACGACAATGAGGGCGCCTGGCCCCTCCTGCCGTTTCCGGACGGCTGGTACGCGGCCTGCTGAGGCCAATTTCAACACGAAAACGCAGCGCGCGCCCGCGGGCGTTTTGCGCCAGGCCCAGCGCCGCACGGGCACGACCGTGATCAGGTCTTGATGCGCTCCTCGCCGTCCTGCGGCGCCCGGTCGGGCGCGGTCGGCGGAAAGATGCTGTCATAGATCGCTCGGGCCTCGCGAATGAGGCGAGCCCGCTCCAGCTCGGATTTCGGGACAAATCGGACGATTTCGCTCACGTGCTCTCCAGCGCTCGATCGCTCGGGGAATACATCACCTGGCTGATGCGAACTCTATGCCAGCAGGCCTGAATCACGGGTTTCCGGCAGGCCCGGGCAAACCCGGTGTGCGCCAGCGCGGCCTTCGTGGCCGGATCTGCATGCAGGCGCGGCGGAACCTGCGCCGCAATCAATTTGTGCTGAAAGATCAGAGCTTTGCGATGGAGGCCACGTCGGGACTCGAACCCGAGTAAACGGTTTTGCAGACCGGCGCGTAACCACTCCGCCACGTGGCCCCAACGAGGGCGGAGCAATATAGGGGATCATGGATTTAGGCAACCCCGACCGGAGCCGGCCATGCCTTCGCACTGCCGAGATATCTGCCGGGAATCTCATCGATGGCGCCGGCCGTCGCGACGCGTCCCTCCTCCAGGAGGATCGCGCGGTTTCAGGTGCTTGGGACGAGTCAGGCCCGCTTGCCGCGCCGGACACCACGCCGGCGGTCCTTGACCACCGGTTTCGGCGCCAATTCCGGCATCTCGGCCTGGACTTCGCGATAGCGGGTTAGCATCCGTTCAAAACTCGCGTTCAGCGTCTGCGCGATGTCGGGGCGCTTCTCGAGACTGGCCAGGATCGTTGCGGCCGCCTCGATGGTGGAGAGTCCGTCCTTGCGCGGCTCCTTGCGCAGGCGCCCGTAGCGCGAGGGGTGCGCCGGGTTGAGGATCACGCGCTGGCACTTCAGCATCCAGGGGTTGCGCCACCACAATGCCTTGGCCTGGCTCCACGTGCCGTCGAGCAGCACCACGCCTTCGAGCTTGCCCAGGATCGCACGCTGGTTCTCCGCAATCGCGCCCTTGCGGTCGAGTGCGACAATCTCGCCCTCGGCCTCGAGAGCGGCCGCGCGTGCCGAGCCGAGATAGAGCACGGCCCAGCGCGCCGCATTCTCGACCGGCTGCCCCAGCGCCTTGGACAGGCTCGGCCAGGACAGGCCGACGCGCACCGTCGCCTTGGCGAAATGCTTCGCAAGCAGCCGTGCGGTGCCAAGCGCCCTGTCCTGCTCCTGCGGATGCTGGAGGATCAGGAGCGAGAGCCGGTTTTCAATCGGCGTGACGCTGTCGCAGATGCACAGCGGCATCGGCTTCTGGCAGTGCGGGCATTCGGGGATCGGATCGGCCGGCGCGGCGGCTGCTGGGTTCGACATGGTCGCCGCTATACGCTTTGCGCGGCGCTTCAACAACCCGCCTATTCCGCCGGCGCGGCCAGCGGGCGCGGCTCGGAGCGCCGGCGCAGCCGGTCGATCAGAAGGTAGATCACCGGCGTCGTGTAGAGCGTCAGGATCTGCGAGACGAACAGGCCGCCGATGATGGTGATGCCGAGCGGGCGGCGCAGCTCCGTGCCGGGGCCGGTCGCGACCACCAGCGGAATGCCGGCGAACAGCGCCGCCATGGTCGTCATCAGGATCGGGCGGAAGCGCGCCTGGCAGGCCTCGAAGATCGCCTCGGCGGAGGACAGGCCGCGCTGGCGCTCGGCATCGAGCGCGAAGTCCACCATCATGATGCCGTTCTTCTTGACGATGCCGATCAACAGGATGATGCCGACGAAGGCGATCACCGTCAGCGGCGTGTTGGTCACCTGCAAGGCGAGCAGCGCGCCTAATCCGGCCGAGGGCAGCGTCGAGATGATCGTGAGCGGATGGGCGAGGCTCTCATAGAGCACGCCGAGCACGATATACATCGCGACCAGCGCGCCGAGGATCAGCAGCGGCTGTCGCCCGCTGGTCTTGGCAAAATCGCCGGCATTGCCGTCAAAACTGCCGCGGATGCCTTCCGGCATGTGCAGCTCCTCGACCGCGCGCTGGATGTTCTGCGTCGCGGCCTGGAGCGCAACGTCCGGCAACAGGTTGAACGACACCGTGGTCGAGGGGAACGACTGCGAGTGATAGACCGCGAGCGCGGCGAGCCCACGCGTCGCATGCACCACGGCCGACAGCGGCACCTGCGCGTCGCCCGCGCCGGCGACATAGATGCGGTCGAGATTGGACGGATCGACCTGGAATTTCGGGTCGATCTCCAGCACCGTCATGTACTGGTTGCGCTGGGTGTAGATGATCCCGATCTGCCGCTGCGAGAACGCGTTGTTCAGCGCGTTGTCGATATCCTGGACGCGGACGCCGAGCGCCGAGGCCTTCTGGCGGTCGATGGACAAGGTCAGCTGAAGCCCGCCGGGATCGCGGTCGCTGGAGACGTCGGTGATGCCGTCGACGCTCTCCATGCGCTTGGCCACGATCGGAGCCCACTTCTGGAGCAAACTGAGGTCGGTGCTGGTCAGCGTGTACTGGTAGTCGGAATCGCTCTGCCGTCCGCCGGCGCGGACATCCTGGGCGGCGAACATGAAGAGGCGGATGCCGGGGACCGGAAACAGTGCGCGCCGCAGGCGATCGATCACGACCTGCGTTGAAACGTGATCGCGCTGCTCCGGCGGCTTCAGGCTGATGAACATGGTGCCGCGGTTCGAGGTCGCGCCGCCCGGCCCGCCTCCGCCGCCGACCGTCGAGCCGATGCCGGCCACCGCCGGATCCTGCATGACGATGTCGGCGAGCCGCTGCTGAAGGCTGAGCATGGACTGGAACGAGATATCCGCCGAGGCGCGCGTCGCGCCGATGACGAAGCCGGAATCGTCGGTCGGAAAATAGCCCTTGGGGACCTTGATGTAGAGCACCACCGTCAGCCCGATCGTGGCGAAGAACACCAGCAGCGTCAGCAGCGGGAATTCCAGTACGGTGCGCAGGGTGCGGGCATAGAATGCGACGATGCGCGACAGCGAGCCCTCGATGATGCGATCGAACAGCGTCGCGGAGCCGGACGTGGTCTGCCGGATGTAATGGGCGCAGATCATCGGCGTGACCGTCAGCGACACGAGCGTCGACACCACGATCGCGAAGGTCAGCGTCAGCGAAAACTCGCGCAGCAGACGGCCGACGATGCCGTCCATGAAGATCAGCGGCGTGAACGCCGCGATCAGCGACAGGCTGATCGAGACCACGGTGAAGCCGATCTGCCTGGCGCCCTCGATCGCCGCCTGGAACGGCCGCATGCCGTGCTCGAGATTGCGGTACATGTTCTCGATCATGACGATGGCGTCGTCGACCACGAAACCGACCGAGATCGCCAGCGCCATCAGCGACAGATTGTCGATCGAAAAGCCGGCGACCCACATGCCGGCGCAGGTGCCGGCCAGCGCCAGCGGCACCGAGATGCCGGCCGCGATCGTCGGCGTGAGACGGCGCAGGAACACGAAAACCACGACCATCACCAGGATGGCGGTCGCCAGCAGCGTCCATTGCATATCCATCACGCTGGCGCGGATCGTGCTGGTGCGGTCGACGAGGGTGGAGACCTCCACGCCGGCCGGAATCCACTGCTTCAGCGCCGGGATCAGCGCCTTCACCCTGTCAACGGTGTCGATGACGTTGGCGTCGCCCTGCTTGGTGATCTGGATCAGCACCGCAGGCTGCTTGTTGAACCATGCGATCGAACGGGCATTGCGGACGCCGTCCTCGATCTCGGCGACATCGGCGAGGCGCACGAAATTGCCGTTCGCGCTCTTGATGACGATGTCGCGGAATTCCTTGGCCGTGCGCATTTGCTTGTTCAGCGACAGCGTCTCGCTCTGGCGCTCGCCGTTGAAGATGCCGACGGGGCCGAGCGGATTGGCGTTGATGATGGCGGTCCGGACGTCGTCGGTGGCGATGCCGGCGTTCGACAGCGCGACCGGATTGAGCTGGATCCGCACCGCCGGCTGGTCCGCACCGCTGATCGTCACGTTGCCGACGCCGGGGACCTGCGAGATGCGCTGGGCCAGCACGGTGTCGGCGACATCGTAGATCGCGCTCGCCGCAAGGGTCTTCGAGGTCAGCGCCAACACGAAGACGGGCGCGCCGGCGGTGTTGGCCTTGCGGAAGCGCGGCAGCGTCGGCAGATCGCTCGGCAGGTCGACCAGTGCGGCGTTGATCGCCGCCTGCACGTCGCGCGCGGCCTTGTCGATGTTGCGACCGATGTCGAACTGGAGCTGGATGTTGGTGGTGCCCAGCGACGACGTCGAGGTGATCTGGTTGATGCCCGAGATCTCGCCGAGCCGCCGTTCCAATGGCGAAGCCACGGTCGCGGCCATCACTGACGGGTCGGCGCCCGGACGGCTGGCCGAGACGAAGACGGCGGGGAAATCGACGTTCGGGACCGAGGCAACGGGCAGGAACTCGTAGGCCACGACACCCAGCAGGAACAACCCGATCGACAGCAGCGTGGTCGCAACCGGGCGGCGGATGAAGGGCTCCGAGATCGATGCCATCACTGCATCCCCTCGGTCGCGCCCGCGACGGGCGGACCGCCGGGCTCGACCGGCGGCAGCGCCTGCTCGAGGCGGCGGTTGATGCGGTCGAGCGCGAGATAGATCACGGGCGTGGTGTAGAGTGTGAGCAACTGGCTGAGCAGCAGCCCGCCGATGATGGAGATGCCGAGCGGAAACCGCAGCTCGGCACCGGTGCCGCTTTCGATCGCGAGCGGCAGCGCGCCGAACAGCGCCGCCAGCGTCGTCATCATGATCGGGCGGAAGCGCAGCAGGCAGGCCTGCACGATCGCCTCATGCGCCGGCATGCCCCGCCCGCGCTCGGCCTCGAGCGCGAAGTCGATCATCATGATCGCGTTCTTCTTGACGATGCCCATCAAGAGGATGATGCCGATCAGGCCGATCACCGAGAGGTCCTGGCCGCATAGCATCAGCGCCAGGATGGCGCCCACGCCGGCCGACGGCAGCGTCGAGAGGATGGTGATCGGGTGGATGTAGCTCTCGTAGAGCACGCCGAGCACGATGTAGATCGTGATCACGGCGGCGAGCAGCAGCCATGGCTGGCCGGCGAGCGCCTTGGCGAATTCGGCAGCGTCACCGGCGTAGACGCCGACGATGCTGTTGGGCATCTCGATCCGGGTCTCGATCGTCTTCACCGCCTCGACGGCATCGCCGAGCGCCGCGCCCGGCGCGAGGTTGAAGCTGAGCGAGATCGACGGGAATTGCGCCTGGTGCGAGATCGCGAGCGGGGCCGTGGTGCGCTTCAGCGTCGCCACGGCGGACAGCGGTACCTGCGCGTTGGGGGCGCCGACGGTGGCGCTGGCGGCGCCCGGCAGATACAGCTTCGACAGGATCGAGGGATCGCGCTGGTACATCGGCAGCGCTTCCAGCACCACGCGATACTGGTTGGCCTGGCCGTAGATCGTGGAGATCTGGCGCTGCGCGAAGGCGTCGTTGAGCGTGTCGGTGATGCCTTGCAGGCTGACGCCGAGCTGTCCGGCGCGGGTGCGGTCGACATCGAGCTGCGCCCGCAGGCCGCCTTCCTGCGCCTCCGAGGACACGTCACGAAACAGCGGGTCGTGCCGCATCTCCGCAACCAGCTTGCGCGCCCATTCCGAGACCAGCGCCGCGTCGGTGCCGGTCAAGGTGTACTGGTATTGCGAGCGGCTCGACTGGGTCGAGATCTGCACGTCCTGCACCGGCTGGAAATACACGGTCATGCCGGGGATGCCGGCCACCCGCTCCTTCAGCCGGGTAATGACCACGCTGACATCGTCGCGGCGCTCGCCGCGCGGTTTCAGCGTCATGACGAGGCGCCCGACATTGGTGGTCGGGTTGACCGAGCCGGCCCCGATCACCGAGACAACACCGGTCACATCGGGATCGGCCTTGATGGCGTCGGCCGCCGCGGCCTGCCGTTTCTGCATCTCCGCGAACGAGACGTCAGGCCCAGCCTCCGTCACCGCCGTGATCGAGGCAGTGTCCTGGAGCGGCAGAAAGCCTTTTGGCGCCACGACGTAGAGAACGAGAGTTGCGATCAGCGTGGCGAAGGTCACGACCAGTGTGGCGCGCTGGCGTTCCAGCACCCACAGAAGCGTGCGGTGATAGGCCTCGACGGTCCGGTCGATGAAGCGGCTGATGGCGGCCAGTCCCGGTACCGCCAGCTCCTCGTGCGCGTGCTTGAGCAGGCGCGAGCACATCATCGGCGTCAATGTCAGCGAGACCACGGCCGAGGTCACGACCGCGATGGTCAGCGTCAGCGCGAATTCGCGGAACATGCGGCCGACGAGGCCCGACATGAACAGCAGCGGGATGAACACCGCGATCAGCGACACCGTCAGCGAGATCACGGTGAAGCCGATTTCGCTGGCGCCCTTCAGCGAGGCTTCCATCGCACTGTCGCCATTCTCCATGTGGCGGACGATGTTCTCGATCATGACGATGGCGTCGTCGACGACGAAGCCGGTGCCGATGGTGAGCGCCATCAGCGACAGATTGTCGAGGCTGAAGCCGGCGAAATACATGATGCCGAAGCTGGTGATCAGCGACAGCGGCAGCGCCACGCCCGCGATCAGCGTGGCTCGCAGCGAGCGCAGGAACAGCAGCACCACCAGCGTCACCAGCACGACGCTGAGGATCAGCGTGAACTGCACGTCCCGGACCGAGGCGCGGATGGTCACGGTGCGGTCGGAGACGATGGTGAGATTCACGCCGGCCGGAATCGCGCGCTGGACTTTCGGGATTTCGGCGCGGATCTGGCTGACGACGTCGATCACATTGGCGCCGGGCTGACGCTGGATGTCGATGATGACGGCGGGCGAGCCCTGGTACCAGCCGCCGGTGCGGTCGTTCTCGAGGCCGTCGACGATCTGCGCGACGTCGGCGATGGTGACGGGCGAGCCGTTGCGGTACGTGACGATGATGGGCTTGTAGGCGTCGGCGGCGGCGATCTGGTCGTTGGCCGCGATGATGTAGGATTGCTGCGCGCCGTCGAGCGAGCCTTTCGGCCCGGACACATTGGCGTTGGCGATCGCGGTGCGCAGATCCTCCATCGCGATGCCGTAAGCCGCGAGCCGCGCCAGATCCGCCTGGATGCGTACCGCCGGCTTCAGCCCGCCGAGCACCGAGACGCGACCGACGCCGGATATCTGGCTCAGCCGCTGCGCCAGCAGCGTGTCGGCGATGTCGCTCATCGCCCGCAGCGAGATCGTGTCGGAGCGCAGCGCCAGGGTCATCACCGGCGCGTCCGCCGGGTTCACCTTGGCGTAAGTCGGCGGATAAGGCAGCGTCTTGGGCAGCACGCCGGCCGCTGCGTTGATCGCCGCCTGCACGTCCTGGGTCGCGCCGTCGATGTCGCGGTTGAGGTCGAACTGGAGCGATATCTGGCTGACGCCGAACGAGCTGGTCGAGTTCATCGCCGAGAGCGACGGGATCTGGCCGAGCTGCCGCTCCAGCGGCGCGGTGATCAGCGAGGCGATCACGTCGGGGCTCGCACCGGGCAATTGCGTCGTCACCTGCACGGTCGGGAAGTCGACCTGCGGCAGCGCCGAGACCGGCAGCGCGAAATAGCCCAGCAGCCCGCCGATCAGGAGCGCGATGCCGAGCAGCGAGGTCGCGATCGGCCGTCGGATGAAGGGTTCGGAGACGCCCATGGGATGCGCCTGCCGCTCAGGCGGCTGTTGTCGGGATCATGGCTGCTTGGCTCCACTTCCCGATGCCCCAGGATTCGGCGGAGGCCCCGGTGCCGGTCCAGTCTGGCCCTTCTGGTCGCCTTCGCTGCTGCTCCGTTTCGCGCGGCGCTCGCCGTCCTTGCCTTGTCCGTCCCTCGGACCGTCTTTGGCGCCATCCTTCTTCTGACCGTCCGGCGCGCGCGCGCGCTTGCGCGGCGCGAGATCGGCCGACGGGGTCTGGTCGTCGCGGCCGATGACCACCTTGGAGCCGTCGGACAGATTGGCAAAGCCCGTCGTGACGACCCTGTCTTTCGGCGACAGGCCGCTGGCGATGACGGCGTCATGCTCGTTCTGCTGGGTCACCGTCACTGGCTTGGCCGCGACGACATTGTCCTCGCCGATGACATAGCTGAAGGTCCCGATAGGGCCGCGCTGCACGGCCGAGGTCGGCACCACCAGCGCCTGCGTCAAGGTCTCGACCTTGAGGCGGACGTTGACGAACTGACCCGGCCAGAGCTGGTAATTGGCGTTGGGGAATTCCGCCTTGAGCCTGAGCGTGCCGGTGGTCTGATCGACCTGGTTGTCGATGCCGGTGAGCTTGCCGGTATCGATCACGGTGATGCCGTCATTGCCGAACACGTCGACCGCGAGCGCGCCCTTCGATGCCGCCGCGTTGACGCGCATGATCTGCTGCTGCGGCAGGCTGAACCACACCGCGATCGGCTGCAATTGCGTGATCACCACGAGGCCGGTGGTGTCGGAGGCGTGGATGATGTTGCCCTGATCGACCTGGCGAAGGCCGGCGCGGCCCGAGATCGGCGCCACGATCTTGGTGTAGCTCAGCGTCGCCGCCGCGTTGTCGATCGCGGCCTGGTCGGCCTTGACCAGCGCCTCGGTCTGCGCGACCAGCGCGCGCTGGGTGTCGGCCTGCTGCTTGGAGCCGGCGTTGGACGCCGCGAGCTGCTCGTAGCGCGTGAGGTCGATGCGCTGGTTGGCGAGCTGGGCCTGGTCCTGCGCCTTCTTGGCGACGGCCTGATCGTACATCGCCTGATACAGCGCCGGATCGATCTCGCCGACCACGTCGCCCTTCTTGACATCCTGGCCTTCCGTAAAATTCACCGCGATCAGCTTGCCGTCGACCTGGGAGCGCACGGTCACGGTGTTGAGCGCGCGGATCGCGCCGACGCCGTCGAGATAGACCGGAACGTCCTGGATCCGGGGCGTCGCCGCCAGCACCGGCACCGGCAGATCGGGCCGCTGGTTGCGGTTGTTGGCCTGAGGCTGCTGATGCATGGCGCTCCAGCCGAGATAGCCGAGACCACCGAGGATCGCGAACGTGATCAGGGTCATCACGAAGCCGCGGCCGCGCGACCCTTTCGCCGTCCCCTCCTTGGCGCCTTGCTTGGCATCCGGCTTAAAGAGCATTGACCGGTTTCTCCATCCTCGGCTCCCAACCGCCGCCGAGCGCCTGATACAGGCTGACGATGGCGATGAGCCGTGCGAGTTGGGCCTGCGACAGCGCGTCTTCCGCCTGGAACAGGGTCAGTTGGGTGTTGAGCACGGTCACGATGTCGGCGGTGCCGGCGCGCAATTGCTGCTCGGCGAGGTCGAACGCGCGACGCGACGCGGTCACGACATCGCGCTGCAATTGCAGCTTGATCGTGGTCTGCTTGATCGAGAACAGCGCATTGTCGACGTCGGCAAACGACTGGACGATGGTCTTGCGATAGGTCTGGAGCAATTCGTCCTGCCGGGCCTTGGCATATTCGAAATTGCCGAGGATCTTGCCGCCGTCGAAGATCGGCTGCGTCGCGCTGCCGACGAGCTGGAAGAAGGCCGCGTGCGGCTGGAACAGCGACACCAGCGCGGAGCTCTGATAGCCGCCATTGCCGGTAAGCTGGATGGTCGGAAAGAACTGCGCACGGGCGTTGCCGATGTTCGCGGTCGCGGAGGCGAGCTGCGCCTCCTGGCGGCGGATGTCCGGCCGCTGCGTCAGGATCTCGGACGGCAGGCCGGGCGTCACGCGCGGGATCGCGATCCGGTTCAGCGAGCCGCCGAGCACGCGCACGCCCTCCGGCGGACGCGACACCAGCACCGCGAGCGCATTGACGTTCTGGTCGAGCGTCTGGCGCAGCGGCGGCACGAGCGCCTTCTGGTTGGCGAGCACGCTCTCCTGCTGGGCGACGTCGAGATCGGTGCCGGTGCCGGCCTTGCGCCGTTCCCTGACGGCATCGAGGATGCGCTGCGCGCTGGCGATGTTGCGCTGTGATGTCCTGATGCGATCCTGGGAAGCCAGCACCTGGAAATAGGCGTTGGCGACCCCTGCCAGGGTCGTCAGCGCGACGACGTCGCGATCGAAGCGGTTGGCGTTTGCTGTCTCTTCGGCGGTTTGCAACGCGTCCCGGTTCTGGCCCCAGAAGTCGAGCTGGTAGCTCGCGCTCAGCGAAGCCGAATAATTGACCACCTCGCGGCCACCATTGGTGAGGCCCGAGGACGACGAGCCGGAGGTGCGCGAATAGGTTTCGGAGCCGCCGCCCGACAGGCTCGGCAGCAGCGCAGCCCCCGCCTGCCGCGCCTGGGCGTCCGCCTGTACGATACGCGAGACGGCCGCGGCGATGTCGAGATTGACGGTCTGCGCCTCCTCCATCAGCTGCGTCAGCTCCGCGGAGCGGAAGCCGCGCCACCAATCCAGCGTGGGTGGCGCGTCGGCCTTGCCGGCGTATTTGTACTGCGCGGGAACATCGAGCGCGGGATCCGGCAGATCCTGCGTCAGAACGCAGGCTCCGGAGGCCGCGGCAAGGCACAGCACCACACCCCAGCGCGCCGCATGCCGCGCTGGAAACACCGACCCAAAGGATCGCCGCATGGCGACCACAGGACCATCCCGTGTCACATCCACCCTCCGCCGGGCAGATAAAGCCGCCACCGCGCAGCCGGATTAACCGATTCGCGGCGGGGCAGTCGGAGGGCTTTGGACAGCTCGTTCACCACGGTGATGCTTTCTGCGGAACCTGGGCTTCATACTAGCCGGGTGTGCAACAGCGTGACAGTCCCGCAGCTGCGAAACGCACACCCCAACATACCGGCATCGGCGCGACTCAAATGCAGAATAGACCTGTCCTGCAGCAATCTTTCGCATTGCCGCGCCACCATGAACGCGTTCAAGCTTACCAAGATTTCATGTGATATTGCCGCCACACCTGCACCGGAGCCGTCCGACCACTCTCACGAGGTCGTCAGCTTCCGAAAGCGGGGCGCGTCCGCTCGCAGGTCGGACTTCCACCCTCGACGCGCGCTCTCAACACCGTTGAGGCCCCCTCCTTGGTCGAGCTCGCATGCGCTTCGACATTGCAGCGTCCCGCGAGGGCGCACATGGCCGATCAGCTCCGCTCGCCGCGACAGTTATCTTCCATATCCCGATGGCGGCTTGCCATATCCATCTCCTGATCATCGGCTTCGCGGCAAGCAGGTCTCTCCTGCCGGAATATCGCTGCTTTGGCGGGCGTTTGGGCCTGTTTCGCCGCAGCGCAAAAGCCTTCCCCTTTTGCTTCCCAAGCACTAGGTTCTGGCCAACCTGATCAACCTCTTTGCCAGTGATTTTCCCCGACATGACCATCAAAAACGACGTTGTCGAAGCCATCGGCAACACCCCGCTGATCAAGCTCAAGCGCGCATCGGAATTGACCGGCTGCACCATCCTGGGCAAGGCCGAGTTCATGAATCCCGGCCAGTCGGTGAAGGACCGCGCCGGCAAATGGATGATCCTGGAAGCCGAGAAGCGCGGCGAGCTCAAGCCCGGCGGCCTCGTGGTGGAAGCGACCGCCGGCAATACCGGCATCGGCCTTGCCGTGGTCGCGAGTGCCCGCGGCTACCGTACGCTGATCGTGATCCCGGAGACGCAGAGCCAGGAGAAGAAGGATTTTCTGAAGCTGTGCGGTGCCGAGCTGCTGGAATCGCCGGCCCTGCCCTATTCCAATCCGAACAACTACCAGCATGTCGGCCGCCGGCTCGCCGATGAGCTGCGCAAGACCGAGCCCAACGGCGTGCTGTTCGCCGACCAGTGGAACAACCTCGACAACGCCAAGGCGCATTACGAGTCCACCGGCCCCGAGATCTGGCAGCAGACCGGCGGCAAGCTCGACGGTTTCGTCTGCTCGGTCGGCAGCGGCGGCACGCTTGCCGGCACCAGCCGCTATCTGAAGGAGAAGAACAAGGATATCCGCATCGCCTGCGCCGATCCGCACGGCGCCGGCATGTATGAATATTTCAGGACCGGCGATGCCAAGGCGACGCCCGGCGGCTCAATCACCGAGGGGATCGGCCTCAACCGCGCGACTGCGATCGTCGAGACCGCGAAGGTCGATGACGCCTATCTCATTTCCGACGCCGAAGCGGTCTCGGTGATCTACGAACTGCTCCAGCACGAGGGCCTCTGCCTCGGCGGCTCCACCGGCATCAACATTGCCGGCGCGATGCGGTTGGCAAAGCAGCTCGGCCCCGGCAAGACGATCGTCACCGTGCTGTGCGATTCCGGTAGCCGCTACCAGTCGAAGCTGTTCAACGCCGATTTCATGCGCGCCAAGAACCTGCCCGTGCCGGAATGGCTGGAGAAGCGCAGCAACATCAAGCTGCCGTTCGTTTAGCTCCAGGTCGGCCGCGGCGATCCCCGCGATACCCGTGCGAGACGCGCGTTCGATAGCGAGGGCTTGACCTCGCTCCGGTGCGACTCGAGGGGAGTGCCGTAGGAGCCTTCGCCGTCGCCGCCCGGCCAGAAAATCAGCACCAGCATCAGCGCGAGGTTGACGAGCGCTCCGAGCGCCGTTCCCTGATGCTCCTGCCCGATCGCCCATGCCGGAAACCGGCCTGCGACGAGATGGTCGACGATCATGAGCGCGAACCAGGCCGGGATCACGCAGACCGGATCCCAGCCGATGTCGCGAATGCGCATCGACTGCAGCGTGAAAGTCGCAATTCCGAACAAGACGATCGCAGCGATGATTGCCCAGCTAACCCGAGGCACAATAATCGCGCCAGAACTCGCGATAGCCCGCCTCGACCCTGCGCGTGTACGTTTCGACATTGCCGGCGGGCGAAGCTGCGATCCGGGCCGGCAGCTCCGCGCGCAGCTTCGCCAGATGATCAAGCTGCGCTGCGTATTTGCAGGCCATCGCGGCATAGCCCTCGTCGTCGTCGGCAACCCAGTCGCTGAGACCGACGGCGGCCACGATCGAGCCGCCGGCGCGCGACGAGGAGCCGCTGCCGAGCTTGGCGATGACCGGAACTCCCGCATAGAGGGATTCCCAGGTGCTGATGCCGCCATTTTGCGGGAAAGTGTCGAGCGAGATGTCGACATTGGCAAAGGCCCGCAGATGCTCGGCGCGGGGGGTCGAGCCCAGGCACGTGACGTTCGCTTCGGCAATGCCCTGCGCCACGAACCGCGCGATCAGGCTGTCGCGCAACAACGGATCGTCAAGCAGCGTATGCTTGACGATGATCTTCGACCCGGTCACCTCCCGCATCACTTTGGACCAGACGCGGATAGCCTCGTCCGAAATCTTGTAGATGCGGTTGAATACGCCGAAGGTGACATGGCCGTTGCGGAGCATGGGAGGCTCCGATGCAGGCACATCCAGAACGGGATCGATCGTGATCAGGCACGGCAGGTCAAAGACCTTCTCGACCAGCAGATGGCGCGCCGATTGCGGAATGAAGACCGGATCCGCGAGCACGTGGTCCATGGCCTGAAGGCCCGTGCCGGTCGCATGCCCGAAACCCGTGACCTGAATGGGGGCCGGCTTGCGGGCGAAGACAGGAAGCCTGTTGCCGGTCGTATGCCCGGACACATCGATCAGGATATCGATCCCGTCGGCCTGAATGCGATCGGCCAGCTCGTCGTCCGAAAGCTGCCAGGCGTCGACCCAGACGTCGGCCGCCGCCTTGAATTCCGCAGTCATCTCGTCCTGTCGCGGCGAGCAGGAATAGCAGACGATCTCGAATTTGGCGTGATCGTGATGGCGCAGCACCGGCAACAGCGTGAACGCCGCCGAATGGTACCAGAACTCGGCAGCAACGTAACCGATCACGATCCGCCGCTCCGGATCGAGCTGCCGGGGTAAGAGAGCCCTTCGCGGGAACCTGGCGCCGATCACCTGCCCCCAGTGTTTTCGCGCAGCCTGCTGAACCGCGAAATCGGCCTCGGACAGATAGTCGAGAAAGAAGATCTTCCGCGCGATCAAGTCCGCATTATCCGGCGCGATTGCCAGCGCCGCGTCGAGATGCCGGATCGCGGACGCGATCTCTCCCTGGTTTGCGAAACAGGCGCTCAGCAGGGTCATGGCGATCGCAGAGCGCGGGTTTTCCTCGAGCAAGGTGTTGCAGGCCAAGATCGCCTGCGCCGTATTGCCCATGCTGAGCGAGACTTGCGCCTTCCCCTGCAAGGCCACCTCGAGCTTGGGCGAAAGCGCAAGCGCTGCATCGAAATCCGCCGCCGCCTGTTGCGGGCGCGACAGCGCGAGATTGAGCCGCCCACGATGCGCCAGAGCCTTGGCCGAACCGGGCCTGATCTTCAGCGCCGCCGCGAGCGCGGCTTCGGCCTCATCGTAATGCTTGAGGTCGATACCGACTACGCCTTTGCCGACGAGCGCTTCCGCGTGACGCGGCTGGAACAATAAAGCGCGATCGAAACTTTGCCTGGAGCGCTCAAACTGGCCCAGCGCCAGCTCCGCCAAGCCACGATTGCAAAGCGCATCCGCATGGTCGGGCTTCAGCCTGATGGCGCGATCGTACAGTTCGATGGCCTGCTCGGGCAGGTTCATGTGGAGCAAGGTATTGCCGAGGCCGGTCAGGGCCAGCGCAAAATTCGGCTTCAGCGCGATCGCCTTCTCCTGACAGGTCCGGGCGGCCTCAAATTTCCGACGGCCGAAGTGTACCGCCGCGAGATTGTTGTAGGCCTCGTGCGAACGCGGATCGATCGCGATCGCGCGCTCGAGCAGTTGTTGCGCCTCCTCCAGGCGTCCGCCCTGCTGCACGGACAGGCCGAGCAGGTGTGTGGCGTCGAAATGATCCGGAACAGCTTGCAGGACCTGGCGGCAGAGCGCCTCGGTCTCCGCATATCTGCCCTGGCCATAGGCGCTCGCCGCGGCGGTAATGATACCGTCCGCCTGCTTCTTCAACTTCTTCTGCAATCGCGCATTCTGAAATGCGCGCGCGCCGGCGCTGCTCTGCAAGGTTCTCTCCGGAGGATGGCCCGGGAGGAGTCTAGCTGATTCGCAGCCAGGACCGGCTGCTCAGCCGGTCCGGCAAACTCCGGGATATGCCGGTGCTCGGCGCAGGCTTCGCCTACGCAACGTCGCAGCGTTCGGAGGCATCGGCGCAATAGTCGCGCCAGAACTGGCGGTAACCCGCTTCGAGCTCACGCGTGTAGATCTCGACATTGCCTGCGGGCGAGGCCGCGATCCGGGCCGGCAAATCTGCGCGCAACTTCGCCAGATGATCGGGCTGCGTCGCAAACTTGCGGGCGATCTCGATGTAGCCGTCGTCATCCTCGGCGACCCAGTCGCCGAGACCGACGGCGGCGACGATGGAGGCGCCGGCACGCGAGGACGCGCCGTTGCCGAGCTTGGCCACGACGGGAACGCCCTTGTAGAGCGATTCCCAGGTGCTGATGCCGCCATTCTGCGGGAACGTGTCGAGGGATATGTCAACCTGGCCAAAGGCAAGCAGGTGGTCGTTGCGGGAGGTGGTGCCGAGGCACGTGATGCTCTCCTCGGCAATGCCCTGCGCCACGAAGCGCGCGACCAGGCTGTCGCGCAGCAATTGATCGTCGAGCAAACCATGCTTGATGATGATCTTCGATCCCGGCAGTTCGCTCATCAGGCGCGACCACACACGGATCGCGTGATCCGAAATCTTGTAAATGCGGTTGAAGACGCCGAAAGTGACATAGCCGTTGCGGAGCATCGGAAGCTCGGAAGGCTGCTGATCCGAGACGGGCTCGATCGTGATCAGACACGGCAGATCGTGGATCTTTTCGGCAAACAGATGCCGGACCGATGGCGGAATGAAAACGGGATCCGCGAGCACATAGTCCATGGTCTGCATGCCCGTGCCCGTCGCGTGCCCGAAGCCGGTGGCCTGGATCGGAGCCGGCTTCCGCGCGAAAGTCTGCAGCCTGTTACCGGTCGTGTGGCCCGATACGTCGATGAGGATGTCGACATTGTCGGCCTGAATGCGATCGGCGAGCTCGTCGTCCGAAAGCCCCCAGGCGTCAACCCAGACGTCCGCCATTGGCTTGAACATGGCGGTATACTCGTCCGCTCCCGGCCAAGTGTAATAGCAGATGATTTCAAATTTCGTGTGATCGTGATGGCGCAACACCGGCAGCAGAGAGAGCCCCGCCGAGTGCTGCCGGAATTCGGCAGCGACATAGCCGACAACAATCCGCTTTTCCGGATCGAGCGGCCGCTTCGGCAGCGTCCGCCGCGGCAGCTTGGAGCCGATCAGGTCCCACCAGTCTCGTCGCACCGCCTGCTGGACCACGAAATCGGCTTCCTCGCGGTAGTCCTGCAGGAAGATTTTTCCCCTGATCGCATCGCCATAGTCGGGCCTTATCGCCAGCGCGCGATCGAGATATTCGATTGCGGTGTCCATCTCTCCCTGGTTCGAATACGCGAAGCCCATCAACGCCAACCCAATTTCGGAGCGCGGATTTCGCTCGATCAAGGTCGTTGCGGCCGCGATCGCCTGCGCGGTCTTTCCGACGACGAGGCAGGCCTGCGCCTTGCCCCGGAGGGCTAGTTCGAGCTTGGGCGAGATCGCAAGTGCCGCCTCGAAATCCGCAAGTGCCTGCTCCACGCGCTGCAATTCGTAGCTAAGCCGCCCACGCTGAGCCAGGATTCGCGGCGAGCCGGGCTTGATCGCGAGCGCCATGGCAAGCTTGGCTGCCGCATCGTCGTGGTGCCGGAGTTCCATGCTGACCATGCTGTTGCCGACGATTGCCTCGGCATGGCGCGGCTGAAACAGCAGGGCGCGCTCGAAACTTTCCCTCGCGCGCTCGACTTGTCCAAGCAGGATCTCGATCATGCCCCGATTGCAGAACGCATCGGCATAGTCCGGCTTCAACTTGATGGCGCGTTCGTGCAGCTCGAGGGCCTGCCCATACAGCCCCAGATGCATCAGCGTGTTGCCAAGATTGGTCAGCGCGACCGCGAAATTCGGCTTCAGCGCGATGGCTCTCTCCTGGCACCGCCGCGCCTCTTCGTAATTGCCGAGGTCGAAATGCACGGTAGCGAGGTTGTTGTGGGCATCATGCAGGCGCGGATCGAGTGCAATCACGCGCTCGAGCAGCTCTTGCGCCTCCTCCAGTCGCCGGCCGTCATGCGCGCACATGCCGAGCAGGTGCATGGCGTCGACATGATCTGGAAGCGCTTTCAGGATCTCACGGCAGAGCGCCTCGGTCTCCGCATATTTACCCTGGCCATAGGCGCTTGCCGCGGCGGAGAGGACGGCATCCACCTGCTTCTTCAACTTCTTCTGCAATCGCGCGTTCTGGAACGCGCGCGCGCCGGCGCTGCTCTGCAAGGTTGCTCTCCGAAGGGTGACCCGGGATGAGTCTAACTGATTCGCAAGCCTTCCCGGCCGGTCGGCAGGACCGGCGGCACCCCCGGAATTTCCCGGTGCTCAGTGCAGGATCTGGCTCTGGAACAGCCGACCGGCCTACACAGCATCTCCGCCTTCCGGGGCCGCGGCACAATAGTCGCGCCAGAACTTGCGATAACCCGCTTCGACCTCGCGCGTGTAGCGTTCGACGTTGCCGGCGGGCGAAGCTGCGATCCGAGCCGGCAACTCCGCGCGTAACTTCGCCAGATGGTCAGGCTGCGCTGCGTATTTGCAGGCGATTGCAGCATAGCCCTCGTCATCCCCGGCGACCCAGTCGTCGAGGCCGACGGCGGCCACGATGGAGCCGCTGGCGCGCGACGAGGAACCGTTGCCGAGCTTGGCGACGACCGGAACACCAGCATAAAGGGATTCCCAGGTGCTGATGCCGCCGTTTTGCGGGAAAGTATCGAGTGAGATGTCGACATTCGCAAACGCCAGCAGATGCTCGCGGCGCGAGGTCGAGCCCAGGCAGATGACGTTCTCCTCGGCAATGCCCTCGGCCGCGAACCGCGCGATCAGCCTGTCGCGCAGCAATGCATCGTCAAGCAGCCCGTGCTTGATGACGATCTTCGATCCGGTCACCTCTCGCATCACTTTCGACCAGACGCGGATGGCCTCGTCCGAAATCTTGTAGATGCGGTTGAACACGCCGAAGGTCACATGGCCGTTGCGGACCATGGGAAGCTCCGATGGGGGCATATCCATAATCGGCTCGATCGTGATCAGGCACGGCAGATCATGGACCTTTTCGGCAAGCAGATGGCGCGCCGATTCCGGAATGAAGATTGGATCGGCGAGCACGTAGTCCATGGTCTGAAGGCCGGTCCCTGTGGCGTGTCCAAAACCCGTGACCTGGATGGGGGCCGGCTTGCAGGCGAAAACAGGAAGCCTGTTGCCGGTCGTATGCCCGGACACGTCGATCAGAATATCGATCCCGTCGGACTGAATACGATCGGCCAGTTCGTCGTCCGAAAGCTGCCCGGCATCGACCCAGACGTCTGCGAGAGACTTGAATCTCTCGGTAACCTCATCCTGCAACGGCCAGCAGGAATAGCAGACGATCTCGAACCTGGCATGATCATGATGGCGCAGCACCGGGAACAGAGCGAACGCGGCCGAGTGGTTCCTGAATTCGGAAGCGACATATCCAATCACGATCCGTTTGTCCGGATCGAGCTTGCGGGGCGACAACGCCCGTTGCTTCAGTTTGGCGCCGATCGCATCGCCCCAGGATCTTCGCACCGCCTGCTGGACCACGAAATCGGCCTCCGGCAGATAATCCAGCAGGAAGATCTTGTATCCGATGGCATCCGGATAGTCCGGCGAGATTTCCAGCGCCGCGTCGACGTGCGCGAGCGCCGTCGCGATGTCTCCCTGGTTCACGTAGCAGGAAGCCAGAAGCGTCATTCCGATGTCGGATCGCGGATTTTCCTCGAGCATGGTCTTGACCGCCGCAATCGCCTGCGCCGTGTTTCCCAGGAGAATGTTGACTTGCGCCTTCCAGCGCAGCGCGAGGTCAAGCCTCGGCGATTGCGCCAGCGCCGCATCGAAGTCCGCTGCCGCCTGCTCGTGCCGGGACAGGATCAAATTGAGCCGTCCGCGCTGCACCAGAATCCTCGGTGAACCTGGCTTGATCGCGAGCGCTGCCGCGAGGGCGGCCGCCGCCTCTTCGTAGTGCCGGAGCTCGATGCACACCATTCCCTTGCCGGCGATCGCTTCGGCATGACGCGGCTGAAACAACAGGGCGCGATCGAAACTCGCCTCGGCGCGCTCGAACTGACCCATCGTCAGCTCCGCCATGCCACGATTACAAAATGCATCGGCATAGTCCGGCCTCAGATGAATGGCGCGGTCGTGCAGTCCGATCGCCTGCTCGCCGAGGCCCATGTGCAGCAGCGTATTGCCGAGATTGGTCAGGGTGATCGGACAATTCGGCTTGAGCGCGATGGCCTTCTCCTGGCTTGCGCGGGCGGCCTCAAATTTCTGAAGATCGAAATAGACGATCCCGAGATTCCCATGGGCGTCGGGCGAGCGCGGATCGAGCGCAATCGCGCGCTCCAGCAGTTGTCGCGCCTCCTCCAGCCGCCGGCCGTCGTACGCGCGCAGGCCGAGCAGGTGCGTGGCGTGGAAGTGATCCGGAACTTCCTGCACAATCTGGCGGCAGAGTGTCTCGGCCTCCGCGTACCTGCCCTGCCCGAGCGCCTGAATCGCGACGGCCATAACGGCGTCCGCCTGCTTCCTCAGCTTCTTTTCCAAGCGCGCGTTCTGGTATGCGCGCGCGCCGACACTACCCTGCAAGGTCTCTCTCCGGAGTATGGCCCGAAGAGAGACTGGCTGATTCGCATGGTGCCAAGCTGACCGGTCAGTTAGACCGGCGATTCCAGCGAATAGCCGGTGCTCACCGCAAAATCTGGCTCAGGAACAGTTTTGTGCGGGCGTGTTGCGGGCTGGCAAAGAATTCGTGCGGGGTGTTGGCCTCGATGATCTGGCCGGCATCCATGAACACGACGCGGTTGGCGACCTCGCGGGCAAAGCCCATCTCGTGGGTCACGACCAGCATCGTCATGCCCTCCTCGGCGAGGTCGACCATGGTGTCCAGCACCTCCTTGACCATCTCGGGGTCGAGGGCCGACGTCGGCTCGTCGAACAGCATCACCTTCGGGTTCATGGTCAGGGCGCGCGCGATCGCGACGCGCTGCTGCTGGCCGCCGGACATCTGCCCCGGAAACTTGTTGGCCTGGTGCGGAATCTTGACCCGCTCCAGGAATTTCATTGCGGCCGCCTCGGCGTCCTTCTTGGGGATGTTGCGTACCCAGATCGGCGCCAGCGTGCAATTGTCCAGCACGGTCAGATGCGGGAACAGGTTGAAGCTCTGGAACACCATGCCGACTTCGCGGCGCACGGCATCGACATGCTTGAGGTTCGGCCCGAGCTCGATGCCGTCAACGACGATCTCGCCTTCCTGAAACTCCTCGAGCGCGTTGATGCAGCGGATCAAGGTCGACTTGCCCGAGCCCGAGGGGCCGCAGATCACGATGC
Source organism: Bradyrhizobium sp. Bra78 (assembly GCF_024519855.1). Taxonomy (NCBI): domain Bacteria; kingdom Pseudomonadati; phylum Pseudomonadota; class Alphaproteobacteria; order Hyphomicrobiales; family Nitrobacteraceae; genus Bradyrhizobium; species Bradyrhizobium sp. Bra78. Next base: position 244,116 of record NZ_JALJRE010000005.1, on the reverse strand, counting down.
GCTCGCCCTTGTGGACATCGAGGTCGATGTCGCGCAGCACGTGAAACTCGCCGTACCATTTGTTCAGGCCGGAAATCTTGACGATGGGGTCGGACATGGTGAGCTCGATCAGTTGCGGCGGTGAGCATTGAGGCGGTGCTCGACAAAAAGCGAGTAGCGCGACATTCCAAAGCAGAAGATGAAGTAGATGATGCCTGCGAAGGCGAAACCGGTGAACGCGGTCGACGGCGTCGACCATTTCGGGTCCGAGAACGACGCCCGGAGCGAGCCCAGCAGGTCGAACAGAGCCACGATCGAGACCAGCGAGGTGTCCTTGAACAGCGAGATGAAGCTGTTGACGAGGTTCGGAATGACGTGACGCAGCGCCTGCGGCAGCACGATCAGCGAGGTCGTCTTCCACCAGGACAGCCCGAGGGCCGCCGCGGCCTCGCCCTGCCCGCGCGGGATCGCAGCCAGCCCGCCGCGGACGTTCTCGGCCTGATACGCGCCGGTGAACAGCGCGATGCCGATCAGCGCGCGCACCAATCCGTCGATCGTGAAATTGCCGGGCAGGAACAGAGGCAGCATGTAGGTCGCGAAGAACAGCACGGTGATCAGCGGCACGCCGCGCCAGAACTCGATGAAGGCGATCGAGAAGATCCGGATCAGCGGAATGGTCGAGCGACGGCCGAGCGCCAGCGCGATGCCGATCGGCAGCGAGGTGACGATGCCGGTGACGGAGACCACTAGCGTCACCAGCAGGCCGCCCCACAGATTTGTCGAGACGACCGGCAATCCGCCGTGGTCGAGACCCATCAGTTTGATCACGATCGCAATGGCGACGAAGGTGGCGATGCTGGATGTCAGCGCCCGCCCGCCGGTGCGAACGCCGCCGCCGAGAACGAAGGCGATCAGGGACACGATCGCGGCCGTGATGGCGAAATCGGCCCAGACCGACTGTCCCGTCCCCTGGAGCTGGTCGCGGAGCCAGGTCAGCGGAAAGATCAGCCAGTAGATCGCGGTACCGACCAGCACGATCAGATTGCCGGCCACCCACAGCAGCGGCCCGATGGCCGAGCTCTTGCTGAGAGCGAGCACGGCCCGCCCCGCGCCGATGATACTGTCGTCGAACAATTGCAGCAGGCCGGCCGTCCAGCTCAGGCCGAAGCCGGTGATGCCGCCGCCGTACAGCAGAAAGAATGCAACCACCGGAAAAGCGAAGAAAAACAGGCCGGCGTTCAGTCCTTTCGACGGCAGGCGCGGAATCAGCAACGGCAACAGCAGAACCGCCGCCAGGACGAGCGTGAGGTTGACCCGCCAGCGTTCGGCCTCGGGATAGAAACCGTAGATCAGTTGCGGCAGCTTGGCCTGGATGTAGGGCCAGCAGGCACCGACGGCAAAGCCGGCGGTCTCGGTCAGGCATGCCGTGCGATCATGACCGGTCCAGACCGCATCGACCATCAGGAACTTGACGCTGGGAATGATGGTGAACCACAGCAGCAGGGCGCCGACGATCGTGAGCAGGATATTGGTCGGCGAGTTGAACAGGCGCGTGCGCACGAGGCCGATGAAGCCCGTGGTCTTCACCGGCGCGGGACGCTCATTGAGAAGGTCCTGGCGGACGAAACTGGACGAGGTGATATCGCTCATGCGCCGAGGCTCCGGCTGACGCGCCAACCGTAGACGCTCATGACGGCGCTGGTGAGCAGCGAGATCAGGAGATAGACGCCCATCGTCATGGCGATGATCTCGATCGCCTGCCCGGTCTGGCTCAGCGACGTGCCGGCGAACACGGAGACGAGGTCGGGATAGCCGATCGCGACCGCCAGGGAGGAGTTCTTGGTCAGGTTGAGATACTGGTTGGTCAACGGCGGAACGATCACGCGCATCGCCTGCGGCACGACGATCAGGCGGAGCGTGGTGCCGCGGCTCAGGCCCAGCGAGGATCCGGCCTCCATCTGGCCGCTGTGGACGGAGAGGATGCCCGCGCGCACGATCTCGGCGATGAAGGAGGCCGTGTAGGTCGACAAGGCCAGCGTCAGTGCCACGAACTCCGGGATGATCCGCGAGCCGCCGGCAAAATTGAAGCCCTTGAGCTGCGGCAGCTCGAAGCTGAAGGGCAGACCGAAAATCAGCATGGTGACGAGCGGAAGGCCGAACAGAAGGCCCAGCACGTAGGGCCAGATGCGGATCACCTGGCCCCGCTGGAACAGCGCCCGGCGTGCATGGACGCGGAGCGCCAGCGAAGCCACGATGCCGAGCGCCAGCACCACAACAAACGCCTCGAAGCCGCTCTCGCCGATCGGGCGCGGGATGACGAGACCGCGATTGCTGACGAAGGCAAGCCCGAACAGCGAAATGCTTTGCCGCGGATTGGGCAAGGCCGCGAGCACCGCCAGGTACCAGAACAGGATCTGGAACAGCAGCGGCAGGTTGCGAATGATCTCGACATAGAGCTCGCCGATGCGCGACAGCAGCCAGTTGGGCGACAGCCGGCACAGCGCGACGATGAATCCGATCACGGTGGCAAAGAAGATGCCCACCACCGAGACCACGAGCGTGTTGAGGAGCCCGACCACGAACACGCGCAGGAACGTGTCCGAGCCGGTATAGGAGATCAGGGTCTGGTTGACGTCGAAGCCGGCATTGTTCCTGAGGAAGCCAAACCCTGCGGCTATGTGCTGGTTCTCGAGGTTGGCGCGGGCATTGGAGACGATTTCATAGGCAATCCAGCCGAGGACCGCAGCGAAGACAAACTGGACGGCGATGCCGTTCCAGCCTGTCTTGCCGCCCAGCACGCGCCTGATCTTCAGCGCGATCTGGGTCGGCGGTTTTCGGGCCTCGGTGCTCATCGCCGCTATCAGGCGGGATCAGCGGATCGGCGGCGCGTACTGGAGACCGCCCTTGTTCCAGAGATTGTTGAGGCCGCGATTGATGGCGAGCGGCGAGCCGGCGCCGACGTTACGGTCGAACACCTCGCCATAATTGCCGACGGCTTTCACGATGCGCACCACCCAGTCCTTGGTCAGTCCGAGCTGTTCGCCGAAATTGCCGTCGGTGCCGAGCACGCGCTTCAGCTCCGGGTTTTCCTGCTTCGCCTTCTCGTCGACGTTCTTCGAGGTCACGCCGAGCTCTTCGGTGGTGATCATTGCGAACAGCGTCCATTTCACGATGTCGAACCACTGGTCGTCGCCGTGGCGAACCATCGGCCCGAGCGGTTCCTTCGAGATGATTTCCGGCAGCACCATGTGATCGCCGGGGTTGGCGAGCTTGAGGCGGTTGGCGTACAGGCCCGACTGGTCGGTGGTGAAGACGTCGCAGCGCCCGGCCTCATAAGCCTTCACGGTTTCGTCGTTGGTGCCGAACGCGATCACCTCGTACTTCATGTTGTTGGCCTTGAAGTAGTCGGCGAGGTTCTGCTCTGTGGTGGTTCCGGTCTGGACGCAGACCGAGGCGCTGTTGAGCTCGAGCGCCGAATTCACCTTCAGCGACTTCTTCACCATGAAGCCCTGCCCGTCATAATAGGTCACGCCGGTGAAGTTGGCGCCGAGCGAGGTATCGCGCGAGAGGGTCCAGGTGGTGTTGCGCGACAGCACGTCCACTTCGCCGGATTGCAGCGCCGTGAAGCGGTCCTTGGCGGACAGCGGCACGTACTTGACCTTGGTCGGATCGTTGAAGATCGCGCCCGCGATCGCGCGGCAGACGTCGACGTCGAGGCCGGTCCAGTTGCCCTTGTCGTCGGGCGAGGAGAAACCAGGGAGGCCCTGGCTGACACCGCAGGCCAGCATGCCGCGGTCCTTGATGGTCTTGAGCGTTTGGGCATCGGCGGCTTGGGCGGAGAGGCCGGCGGCGAGAGCAAGAGTGAGAGCCAGGGTTACGCGTTTCATGGGCTTTGGGCCTTTCAAAGTCGTCTCAAGGTCAGGAACGTTATCTTTGGGATCGTCTCTGCCAGGGCTAGCCGTATCAAGACCAGCCTTGCAAGAGTCATGCTGGAAACCTTGCCGAACACCCGCCGATCCAGGGAGGCCACACCTTAATCCCCGCCGAGAGGCGCCCGCCGCTTATGGCTATGGCGCAAGGTCCGGTCAGGCGATGGATCGAAGGTCGCAGCAGGCCCCTCAACATGCGGCGACTGAATAGCACCTGCGCATCACAGAACGACTGGCGAGCCGGGTCAAGGGGTTGACGGGACTCTTCTGTGATCTGTTATTAACGAGGACGGCCTCCGGCCGGCCCGCAAGGTCGCCTCGCGCCAAGCGGAAACGCGGTTTTGAAAGCAGACGCATGGATTCCTCGCACCCCACCGAGCAGCAGGCCGAGACCCGGCTGGTCACCTCCGGCCGCGACACCAAGGCGCAGAAGGGGTTCGTCAATCCGCCGGTGTTCCACGGCTCGACCGTGCTCTATCCGACCGCCGAGGACCTCCATGCCCATCGCGGCGAGTTCACCTATGGCCGCCACGGCTCCCCCACCACCAAGGCTTTCCAGGAGACGCTGATGGCGCTGGAGGGGCCGCAATGCGCCGGCGTCGGCATCGTGCCGTCGGGCCTGTCGGCGATCTCCACCACCCTGCTCTCGGTGCTGAAGACCGGCGATCATCTCCTGGTCTGCGACAACGTCTACCGGCCCTCGCGCAATTTCTGCAACGCCATGCTCGCCCGCCTCGGAATCGAGACCACCTATTTCGATCCGATGATCGGCGCCGGCATCGACAGGCTGTTCAAGCCGAACACCCGTGCGGTGCTGGTGGAGGCGCCGGGCTCGCAATCGTTCGAGATGCCTGATATCCGCGCCATCGCCGAGATCGCGCATGCGCGCGGCGCGCTCGTCATCGACGACAACACCTGGGCGACGCCGCTCTACCACCGCTCGCTCGAGCAGGGCGTCGACATCAGCATGCAGGCCGCGACCAAATATATCGGCGGCCATTCCGACATCATGTTCGGCACCGTCTCGGCCAACGCCAAGGCGTGGCCGATGGTGGCCGAAGGCATCCGCCTGCTCGGTGTCTGCGCCGGTCCGGACGACGTCTTCCTGGCGCTGCGCGGCCTGCGCACCCTGTCGGTACGGCTCGCGCAGCATCATCGGTCCGGGCTCGACATGGCGCGCTGGCTCGCAGCCAGGCCCGAGGTCGCGCGCGTGCTGCATCCGGCACTCGAAACCGATCCGGGGCACGCGATCTGGAAGCGCGACTTCACGGGCGCCTCGGGCCTGTTCAGCATCGTGCTGAAGCCGGCGCCACGGGAGGCCGTCGACACCATGCTGAACACGCTCAAGCTGTTCGGCATGGGCTTCTCCTGGGGCGGCTTCGAGAGTCTTGCGATTCCCTTCGACTGCGACGGCTATCGCACCGCGACCAAGTGGGCGCCGGGCGGCCCTACCCTGCGTCTCCACATCGGGCTCGAGAGCACCGACGACCTCAAGGCCGATCTCGACCGCGGTTTCGCTGCCCTCAAAGCGGCAATGTGAGCCTGCTCACAAGGCATTCCGCCTGAGGACGCGGCACCGCGTCCCGGGGAACGCGCAGCCGCCCAAGGGCGTTGACGCCCACGCGCCAACAAAGGGTTGATCCGCTGAAATTTGGCGCTAGCCTCACCAATCGACTCCAATCCGGACACGGAGCATGGGAACGTTGGTTCTGCTCGATCTGATGGGCGGCGTGGCGCTGTTGCTGTGGGGCCTGCACATGGTCCACAGCGGAATTCTGCGCGCCTTCGGCCCGGATTTGCGGCGGCTGCTCGGCAGGGCGCTCGGCAACCGCTTCAACGCGTTCGCCGCCGGCCTCGGGCTGACCGCGCTGCTCCAGAGCAGCACCGCGACCGCGCTGATCACCAGTTCGTTCGCAGCAGAAGGACTCGTCAGCCTCGCCGCCGCACTCGCCATCATGCTGGGGGCCAATGTCGGCACGACGCTGATCGTGCAGGTGCTGTCGTTCAACATCGCAGCCATCGCGCCTGTCCTGTTCGTGCTCGGGCTGGTCGCCTTCCGCTCCGGTCCGCGCTCGCGCATCAAGGACATTGGCCGCGTCCTCATCGGCCTCGGCCTGATGCTGCTGTCGCTGCACATCCTGCTCGACACGCTGGCTCCGGCCGAGAACGCGCCCGGCGTCCGCGTCATCATGTCGGCCATCACCGGCGATCCCATTCTGTGCATCGTGATCGCCGCACTCATCACCTGGGCCGTCCATTCGAGTGTCGCCAGCGTGCTCTTGATCATGTCGCTGGCCTATTCGCAGTTCATCACGCCCTATGCAGCGCTGGCCCTCGTGCTCGGCGCCAATCTCGGCAGCGCCATCAATCCCGTGTTCGAGGGCGCCAGGCGCGACGATCCCGCCAGCTATCGCCTGCCGCTCGGCAATCTCGTCAACCGCGTGGTCGGGATTGCGCTGGTTCTGCCGTTCCTGAACGGGATCGCAGCGCACATGCACGCATGGCAGCCGGATCTCGCCAGGATGACGGCAGCCTTCCACATCGCCTTCAACGTCGGCACCGCCGTCATCTTCATCGGGCTGCTCGACACCATGTCCCGGCTCCTGACCCGGCTGCTGCCCGATCGGGTCCAGGAAGACGATCCGGCCCGGCCGCGCTATCTCGACGAGAGCGCACTGGAGACGCCGTCACTGGCGCTCGCCGATGCCGCCCGCGAGACGCTGCGGATGGGCGACTTCGTCGAGGTGATGCTGCGCAAGGTCATGGCCGCGATGATGACGGGCGACCGCACCTTGGTCGACCAGGTCACGAAGATGGACAATGTGGTCGACGGCCTGGATGAAGCCATCAAGCTCTACGTGACGAAACTTATGCGCGGCAGCCTCGACGAGAGCGAGGGACGGCGCGCGATGGAGATCATCTCCTTCGCCATCAATCTCGAGCATATCGGCGACATCATCGACAAGAGTCTGAGCGAGCTTGCGACCAAGAAGATCAAGCGCCGTTTCCAGTTCTCGGCCGAGGGCGCCGACGAACTCGCCGCCTTCCACAAGCGAACGATGGAATCGTTGCGGATCGCCTTCGGCGTCTTCATGTCGGGCGATGCCAACGAGGCAGGCAAGCTGCTGGTGGAGAAGACCACGCTGAAGAACGCCGAGCTCGCCGCCGTCGAGCACCATCTCGACCGCCTGCGCGAGGGCCGCCCCGAAACCATCGAGACCACGTCGCTGCACCTCGACGTGCTGCGCGACCTGCGCCGGATCCATTCGCACATCTGCTCGGTCGCCTATCCCGTGCTGGATGCCGCGGGCGAGCCGTATCGCAGGACTGAGACGGAGACCGCCGCCCTGCCCGCATCGGGCGCGGCGTCGGCGCTGCCGCGCTAAGGTTCCTGGTCAGCGCTCCAGCGTTTTCGACGTGCGGCCGCGGTTCTTCCAGATCAGCATGATGTTGCGGACGTAGATGATGGTCGCGAGCGACTGTCCGAGGATGATCACTGGCTCGCGCTTCACGACGCCGTAGACCAGCGTCATCAGCCCGCCGCCCATCGAGCAGAACCAGAACGCCACCGGCACCACGCTGTTGCCGGCCCGCTCGCTCGCGATCCACTGCACCAGGAAGCGCGCGGTGAAGAACAGCTGCGCGACGAGGCCGAATGCCAACCAGAAATCGAACTTGGCGACGAAGACGTCGTAGAAATAATTGCTCAGCGCCTGACCGTATTGGATGATCATGCCGTCACCTCAGTCACATCCGGTGTCGGCTTCTTGCGGCGGATCAGCCACCACACGCCGGCGAGATCCATGATGCCGATCCACAATCGGTCGAAGAAACCGTAATTCGACACGCCGGAGTGGCGCGGCCGGTCGATCACGTCGACATAGGCGATCTCGTGGCCTTCCCGGCGGACCAGCGCCGGCAGGAAGCGATGCAGGCCGTCGAAATAGGGCAGCGCCAGAAAGACGTCGCGACGGAACGCCTTCAGTCCGCAACCCGTGTCGCGTGTGCCATCGTTCAGGATCGCATTGCGGACCTTGTTCGCCACGCGCGACTGGAATTTCTTGAAGCCGGTGTCCTTGCGCCCGACCCGCTGGCCCGCGGCGAGACCGACATGGGCGCCCTTCTCCACCGCCGCAATCAGGTCGGGCAGGAAGGCCGGATTGTTCTGTCCGTCGCCGTCGAGCGTCGCCACGATCGCCCCGCGCGCCGCACGCACGCCGCTGCGCACCGCCGCCGACTGACCGCCTGACCTGGCATGGCGAAGCTGGCGCAGATTGTCCCGCTGCTTCATGATCGCGCTGAGCCGTTCGCCGGTCGCGTCGGTCGAACCGTCATTGACGTAGATGATTTCATAGGCCCAGCGGCCGTCGAGCGCCGCGCCGATCTCCGCGATCAGGGGAGCGATGTTGTCGGCTTCGTTGCGCACGGGAACGACGATGGAAACCGCAGGCTGGGAAACCGAAGGCTGGGACGACGACAAATCGAAAGCTCGTGGTTGGAATTGGCCTGCCCCTGGGGAACCGGGCGCCCCGGCAGGCAGCCGCTTTTATGGGGCGGATGGCCCGTGGGCAACCCTTTTGAGGCCGCCCGAGACCGCCCCTGCAAGAGGCACAATGGTGCCGTCGGCACGGATCGCAAAGCCGAGCCTCCGGGCCGCGAACCAGTAGCGCACCGCCATGGCGCCGACCATGCCGACCAGGGCGCCGGCCACGACGTCGCTGGGATGATGCGCGAGCAGCACCAGCCGCGTCAGCAGGATCACGATTGCGTAAGTGAACATGAACACGCGCAGGCGCGGCCACAGTGCCGAGACTGCAAACGCCAAGGCGAACGCCGTCACGGCGTGGCCCGACGGCAGGCTGGCATAAGCCCCCGTTCCCTCGAACGGGATGAAGTTGAACGGATTGGGCTTGCCTCCGACGAACGGACGTCCGCGGCCGATGAGATATTTCAGTATCTCGGCGACGAACACGGACAGGGCAACAGACAGAAACATGAACTGGAGCCGCGTGCCGAGGCCGAGCAGCAGCGTGCGGCGGGTGCCGTGCAGCCCGGCCGCAACGAGCGCAACGGTCACAAGCGCAATCCCGAGCACGATGAGCACATTCTCATCCTTGCCGAAATCGGTGAGGATGCGGATCGGCCACAGAGAGGGCGTCCCGCGCGCCGGCATCAGCTGGATCTCGGTCTGGTCGAACGCGAGCATCAGCGCGACGATCAGGGCCGCGCCTGCCGCGCTGAGCCACAATGAATGCCGCGCCAGCTTTCGCGCGGCTTCGGCGCGGCGCGAATGCGAGGGCGAGCGGACAAGCTGCGCCAGCGCACGCCCCGCCACGGCGAGCAGTTGCGCGGGATAGCCCGGGCGCTGCGCGATGTCGGTCGTACCGGGCATCCTACTCGGTGCCTTCCGAGCGGAAGATCGAGATCGAGATCGCGCGTCCCTGCGAGAAATTATAGCCGTCGATGCGCGTGCCGACCTTGTAGCGCAGCCCGATCGCCTCGGCGCGCTGCGCGAAGCTGCGTTCCGAACGCTGCTCGATCAGCGCAAAACGGCAACTTCCCTGCCGCAGGAAATCCGCCGCGCCCGAGCCGTCGGTGAGCAGCGTCTGCGTGCCCGTGAGGAACACGAGGCTCGGCTCGTGATAGCCGGCGGCGGCGGCCTTCGGCCCGACACAGGTGACGTTGCGAAGGGCGCGCGCGACCTCGATGCTCGGAAACAGCGGCGTCAGCGACGGCAGTACGATGCCGTAGACCACGACCGCCAGCATCAGGGCTGCGACCAGCGCGTTGAGGACCGAGCGTTCCGCGCGGTTGTTGTCGTAGAGCCACCAGGCGAACAGACCGAAGATCAGCGAGGCCGCGATGAACGGCCAGGCGACGAAGGCCGGCTGCCGCGTCAGCACGACCGCGCCGACCACGGCGATGATCGAGCCGAGCGCCGGGATCGCAAACCACCAGGCCGAGCCGCGCATCAACCAGGATCGCGACAGCACGCTCCGCTCCATCGCGCCGACGGTGAGGATCGCGATCGCCGGGTACAGCGGCAGCACGTAATGCGGCAGCTTGGTCAGCACCGCCTCGAACACGATCCAGGACGGAACCAGCCAGGCCAGCAAGAACTGCGCGCCCGGCTCGCGCCGTGCACGCCAGACCGCCGGCGCCGCCATCGCCGCGAGCGGCGCGCCGGGCCAGAACGTGACCCAGAACAGCACGAGGTAAAGGCCGGGCGGCGCGCCGTGGGATTCCTGGGCCCCTAACTTGCTCAGCATGTCGCCGCCGACGGAATCGGCGAAGAAGGCATCGCCCGCGCGCCAGAAGATCGCGACGAACCAGGGCAGCACCAGCACCAGCATCCACATCAGGCCCCAGAGCGGGCGCAGCTTCCACAGCCAGGAGGCATCGCGGTCCTGGATCGCGAGCGCGACGATGGTGAGCCCTGCGAACATCAGGATCAGCGGGCCCTTGATCAGGATGCCGACGGCGAGCGCGGTCCAGAAAATCGCGGGCCAGCTCCACGGCGGATGGGTCTCGTCCTCGGCGCGCTGCCACGACAGATAGGCCCGCGCCATCGCTCCCATCGCGGCAGTCACGCACAACAGCAGCATCGCGTCGGTCTTCGCAAGCCGCGCCTCGACGCCGAGCAGCACGGAGGCGCACATCAGGAGCGCGGCCAGCACCGCGGCGCGCCGCGTGACGAAGCCGAGCGCCGCCCAATAGGTCATCAGCACGGCGCCGATCGCACCGATCAACGACGGCAGCCGATAGACCCAGATGCGCAACTCGGCCTTCGGCAGCTTGAGCGCCGAGGCGGCTTCAACCGCAGCCGATTGCAACCAGTAGATGCCGACCGGCTTCTTGTAGCGGACGTCCTCCTGGAAGCGGATGTCGACATAGTCGCCGCTCTCGACCATCTGCTTGGTCGCCTGGGCAAAGCGCGCCTCGTCGCGATCGACAGGTGGAATCGTGAAGAAGCCGGGCAGGAACAGCAGCAGCGCGCACAGCAGCATGAAACCGACGGCGCGGGCATGGCTGGCCGTGACGATGTCGAGCATCGACACGAGCCGGCTGCCCGGATTGACGGGCGATTTCGGCTCGCGGGGCGCTCCAAAACGAGGGCTGGGATAGGTCTCGGCCATTGGTTCCGCTTACGCTGAAACCGCCATCGCCACAACCGCTTAAGGCAAGGTCATTGAATTCGAATGACAACTGTGTCCGCGGCGCCAGTGGCATCAATCACGGTCAGCCGCGCAAAGCCGGGACCGGGTGGATCGACCAGCCGCTGGCGGCGTCCGTCGATCTCGCCGAGCATCGTTCCGTTAACCATGACGGTCATGGGCAGGACGCCGCCCGCGACCTTCACGGGCATGGCTGCGCTCCCCTCGCCGCGGGAGCGATCGACGTCGATCCGCGAGCCGTTCAGCGGGAACTGGATGTGCAGCGCCTGCTCGCTGCCGGTCCGCACCAGGTCCCCGACCGGACGGAACCGTTTCAGCGGCAGCGGCAGCTTGGCGTTGCTGGCAACCAGCGTTCCCCTGGGCGGCTTCGGCAGCGGGGTCAGCGTCTTGCCGGTCCGGGCGAAGGCGTCGAACAGGATCGGCGCTGCAGCGACGCGTCCGATCAGGCCGGGAACCGGCGCGCCGTCGGGACGGCCGACCCAGACGCCGATGGTCATGCGCCCGTCGAACCCGACCGACCAGGCGTCGCGGTAGCCATAGGACGTACCGGTCTTGAAGGCGATGCGGTTGTGGGCGGCATTCTCCGGCGGCGGGGTGCCGAGAAGGACGTTGCCTACCTGCCAGGCCGCGACCTGGTCGAGTAGCCGCAGCGGCTCGCGGTCGTCCCTGCCGGTCATGATTTCGCGCAGTGGCCTGGTGGTGCCGAGCCGGGCGAAGCCCGCATAGAGTTGGGCGAGATCCTGGAGTGTCACGCCGACGCCGCCAAGGCCCATGGCAAGCCCCGGCGCCTCGTCCTTGGGCAGCACCAAGTTGCCGCCGGCCTGTCGGAGCCGCGACGCCAGCCGGCTCGCGCCGACGCGGTCGAGCAGCACGATCGCCGGAACGTTCAACGACATCTGCAGCGCCCTCTTCACCGGCACGGTGCCCTGGAACGTCATGTCGAAATTTTCCGGCGCGTAGGAGCCGAAGCGGACCGGCCGGTCGTCGATCAAACTGTCGGGATGAACAAAGCCGTCCTCGAAGGCGAGCCCATAGATGAACGGTTTCAGCGTCGAGCCCGGCGAGCGGATCGCGCGGGTCATGTCGACCTGCCCTGCCCGGCTCTCGTCGAAATAGTCGGCCGAGCCGACATGCGCGAGCACATCGCCGCTCTCGTTGTCGACGACGATGATGCCGACCGAGATGTTCGTACCCAACGCAAGGGCGCGGTCGTGCGCGAGCGGCTCCAGCACCTTCTGCAAGTTCGCGTCCAGCGTCAGCTTGATGATTGGCGCGTCCTTGACCGTCGCAAGCGCCGCATCGGAGGCATGCGGCGCCAGGATCGGCATCGGTTTGCGCAGCTTCGGCACCGGTACGAGCCTGGCCTGGTTCGCATCATCGAGGCTGATCTGGTGTTCCTCGACCATGCGATCGAGCACGCGGTCACGGGCTTTATGCGCGGCCTCGGGATGGCGATCGAGCCGGCGTGTCTCCGGCGATTGCGGCAACGCCACCAGCAGCGCGGCCTCGGCCAGCGACAGTCGCTTCGGCTCCTTGCCGAGATAGGCGATCGAGGCGGCGCGAATGCCCTCGAGATTGCCCCCGTAGGGCGCCAGCGCGAGGTAGAGATCGAGAATTTCGTCCTTGTTCAGCGTTCGCTCGATCTCGATCGCACGGACCATCTGCCGCAGCTTCGCATAGAGCGAACGCTGCCGCCGCGGCTCCATTAGGCGCGCAAGCTGCATGGTGATGGTCGAGCCGCCCGACACGATGTGACCGCGTGTCGCGAGCTGCAACGCGGCGCGCCCCAGCGCCAGCGGGTCGAGACCGTTATGCGCGTAAAAGCGCTGGTCCTCATAGGCAAGCAGCAGTTTCAAATAGGTCGGATCGACGTTGGTCTTGGCCTCGACCGGCAGCCGCCAGCGGCCGTCGGCCATGGCGTAGGCGCGCAGCAGCTTGCCGTTGCGGTCGACGATTGTGGTGGACACCTGGCGCGCTTCGTCGAGCGGCAGCGGGCCGAGGGAGTAGACCCAGCCGACGAAGGCGCCGATGGTGAGGACGAACGTCAGCGCGGCGGCCGAGAGGGCACGCATAACACCGCGCCCTGCTCCGCAGCCGCCCTTGTCTACCTCACTCATCGTGCCATCACTCACTTCGCAGCCCGCACCTCGACAGTGCCCGTTCCGGTGCGGCCGTAACGCGAGGGGTTGTACATGTCCTCGACATAGGCCTGCGGCAGCACGTATTTGCCGGGCGAGACAACGCGCACGACATAGGCGACGGTGAAGACCGCCTTGGAATCCGAGGCACGGTCCACCGCCGCGGTGAAGCGATCGTCGCGGAACTCGGTATCCTCAGGCTCCTCGCCGTCCTCGATCCAGTCCAGCGTGCCGCTGTCACCCGACGACACCAGCTTCGGATTGTCGATCTCGAGGCCCGCCGGCAGATAGTCGGACACCATGATGTGGCCGTACTCCGGCTTGGCCTCGGTGATCTTCAGCACCACGGCGAAGCGGTCGTTCTGCTTGACCTTGCTGATGTCGGCGGGCTTGCCTCCGAGCGTGAAGTAGCTGCGCTCGATCTTGAAGCCGTTCGACGCCGCCGGCTCCGGCGTCACGGGCGAGCCCGACACCGAGACCACCGCCTGCACCGGCGCGTCGCCGGTGTTGGTGATCTTCAGCGGCTTGCCGTCCAGGGTCGCTGCCTTGTAGCTGCGGTAGAGCGCGGTCTTGACCGGCTGGCCGTCGACCTCGATCGAGAGGTTTTCCTTGGCCAGCGCGCGCGCCGCCAGCACCAGCCACGCATTCTCCTGCGTGGAGGTGTAGGGCGTCAGCCCGCGCGCGGTCTCGACCCGCGACACCGCCTGCGTCAGCGTCGCCTTCGGCGCGTTGCCTTCGCTGGCCAGCGAGACCAGTGCCGCCGCATCGCGAAGCTGCGAGCCGTAGTCGGTGCGGCCGAATTCGAGCACCGGCTTGGGCGCGAGCGAGTCGAGTGCCGCGCCATAGACCCGCTCCGCACGGTTGCGGTCGCCGACCAGCGCCAGCGCCGCCGCAAGCTGCGACTTCGCGATCGGCGTCGCGAGGTTGGAGAGCTTGGTGTCGGCGAGATAGCGGAGATCGCCGATCGGCGCCGCGCCATTGCGCGCGAGCACGTAGAGGCCATAGGCGAGGTCGCGGCCGCCATCCTTCTCCGGCTCGTTGCCGTTGACCACCGAGTTGCGGATACGATCCAGCGCGTTCTTGAACAGCACGTCCGGCACCACAAAGCCCTTTTCACGGGCGCGGGTCAGGAAGTCCGTGACATACGCATCCAGCCAGGCATCGTCGCCGCCGGCCGACCACAGGCCGAACGAACCGTTCGAGCCCTGGCGCGCCAGCAGCCGCTCGATCGCATCGCGGATGCGCTGGTCGACTTCGGTGTCCATGGCCAGATGCGCGCCGGCCGCGAGGTCGTTGACATAGAGCAGCGGCATGGCGCGGCTGGTGATCTGCTCCGAGCAGCCATACGGATAGCGGTCGAGCGCTTTCAGGATCGTCGCCGCATCGAGCGCGGTCGACAGGCTCGCCGAGACCGAGACGCTGCCGGTGCCCGGGACGAGGTCGCCGAACATGTCCGACGTCAGCGTCAGGCTCTCGCCCTTGGCCAGGGTCCGGATCGAGCGCCGCGCCAGAACCTGCGTCGCCGCCTTGACGTCGAGCGCATAGTGCCGCGCCAGTGCCAGGCCATTCGGTCCCTTGATGTCGACGTCGAGCGTCGCCTGCCCCGCCGCGGTCGCATCGATGGCGAGCGCAAACGAATTGCGCTGCTTGGCGGCGAGCTTGACCGTGGTCGCGGGATTGCCGGTCATCTTCACCGGGCCGCCCGCCTTCACGTTGATGACGTAGTCGCCGGCTTGCCCCTCGACATTGTCGATCTCGAGATTGACCGTGCCGTGGTCGCCGTTGAGCAGGAAGCGCGGCAGGGTCGTGGTCAGCACCACGGGATCGCGGATCACGACATCGGTGTTGGCGCGGCCAACCTTGGTCGCGGTCCACGCCACCGCCATCACGCGCGCGGTTCCGGCGAACTCCGGAATGTCGAAGGCTACCTCCGCGGTGCCGTCGGCGGCGACGGTCACGATGCCCGAATAGAGCGCGAGCGGCTTTTGCGCGGGCGGCGAGCCCTGCAATTCGCCAGCGCCGGCATCGCCGCCGGACTTGATCTGTCCGCGCGTGCCGGACATGCCGTCAATGAGCTGCCCGTAGAGGTCGCGGATCTCCGCGCTCAGGCGGCGCTGCCCGAGATAATAGTCGTCCGGCGCAGGCGGCTTGTAGCCGGTGAGATTGAGGATGCCGACGTCGACCGCGGCGATGACGATCTTGGCGTCCTCGCCCGGATTGAGCCCGTCGAGCTTGACCGGGATCTTCAGCATCGCGTTCGGCCGGATCAGCGCCGGCGGCGTCAGCTTCACCTGCAACGTGCGGGTCTGCTTGTCGATGCCGAACCATTTCAGCCCGATCGCCCGGCCCGGCATGCGTTGCGCAGCCGCATCGAGCGGTCGGCGCAGCGTCGCCACCACATAGGCGCCGGTGCCCCAGTCCTTGCCGACCGGAAGCTTGACCTGCGCGGTGCCTTCCTTGACGTCGATGGTCTGCGTCGTCAGCAAACGGTCGCCGAGCACGTTGACGGTGAGCTTGCCGGCGCTGCGGACGTTGACCGACACGGTCATGGTGTCGCCCGAGGCATATTGCGGCTTGTCGATCGAGGTCTCCAGCAGGTCCGGCGTATCGGCGCTGCCGTCGGAATACCAGCCGACGTCGAACTGCACCGAGGTCACCGGGCCGTCGGCGTCGTTCGACTTCACGTCAAGCCGGTAGCGGCCGGGCTGAGGATTGAGAGAAACGCGCGACGGCTTGTCGGCGGCAATCGTGACCTCGCCATCAGAGACGCGCGAGGTCGACTTGACCGGCTCGTATTCCCAGTAATTGTTCTGGCGGTACCACTGGTAGCGCGACTCCATCTTCAGGAGCTCGTAGCGCAGGCCGTCACGGCGAAGCGTCTGGCCCTCGGGCGAGACGAACACGACGTCAAATTCGGCCTTGTCACCCTCGGCGACGTTCTTGTCGCCGAACAGCGGCTTGATGCCGATCATGGCGGTCGCGGGCGCGACCGGCAGCACGATCTTGCGCTCGACGGCGCGCCCCCCCGTCTCGACCATGCGGACGAAGATCTGCGCCTCCTGCGGACGCGTCGAGGCCGGCTGCTTGTCCAGCATCACCGGGAAGGTGGCAACGCCGTTGGCGTCGGACTCGGGCAGGTTCTCCAGCGGCGTGCGCTCGTTCGAGGTGGTCTCCTCGTCGGCGACGCCGAACTGGTAGCCGGCAAAACCCGGACGCTCGCTCGCGGGCGCGACCAGCATGTCGCCTTCAAGCTGGAGGCCCGAGGCCGGCGCGCCATAGAGGAAATGACCGTCGGCCTTAAGCTCTACAGGAGCGTTAGCTTTGATCAGCTTGTCCTTGGCGGACAAGTCGAATTCGATCCGATCGGGGACGTAATCCTCGACCATGAAGGTGGTCTCGCCAACCGACGAGCCCTTCGGGTCGGTGAAGGCGCGCACCCGCCAGGTCCCGGTCGGCACGGCCGAGTTGAGCGGCACGGACAGTGTGCGGCCGCCGGCGCCCTGGTCGGACAGCACGGCACGGCGGAATTCGACGCCGTCGGGGCGCTCGATCACGAGGGTCAGCGGCCCGCCGGTGACGGCATTACCCTGCCCGTCGCGCAGCAGCGCGGTGAGATAGACGGTCTCGCTGGAGCGGTAGACGCCGCGCTCGGCATAGACGAACGCATCGGCGCCCACAGGCACCGCGCGGCCCGAAACACCGCGGTCGGACAGATCGAAGGCGGAGGTCCTGAGGCTGAGGAAGGCGTAGTCGGCCTTCTCGCCCGTGACCGTGAGCATCGCAGGCGACAAGCCGCCCTCGCCGCGCGCGAGCCCCGCCTCGAACAGCACGTGGCCAGAGTCGTCGGTCTTGCGGGTGGCCAGGATCTCGTTGTTGCGGGCGAGCAGCCGAACCTCGGCCTTGCCGACCGGATCGGTCGAAGCCAGCGAATTGACGAAAACGTGGATGCCGTCATTGCCGGAATAGGCTGTGGCCCCGAGATCGGAGACGATGAACCATTGGGTGGCGAGCTGATAATCGTCGTCCGAGCCCGGGCCCTTCGCGGCGGCCGTCATCACGTACACGCCGGGCTGGAGCTCGCCGAGCGCCTGGTCGACGGGGAATGCGGTGGTGACGTCCTGGTTGAGCGTCATCGCAGTCGCAAGCTCGCCGGTCCAGACCTTGACGCCGCGCTCGCCGCCGAGATCGCTGAGCTGATATTTCGACAGCGTCTTCTGGAAGTCGCTGTCGACCACCGTGTTGATCAGATTGCGGTCGCCGATCCGGAACACGTTGATGTTGACCGCAGGCGTGTTGACGCTGACCACGGGAATGCCGCGCTGGCCGGTCCGCGGCAGCACATAGGCGCGGCTGGTGAAGCGCACGAAAGGCTTGCGGTCGCGCACATAGACGTTGAACTCGGCCGATTTCGGCAGCCCCTCCTTCACCGTGGACGGCAGTCCTGCGCGCAAATTGATGTTGTAGCGCTCGCCGTGCTTCAGCCCGTCGACGCAGAGCTGCTTGCCCTCGGCTGACAGCGCCGGCTTGTCCTGGCCCGCCAGGGCGAGATACGGCGCGAAATCCGTCCGCTTTGCGAGTTCTTCCGAGAACTGGAAGCAGGCGCGCGGGCTGGCCGAGTCCGAGTCCACGGTATAGTCGAGCAGGCGGAAGCCGTGCTCGTCGCGCATCTTCTCATATTGGCCGCGGACGTCGGCGACCTCGCGCATGTCAAGCGACAGCCGCAGCGCATCCAGCGCCGGCCGCCACAGCTTGCGCTCCGCCAGCGACTTGCCGAGCACCGCGAGCGCGTCGGCCTCCTCGCTCGCGTTGCCGGCGCGCTGATAGGCGATGTAGGCGGCGGTCGAGGCACGCTCCAGGAGGAACGTCTGCTCGCTCGAGCTTTTCGGCGAGATCTGGAAAATGACCTTGGCGAGCCGCAGCCAGTTGCCGGTATCTTCAGGCGTGGTGGCTGCGATCTGGCCGAGCACCGACAAGCCGGTCCGGAAATCACTGCGCCGGAATGCGGCGTCGGCATCCGTACGCAGTGTCGCGTTGGTCTTTGCGACGGGGCCCGCCTCGCTCTTGATCTGGGCCTCCAGCTTGATCGCGGAATCGGCGAGGTCGTCGCGCTTGAACGCCTTGTCAGCAGCCTGCGCTGAAACCAGCCCAAGGCAAAGCGTTGCGCAGATTGTGACGGCGCGAACCAGACCGATCATGACGGAAAACTCCAGGAAGCGCGGACGAACGCCGCGTCAGGCAATGAAATGCGCGGAAAGGTGACGGACTCAAGGCGATGGAACCAGGATAGCAAAACGTCGCATGCGCCATGGCAAGCCAAGCCCAGAGGAGACCGATCAAGATACCGCCGCGCACGCCGTCCTGATGGCGCAGCAACACCCGACCAGTCGACCGGCGGCCGTGTCCCGGAAGCTGACCAGCGCCCCCGGCGATGTGATCCATCGTCCAGTACGCTGCCGCTCAACCCGGCACCCTGACACGCTACCGTTCCGCTTTGTCGCGGCTTTGAGCAAAACGGTTCGGTTCAGGCTTGGCGAAACGTCAGATTTTTCATATGTGGCGTGATAGAAGACCGGCAGGCGGTAGCCGAGGCCGGCCCAGCGACGGTCCCATAGCTCAACTGGATAGAGTAGCGGATTTCTACTCCGCGGGTTGCAGGTTCGAGTCCTGCTGGGATCGCCACTTCATTTTGCCCCTCCAGTACTTTCAATGGGTTGATCGTCAATTTGGCTCACCGGTTTCGAAGGTGAGCCAACACTTGTTCCGGAAATGATCTTTGCAGCGGCACTTTCGGCGAGCTTTATGCGGTTAGCCTCTTCGATGTAGCGCTGCGCTTCGCCGATCGTCTTCCAGCCAAACCAAGCCATCAGCTCTGGAGCGGGATCGACCGAGTATATGACCAGCATGGCCTGGTTTCATTGGCACGTGGAGCTTGGCGACTATTCAGCAGATTGGGGACGATCAGTCAGACGATGATTTGGATTTTGCGGAACGGTGATCCGGAAGAGTTGGGTTTCGAGGGACTCAACCCGTCGGGCCTTCACCGTGTTTCCATGCGCACTTGTTTTCGGCGCAGGCTATCCCCTCTTGAATGTACGGCACGTACTCCGCCCGAACCGATCGGCCTACAGGTTCCGGAATTCCTATAACCTTTTCCTTGCAGGATAGCAGACTGGAAACTGCCAAATCCCACCTGCCGCACTCGATCGCGGCAAATCCCGTATACAGAAGGCGTTTTGGAGACCCCTTCTTGCCAAAATCCCAGACGCCCTCAAGACCGATGGCATCTTCATCTTCCAGGAAGGTTCGCAGCAACTCTCCTGAGTCTTCGAATCGCTGGAAGAACGGAATAGCGTTATTATTGATGGTATCAAGGACGTCCTGCACGACCCCATCGTCGCCCGCACACCAAATCCTAGGAGCTTTATCTGCTCGTTGCGATCTTTCGTCCCGGATCGATAGACGGACTTGGCCGAAACCCTTTTCAGGTTGGAATCCGTCTGTTAGCGCATGTCCAGCGCGTGGCAGGAACGGGAAGAGGCAGCTCGGCTCGAGACCGAACGACCCCAGCGGCACCCGCCACTTTTCGCTGCGCGCACGCGGAATCACATCGAACTTGAGAACATCGAATTTGAGATTTGTGCGTCGCCAAATAGTCGTACCCTTTCGACCAATAAAGCCGGAAGGAGCAAGTTCCTGCTTACATAACGTTACAATTTCAGTCGAGGTTCTTTCTGGCATCATTCGCGATAGGCCTTATCTTTGGACATCACATTGGCGCGCTCATTTGAGACTGCGAATAGCCGAATCGACCGCCCCAACTACTCCTCCGATTGCTACCGCGTCACCTTGACTGAGTATGTTTACTCCAAGGTTATTGATGCCGGGGAGTAATTTTTGTTCAACCGCACCACTGTTAATCAATCCCTGGATGAGGGACACGTCGGTGCTTTCACGAGTGAATACCTGCACTGGGTTAAAGCCATTTGCAGCAGAATAGTTCGCATAAGAGGAAATCTGTGCTGCGTCCCTTGCGCCGATTGTAGCGACATTCTTTGCCTCCTGGATACCGTTAGTGCCGAGAATGTCTGGGAAAAGCGTCTGTCCGCCAACCCTGATTCCCACACGGGCGTCCGTTGCACCGATCGCCTCCTCACCTAATCGCCCGAGATACCGCGCTTTGGCGATGCCCGAACCCGCTTCAGCGAGCTGGTATGACCTGCTCCCCTGTTTGCCCTCGTTTATAAGTAGAGTCTGTTCTGGTTCTGCCCCTGAGTGGGGCGGGTTGCAAACTCGGTCGGTGTGAGCCCGTTGAGGCTCGTGTGCGGTCGGTTGGTGTTGTAGTCGATCCTCCATTCCTCGATGATCCGGCGAGCCTCGTTGAGATTTGCAAACAGGTGCTCGTTCAGGCACTCGTCGCGCAGGCGGCCGTTGAAGCTTTCGACAAAGCCGTTCTGCATCGGCTTGCCGGGCGCAATGTAGTGCCACTCGATCCCGAGTTCTTCCTGCCAGGCCAGGATAGCATTTGAAGTGAACTCGGTGCCGTTGTCGCTCACGATCATGCGTGGGCAGCCCCGGCTTTCAATGATGTGGCCAGCGACTGCATCGCCTTAAATTGCTCATAAGTGCAACAACGCGCGGCGCGATGGATCATCACACACCCATCAGGTTCTATAGTTCGAAGATCTGCAGCCAGCGCGAAGAAGATTGCACTGCTCGAGCAGCGACCAACAATGTCGGCCACGACGCGCCATTTATGCCGCAGCAAGGCTTCTGCGATCCGCAGCGCGTCGTCTGCCCGCCCGCCAGCACAATCAATGCGGACGCAGATGGTTCGATCTTGAGCATCGTCGATCGCCTGCAGATTCGCCGCCGTGTCTCCGAGACGCAATTGAAAGTCTGATCACACGACATTGCGGGCCAACCGGCTCTTCCGGCGGCTCGTCGTATTGCGTCCCTCCCATTTTCTCTGGCGTCGACATCATGTGCATCAAATTTCCCCCACCGCGAAGCGCGCAAGAACTACTGCTGGAGCTGTAATTTACGGAGCAACCTTCGCTGCAGTCGGGGTTCAAGTACCGAGGCCGTTAGCTAGGGGTTGTTGGGCATGGTCCTGCCCCCATTGAACTGCACCTTGGTATCGGACGCGGTTCTTTGGCATGTCGCCTGCCGGGAGCTCGCAAAGCCAAAAAAACCCGTCGGCTAGAAGCACGCGCCTTAGATTTCCATTCTGCGCATAGCTTCGCCCTTTCCCTCCCTCCGGTATTGCTTCCGGCAGGCCACTGACGAAGTGGAGCCCATCATGTTGATGAGCTAGGTACTCGTTTCCCTTTGGCATCGCGCCCACCACATTGTCCCTGCGGTGCTACCTGAGAGCTTTTTTGGGCGCTCTCGCAGATCAGGTCGGTGCGGGTGGTCATCCCGTTGACGACATGTTCTGCCTCTCGACCCTCACCCGGGGATGCCGGGTTACCGTATGGTCGCAGGTCGCAATGGGCACAGCGTTGCCTGCACTTTTTGGTTTCCGTTCGCGCGAAGGCGTGTGGCGTCCGGCTCGCCGCTGCAGTTTGAGAGCGCAGCACTCTGCGGTCATCATTAGCGGGGCAAAGAACTTCGCCTTCCGGCGGCGGGGACATGGCCGATCTCGACCCGTCGCTATTCTCACGCTGATTGCCAGTGGTGTGTTGGTGGCGCCGGGACCTCCGAGCGGACAGCCCTCGTCCACACCAATGCCAAGCAGGCGTGGTGGTGACATCAGCGCGCGCGCGCCGAACCGTTTCTCAGATAGCCCCGGGTACGCGTCCGACTTGAAGTCGACGTTTCCTCGGTATAATTGGAACTTGCTGCAGCGTTATCGGAAGTCGAATTGGCCCTCGCACTGGCGGTGCGGGGGCTTCGTCTTTTTGGAGGTGGGTCGACCACGAAGGGCGGGCTCTTTGAGCTGCTGCTGGAGACCGAGATGGTCGTGGTGGGGGCAACCTTGGCGCTGGTGATATCGGACGCCCTCCCCAGCAGCCCGGCCGAGACAGAGCTCCCGGGGGCCAGGGTCTTGTATCCAACACGTCCGGCCAAGCCGTCCTGATCGCGCAGGGAGGCGTTAGGGCTTTCCGGTAGTGGGATAGCCTCCCCCTCGGAATAACGCTTCTGAGCGCCGACCGCCGACGAGGAAAAGGCCTTCCAACGAGCGAAGCAGGTCTTGGTCTCATCAACCGTCAGCTTGGCAGCTTCCTTGAGTGTGGCTCTAAGCGCCCAAGCGGCGCTGCCTCTCCTCCAGCCGATCAGCACCGAGCTGGGCTTGAAGCCGGCCGAGATCAGCGCCCGGGCGGCGTCTAAGAAAGGCTGTCTGCTCAGGCAGAGAGCTGTGCCATCGGCCAGTTCAGCTCGGTAGCGGCCGTGACGGCTCGCGGGGACCAAGTAGATGTTGATCTCCTGGCATGGACTGACTGGTGAGCCAGCGTCCGAAATTCCACTTAGTTCGCAATTCTGCTCTTTAGGCTGGTGAGCCAGGTTAAGTGATTGATTTGGGTTGGTATGTCCGTTCTGCTGGGATCGCCACCCCCCAATGCCTTACGAATCTGTCGCACTTCAAGAACGCGTGCGCAGGCCTATCCGGAAGACGTGAGCGTCCTACCTATTCAGCATGCAAAAGAGCCGTCGAAGGGTCTTGTGATGCCGCTATCGGATTGGACGAGAATGGCCATCACAGCCGGAGTTGCCGTCGTCGCAATGTCTTTCCTGGCGATCGACGCGACCGTCGATTCCCGCGGGATCGCAAAACGCCTCGAAGTGGCGCAAGCGTCGATTATGAATGTGGCGGCGAGCCAGCACCAACTGGCTTTCGCCGTTCGGTCGCTGGCGGGCGGCAGCGACCAGAATCGCCGTTCGGCCGCGGGTCGATCATGCATCCAGCGTCACGAGCATCGGCCGCAACCGGTAGGCATCGATCGCGGCGTTTGACAGCAACAGTCTTCGCCTTTCTCCACGCAGCATCATGCGGTCGATCCTGTTCAGGATGAACCGGGCCGCCTCCCTGTGCTCACCGGTGAGCAGGCCGGATTGGTCGAGATATTTCCAGGCGATTTCGAAGGATTGTGCGCGTAACTCGGGGTCGGTCATGGCCGCTCAACGTCGGCGATGAACGGACGTTCCTACGTGCGGGCCGCCAATGGCTCTCCCGGCCCTCTTCAATAGTGTCGACAACGCAATTGAAAGACGTGGAACGAACCCGCGATCGGCGCGTTGGACGGGGGACTGAGTGGTGCCGATCTGCCAGCCCCGGTCGGCTCTGGAGACCCCCGTGCTTGTCCCCCGAGCACGGGTTTTCTCGTGAGCACGGCCTGTCTCCCAAGCGCGTGCGCTCAGTCCGCCCGTTCCTCGCGCCGGTCGCGGGCCAGTTGATGCCAGGCCAAGGCCAATTGGATGAGACGTTGCCTGTCGGGGCCTTCGGCTGCCACGGCGCGCTTCATCGCTGACTCGGCTTCCTTCTGTGGGTCGTACTCGGTACACATGAGCCTGATTCTAGCCGTCCGATCTGGACAAGCGCATGGCAATTTCGCCCGTATGAATGCGGGGTAAATGCCTTGCACGGGCGGAGTTGCACGCGCGATCCCATCTTGCGCAGATGCCAAAGAACCTGCGCGATGATCGTCGCGAAAATTCGGGTTTTCCCTTGCGCGAAACGGAAGCGGGGAAGCCGCGAACGGCGCGATCGTTTCCGGATATTTTCCGCACGAAGCGGTGAGGCCGGCGCATTGGGCGCGATCTGTGAAGTGCGTCACAGCCTGCGCCCCGCCGCTCCGCTAAACAGTCCCTCGACGCTCCCCAGGAGAGCGAGATGGCATGGGAGGTGTATCCCGTCATGACACGAGAAGCCGCGGCCGATGTTGACGTCCGCACGCAACGAGAAAGGTCCGACCTGCTCGGCATCGCGTGTCTTGCGACCATCGGTATCGTGATGCTGGCCTGGATCGCAGGCCTGGTCTGGGCCGCGATGGCGTTCTTCAGCTGGCTGGTGTCCTGACGCGCGGGGCGATCAGTCCATTCAATTGATGGCCAGCCGACGACCGGCGCCAAAACGAAAAAGAGGCGGGCCTTTCGCCCGCCTCCTCTTCGTTTCAGGTGCTGCCTGATACGTCAGTAACACGCGCGGGGATCGGCCTGCACATACTGGCCGCTCGGATAGCGGTAGTAACAATTGCCCTGGGCCAGATAGTAGCCGGGGCGCGAGGCCGCCGTGGCGCCGGCAATGGCGCCGGTGGCACCGCCGATCACGGCACCCGCGGCCGCGCCCGTGGCGTTGCCAGAGATCAGGCCGCCCAGCAAGCCGCCGACGATGGCTCCGCCAAGCGCGCTCGCGCCGGGATCAGCCGGTGGCGGAGGCGGCGGCGGTTCGTAGGCGACCGGAGGCGGCGCCGGGGCATAGGCCATCGGCACGTCGTCGTAATAATCTTCCGAGATGTAGGCTGGCGGGCCCTCCATCCGTTGCGGATAATAGTACCGCACACCGCCAACATCCCACCACCAGCCGGAGCGGCCGTTGTGGACCTCGTGGCGCCAGCGTCCGCCGTCCCAGGCGAGATTGCCGCGATAGGCGTGGCCGCCCCAGTCGCGTGCCGGTGCGGGCCCCCTGGCGTAATTGCGTCCGGGCGGCGGACCGCCTGCGTTGTGCGGGCCAGGACCTGCATGACCGGGGCCGCCGGCACGCGGCTGGCCGCCGGGCTGTAGCGCAGGCCGGGCCGCCTGCTGCGGCGGCGGGCCCTTGCGCATGTTCGGATTGTTCTGGGGTGGCGCGCCTGCGCCCTGACCTTGCGGCGGCTGGCCGTCGCGCCTTGGCGGCCCTGAATCCTGAGCCTGCGCCGAGACGGCGAGCAAGGACATGGCCGAAACCAAGGGAATGATGATCTTCATGCGGCTGGACGCACTCATGCGTGCTTGACCCCCTACTCTCGCGAATGCCGTGGTCCATGCGCGATAAGCGATTCGGCTCGCGCTGGGCTGATGCCGGCGGACATAACTGACCTGCCTTGATCGGTTAAGTCCCATTACAAATGATTAAGATCACGGCATTTTTTCGGCCCAAGGCCTGCAGAGGGCAACGTCGGAGCGGTCCTAACGGGCCGGCTCGATCACGTTGCAATTGCTCCGCCCGGACGCCAGGCAGTCCTGCATCTTGCTGGCGGCGGTGAGGTCCCGGGCCAGCCACCAGCCGACGCCCAGAATCACGATCGTGATGATCAAGCCGGCGATCGCGCCGCGACGGTTGTCACCGGATTGAGGTTTTGCAGGGGATTTGGGCTTATCGCCCGCTTCGGGCTTGGGTTTGAGATTGGAGACGGGCTTGGAGTCGGGCTTGGACATGGCTGACCGATCACAGGGGCGAGCGGGCTCTATCACCTCTGCGGCCGGGGGTCACATCCCGCTCAGCCCCTCCCGTTCAGCCTCGGGTCTGCCGGATCGCATCCTTGCGCGAGGTTTCGACCGCGGGGATCGCCTCGCGCACCCGCGGCGCGCAGGTCGTGAGCACGAACGCGGTCTGGGTGCACTCCCAATCGGCTCCCAGGACGGCACTTTCGATCGGCTGCGGACCGGCGAGCAGCAGCGCGGTGCCGGCCATTGCTGCCACCGCGACGGCGATTGCGAGCGCCTTCAGGCTCAGTCTGGAAATCGTCATACCCGTGCTCCGCGTCTCGTAGCGAGCGGACGCTAGGTGCCGCTCCGTGTGCCCCTTATGAGGGACATCACAATTCGGCAGTTTTTCGGGGCTACGAGAGATCGTCGGGGGAGCGATTTTTCGTCTACCTGATCGGCTGCGATTATGGGTGGCGTTGCGACGCGCATCGATGTACACGCTTGAGCGTCGCGTGGCGCCTGCTATGCCCAGCCGACGTACCAACCGCAGTGATGTAGGATCGGAAGCGAGGAAGACAAGGCTCGTCGATGAGTGGATTCAGGGAACCCGGTTTCGCAGACCGGCAAAAGGCGGCGCAAGACGCGCGCAAAAATCTTTTGAACAAATTCAAGTCGCAGCCCGGGGTCGACGATCCTCTGGTCGCGGCGAAGCGTGCCGAGCGCGAGGCCCTCGCGGCCAAGCGGGCCGAGGCGAAGGCTGCGCGCGAGGCTGAAAAGGCCGAGCAGAAGCGTCGCGAGGAAGAAGCCAAGGCCGAGGAAGCTGCACGCATCGCGCGCGAGGCCGAGGAAGCCGAAGCCAAGGCGGCCGCGATGGAGGCCGAGCAAAAGGCCAAGCGCGACGCCCGTTACGCTGCCCGCAAGGCCAAGCGCAAGTAACGTTCAGCAAGTAATGTTCAATTGAATTTGAACTGAGACATCACTTCGGGGCGGTCCACGCGACCGCCTCCGGAGCTTCGCGAACGCGCGTCTGCCTCTCGCAGACGGCCTCGAGGATGGTAGAAGATCAGTTCTTCTTCATCATCCCGTCGTCCTTCTTCATCCCGTCCTTCGACATGTGGTCCTTCTTCATGCCGTCGTCCTTGGACATGGTGTCCTTCTTCATGCCGTCCTTGGCCATGGTGTCCTTCTTCATCATGCCGTCGTCCTTGCCCATCTTGTCCTGAGCAAAGGCGGCCGGCGACAGCGCGAGGCCAAGCGAGAGAGCGGCAGCCGAGACGCCGAGCGCGATGCGGGTGCGAATGGTCATGAGTGATCTTCCCTTCGAGATGATGTTTGTCAGCGACGGACGCCGCTATCCAGACTCGACGGATCGACACGCGGCGTTGTTACGCCGTCGCCGATGAATTTCTGCTTGCCGGCTGCCGTCCATCGATCGGAGGAGTTTCGTGTTTCCGACGCGATCAGACGTGTGCAGCGCAGCAAGGCCGGGACTTGCCGCGGCATTCGGTCTCGAACTATCAGATGAGAGAAGTTCGGGTGAAAGACCGGCTAGGATAGGCCTCTGCGCCGGTCTCATGACCTATTCAAATCAACATCCAACAAAAAAACCGTCCAAGGGGATCACACCATGCTCACGCGCCGTCACCTGATCGCGACCGCCGTCGCCGCACCCGCAATTCTCCGCTTCGGCACCGGCACCGCGCATGCCGCGACCACGCTGAAAATATCGCACCAGTTTCCAGGCGGCACGATCGACAAGGGCGATTTCCGCGACCGGCTCTGCCGCATGTTCGCCGCCGAGATCGCCAAGCGGAGCAATGGCGATCTCGCTGCAGAGATCTATCCGAACTCCTCGCTGATCAAGACCAACGCGCAGTTCTCCGCGATGCGCAAAGGCGCACTCGACATCAGCCTCTATCCGATGCCCTACGCCGGCGGCGAATTGCCGGAGACCAATATCGGCCTGATGCCGGGCCTCGTGACCACCTACGACCAGGGCATGCGCTGGAAGAAGGAACCGGTCGGCAAGGCGCTGACCGACTTCCTCGCCGACAAGGGCATCATCCTGCTCACCTGGGTGTGGCAGGCCGGTGGCGTCGCCAGCCGTTCCAAGCCGATCGTCGCGCCGGAAGACGCCAAGGGCCTCAAGGTACGTGGCGGCTCGCGCGAGATGGACATGGTGCTGCAGACCGCCGGCGCCTCGGTGCTGTCGGTGCCTTCGAACGAAATCTACGCGGCGATGCAGACCGGCGCCTGTGATGCCGGCATCACCTCCTCGACCAGCCTGATCTCGTTCCGGCTGGAAGAGGTCGCGAAGTCGCTGACCTCAGGGGCCGGCGCATCCTACTGGTTCATGCTCGAGCCGCTGATGATGTCGAAGGCGATCTTCGACAAGCTGCCGAAGAACCAGCAGGACATCCTGCTCGCGGTCGGCACCGAGCTCGAAGCCTTCGGCCGCAAGGGCGCACAGGACGACGACATCGAGGTCGCCAAGGTCTACGAGAAGGCCGGCGCCAAGGTCTCGGCGCTCGATGCCGCGACCGTCGGCAAGTGGCGCGACATCGCCCGCGACACGGCGTGGAAGGACTACGGCGCCAAGACCGCGACCGCGGCGAACCTGCTCAAGCTCGCCATCGACGTCGCGGCATGAGCCACGGTCCGCTTCCGGATCGTGACGTACACGCGAACGCTGCCGCAAGGACAGGCCTTGCGGCGGCGGTCGATCGCGGTCTCGCCATCCTCAACAGCATCATCGTCGTGTTCGCCGCGATCGCGCTGGTCGGGGCCTGCGCCATCCTGAGCTACAGCGTGCTCAGCCGCGCCTTGTTCAAGGCCGCCAATTACTGGCAGGACGAGGCCGCGGTGTTTCTCCTGGTCGGCGCCACCTTCATGACGGCCGCCTATGTGCAGCAGAACCGCGGCCATATCGGCATCGAGGCCTTTGTCGGTCTGCTCTCGCCGCTGGCGAACCGGATCAGGCTCTGGCTGGTCGATGCCGTAACGTTCCTGTTCTGCGCCTTCTTTGCCTGGAAGTCCTGGACGCTGGCGCATGAAGCCTATGTCGACGGCCAGGTCTCGAACTCGATGTGGTCGCCGCCGCTGGCCATCCCCTATTCGTTGATGGCGCTCGGCATGAGCCTGCTCTGCGTTCAGATCCTCGTGCAGCTTGCGCTGCCGTTCGCAGGAGCCCGGCGTTCATGAGCGTTTTCGGTATCGGCCTCGCTTACGGGATTGCGACGCTGGTCGCGATGTTTTCGGGCATGCCGATCGCGTTCGCACTCGGCGCGGTCGCGGTCGTGTTCATGGGCATCTACATGCCATCAGCCTCTCTCGATACGGTGACGCAGAACGTCTACGAGGAGATGGCCTCGATCACGCTGCTGTCGATCCCGCTCTTCATCCTGAAGGGCGCGGCGATCGGCAAGTCGCGCGCTGGCCAGGATCTCTATTCGGCGCTGCACGCCTGGCTGCATCGCGTGCCCGGTGGGCTCGGCGTCGCCAACGTATTCGCCTGCGCGCTGTTTGCCGCGATGGCCGGCTCCTCGCCCGCGACTTGCTCGGCAATCGGCTCGGCCGGCATCCCCGAGATGCGCAAGCGCGGTTATTCCGGCGGCTTTGCTGCCGGCATCATCGCCGCCGGCGGCACGCTCGGCATCCTGCTGCCGCCGTCGATCACCATGATCCTGTTTGCGGTCGCGGCGGAAAAATCGCTCGGGCGGCTCTTCCTCGCCGGCATCGGCCCCGGCCTGCTGCTGGTCTCCCTGTTCGGCGCCTATGCCGTGATCCGCTTCCGCCGCGAATATGCCGCGGCCGAAGCGATCTACAAGAACGGCGGACCAGAGGCTGCGATCCTTGCCCGCGACGAGTACACTCTGGCCGAACGCTTCAGCGTGCTGCCGCGCGTGATACCCTTCGTGCTGCTGCTGACCGGCGTCATGATCGCGCTCTATGGCGGCTACGCCACGCCGTCGGAGACCGCCGGCCTCGGCGGCCTGCTCGCGCTGGCGCTGATCGCCGCCATCTACAGCGTGTGGCGGCCGAGCGACCTCGCCCCGATCATGAAATCGACGATCCGGGAATCGACCATGCTGATGATGATCATCGGCATGTCGCTGCTCTATTCCTACGTGATGAGCTATCTGCACATCTCGCAATCGGTCGCCGAATCCATCGTCGCGATGCACCTGCCGCGCTGGGAGTTGCTGTTCGCGATCCTCGTCATGGTCGTCGTGCTCGGGTTCTTCCTGCCGCCAGTCTCGATCATTCTCATGACCGCGCCGATCATCCTGCCGCCGCTGCGCGCCGCCAATTTCGACATCATCTGGTTCGGCGTAGTCATGACCATCGTGATGGAGATGGGCCTGATCCATCCGCCCGTCGGCCTCAACATCTTCGTCATCCGCAACGTCGCGCCCGACATCCCGCTCAGCGAGGTGATCTGGGGCACGCTGCCGTTCGTCCTGCTGATGATGCTCGCGGTGCTGCTGCTCTGCTTCGTGCCGGGAATCTCGACCGCGCTGCCGGATCTGGTGATGGGGCCGGACGGGAGCAGGTGACGCCATCTCCGCCGCCATTGCGAGCGTGGCGAAGCAATCCAGGGTTCTTTCTGCAGTGGGATTCTGGATTGCTTCGCTACGCTCGCAATGACGAGGGCTAGGAAACAGCCCGCTTCCGCTTCGCATTCAGTGCGGACGCCACGCGGCTCACGGGCGGCTTGCCCAGCACGCCGCCGATCTCGTTGGTCGCCGCCAGCAGCCGGTCCATGTCCACGCCGGTCCTGACGCCCATGCCTTCGAGCATGTAGACGACGTCCTCGGTGGCGACGTTGCCGGTCGCGCCCGGCGCGTAGGGGCACCCGCCGAGGCCGCCGGCGGCGGCGTCGATGACGCGGACGCCCTGCTCCAGGCCGGCGTAGAGATTGGCAAGGGCCTGGCCGTAGGTGTCGTGGAAATGCATCGCGAGTTTTGTCGCGGGAATGTTGGAGGCAACCGCGCGCAGCATCTCCTTGGCCCTGGTCGGCGTGCCGACGCCGATGGTGTCGCCGAGTGAGATCTCGTAGCAGCCGAGCTCCCACAGCGTCTTCGCGAGATCGGCCACCGCCGTCGGTTTGATCTCGCCGTCGAACGGGCAGCCCAGCACGCAGGAGATATAGCCGCGGACCGGCACGCCATCGGCCCTGGCGCGCGCGAGCACCGGCTTGAACCGCTCGATGGATTCGGCGACCGTGCAATTGATGTTGGCCCGCGAAAAGCCCTCTGAGGCCGCAGCGAACACGGAGACCACTTTCGCGCCCGCGGCGCGCGCGGCGTCGTAGCCCTTCTCGTTCGGCACCAGCACGTGAAATTCGGCGCCCTTCACGTGGGCAACGCCGCGCAGCACGGCATCCGAGCTCGCCATCTGCGGGATCGCCTTCGGCGAGACGAAGGCTCCGACCTCGACGGTGTCAAGCCCGGCCGCAACCAGCGCCTCGATGAAGGCGATGCGGACCTCGACGCTGACGGGCGTCTTCTCGTTCTGGAGGCCGTCGCGCGGCCCCATTTCGATGATGCGGACGGGATCGCTCATGTCACTCTCCGGAAGGCTCGACCACGGCGAGCTCGACACCCTCCTGCACGATATCGCCGACCTTGCACTTGATGGACTTCAGCACGCCGGCATAGGGCGCCCGCAGCGTCTGCTCCATCTTCATCACTTCCAGGGTGAGGATCGGCGCACCCTTGTCGAGCCTGGCGCCCTCCTCGGCCAGCACGGCGACGACCGTGCCCGGCAATGGAGCTGCGATCTTGTCTTCGCCGACATACTCCTCGCTCTCGCCGCCGAACGGGTCGACCCAATGCAGGTCGAACCGGCCGTTGCGCGTGCGCAAATAGAGCTCATGGCCGTCGATCACGGCTGTGACCGACGATCTGACGCCGTCGAGCGTCAGGTCGAAGCCGCCGTCCTTGGGCACGACTGCAAAGGCAAGCTCCCGTTCGCCGATCACCAGCGTCGACGGTCCGCTGCCGTAGTTCAGCGCAACCTTCTGTTCGGGCCCGTGCCCGACACGGAAGGAAAAGCTGCGCTGGCGGCGGCCGACCGGCATCCAGCCAAAGGTCTGCCACGGCGAATCCGCGTCTCCTTGAGCGGCCTGCCGCTCGTCGTTGATGACGGCGGCCACCGCGGCGCAGAACTCGAGCTCGCCAGGCGCCGGCGAGGCCTGTGTCAGGACCGCCAGCTCGCGCTCGATGAAGCCGGTGTCGATCGCGTTCGCCCTCACCTTCGGATGCGTCATCAGCGCGGACAGGAACGGGATGTTGGTGACGATGCCGCGGACGTCGGACTCTTCCAGCCCGCGGTTCAACCGCTCGATCGCGACGTCCCGCGTCGGCGCCCACGCGATCATCTTTGCCAGCATGGCGTCGTAGTAAGGCGAGACGGCATCGCCCTCGCCATAACCAGCGTCGATGCGCAGGCCGCCGCCTTCCGCCGGCAAGCGCCATGTCGAAATTTTTCCGACCGAAGGCATGAAGTTCTTCGTTGGGTTCTCAGCGTAGACGCGCGCCTCGACGGCATGGCCGTTGAGCCTGATCTCGTCCTGCTTCAGCGGCAACGCCTCGCCGAAGGCGACGCGCAACTGCCATTCGACGAGATCGATCCCGGTGATCAGCTCGGTCACGGGATGCTCGACCTGGAGGCGGGTGTTCATCTCAATGAAGAACACGTCCTTGCCGTCGGAGACGAACTCGATGGTGCCGGCGCCGACATAATTCACGGCGCCCGCCGCTTTTCGCGCGGCGGCGCAGACGGCCTCGCGCTGGGCAGCATTGAGCGTCGGCGACGGCGCCTCCTCGATCACCTTCTGGTGCCGGCGCTGCAGCGTGCATTCGCGCTCGAACAGCGACAACAGATTGCCGTGGCTGTCGCCGATCACCTGCACCTCGATATGCCGGGGATTGTCGACATATTTCTCGATCAGCATGCGGTCGTCGCCGAACGCGGCCTTGGCCTCGCGCTTGGCGCTGACGATCGCAGGCGCAAGCTCATCGGCCGACCGCACGATCCGCATGCCGCGGCCGCCGCCGCCGGCCGACGCCTTCACGAGTACGGGGAAGCCGGCCTTCTCGGCCGCCTTTGCCAGCGTCGCCTCGTCCTGGGCCTCGCCGTGATAGCCGGGCACCAGCGGCACGCCCGCCTTTTCCATCAGGGCCTTGGAGCCGGACTTCGAGCCCATCGCATTCATCATCCCGGCGGTCGGGCCGACGAAGACCAGGCCCGCATCGAAGCAGCCTTGCGCAAACTCCGCATTCTCGGACAGGAAGCCGTAGCCGGGGTGCACGGCCTCCGCGCCGGTCTTCTTCGCGGCGTCGATCAGCCGCTCGACATTGAGATAGCTGTCACGGGCCCGCGCGGGCCCGAGCAGCACGGCCTCATCCGCGAGCGCGACATGCATCGCGTCGCGGTCGGCCTCGGAATAGACCGCGACGGTGCGCAGGCCCATGGCGCGGGCGGTGCGGATGACGCGGCAGGCGATCTCGCCGCGATTGGCGATCAGGAGCGTGCGAAAACGGCGGTAGAGCTTTGAGCGGTCCATCGCATCACATCCTGAACAGGCCGAATGTCGTCGGCTCGATCGGCGCATTCGACGCCGCCGAGAGGCCAAGGCCGAGCACGAGGCGGGTGTCGGCCGGGTCGATCACGCCATCGTCCCACAGCCGCGCGGTCGCATAATACGGATGCCCCTGGCTCTCGTATTGCGCGCGGATCGGGCTGCGGAACGTCTCTTCGTCTTCCTTCGACCAGCTATCGCCCTTGGCCTCGATATTGTCGCGGCGGACCTGGCTCAGCACCATCGAGGCCTGCTCGCCGCCCATCACCGAGATGCGCGCGTTCGGCCACATCCACAGGAAACGCGGTGAATAGGCGCGGCCGCACATGCCGTAATTGCCGGCGCCATAAGAGCCGCCGATCACGACGGTGAATTTCGGCACCGAGGCGGTCGCGACCGCCGTCACGAGTTTCGCTCCGTCGCGCGCGATGCCGCCGGCCTCGTATTTCTTGCCGACCATGAAGCCGGTGATGTTCTGCAGGAACACCAGCGGAATGCCGCGCTGGCAGCACAGCTCGATGAAATGCGCGCCCTTCAGCGAGCTCTCGCTGAACAGAATGCCGTTGTTGGCGATGATGCCGACCGGGTAGCCCCAGATGTGGGCGAAGCCGCAGACCAGCGTCGTGCCGTAGAGCTTCTTGAACTCGTCGAACTCGGAGCCGTCGACGAGCCGTGCGATGATGTCGCGCACGTCGAACGGTTTTCTGCCGTCAACGGGCACCACGCCATAGATCTCCTCCGCCGCAAACAGCGGATCGCGCGTCGGATGCATGTTGAGGTTTGGCCGCGTCGACGGCTTGAGCGTACCCACGATGCGCCGGGCGATGCCGATCGCATGGGCGTCGTTCTGGGCGTAGTGATCGGTCACGCCCGACTGGCGCGAATGCACGTCGGCGCCGCCGAGCTCTTCCGCGGTGACGACCTCGCCGGTTGCAGCCTTCACCAGCGGCGGGCCGCCTAGGAAGATGGTGCCTTGATTGCGCACGATGATGCTCTCGTCCGACATCGCGGGGACATAGGCGCCGCCGGCCGTGCAGGAGCCCATCACGATCGCGATCTGCGGAATGCCCTGCGAAGACATCTGCGCCTGATTGTAGAAGATCCGGCCGAAATGGCGCTCGTCAGGAAAGATCTCGTCCTGCAGCGGCAGGAAGGCGCCGCCGGAATCGACCATGTAGACGCAAGGAAGGTTGTTCTGCCGCGCGATATCCTGCGCACGCAGATGCTTCTTCACCGTCATGGGATAATAGGTGCCGCCCTTAATGGTGGCGTCGTTGGCGACGATCACGCATTCGCGGCCCGAGATGCGCCCCACTCCGGTGACGACGCTCGCCGAATGCACGTCGCCGCCATAGAGGCCATAGGCCGCGAGCGGCGACAGCTCCAGGAACGAGGTCCCGGGATCGACCAGCAGGTCGACCCGCTCGCGCGCCAGCATCTTGCCGCGCGAGGTGTGGCGGTTGCGCGAAGTCTCGCCGCCGCCACCGGCGACCTGGCTCAATTTTTCGCGCAGGTCCGCGACAAGGGTGCGCATGGCCTCGGAATTGCGCGCAAAGTCCGATGAAGACGTGTCGATGCTGGAATGGAGCGGCATGGAGGTCCCGCGTTTTCTGGTGATCTGGTGAGGGCCGCGAACAGGTTGGACCCATTTCGCGGCAATTCCAATTGCGTGAAGGCTTAAGCCGTCTCGGCCATCAGTTCGCGGCCGATCAGCATGCGGCGCACCTCCGAGGTGCCGGCGCCGATCTCGTAGAGCTTGGCGTCGCGCCAGAGACGTCCGACCGGAAATTCGGACGTATAGCCGACGCCGCCGAGCGCCTGGATCGCCTCGCCCGCCATCCACGTCGCCTTCTCCGCGGAATAGAGGATCGCAGCCGCAGCGTCCTTGCGCAGCGTCCGCGCATGGTTGGAGCGGTCGCAGGCCTTTCCCACCGCGTAGACATAGGCGCGCGTGGCCTGCCACGTCGCGTACATGTCGGCAAGCTTGCCCTGCATGAGCTGGAAGTCGCCGATCGGCTGGCCGAACTGCTTGCGCTCGTGCATGTAGGGCACCACCGCGTCCATGCAGGCCGCCATGATCCCGAGCGGGCCACCCGACAGGACTGTGCGCTCGTAGTCGAGGCCCGACATCAGCACCTTGACGCCCTCCCCCACCTTGCCGAGCACGTTCTCCTCCGGCACCTCGCATTCGTCGAAGAACAAGGGATAGGTGTTGGAGCCGCGCATGCCGAGCTTGTCGAGATGCTGGCCGTGGGTGAACCCCTTGAAACCCTTCTCGATGAGGAAGGCGGTCATGCCGCGCGGTCCCGCCGCCGGATCGGTCTTGGCATAGACGACCAGCACGTCGGCATCGCCGCCATTGGTAATCCACATCTTGGAGCCGTTGAGCACGTAGCGGTCGCCGCGCTTGTCGGCGCGCAGCTTCATCGAGACGACGTCGGAGCCGGCGCCCGGCTCGGACATCGCCAGCGCGCCGACGTAATCACCGGAAATCAGCTTTGGCAGATAGCGCTCGCGCTGCGCGTCGTTGCCGTTGCGGCGGATCTGGTTGACGCAGAGGTTGGAATGGGCGCCGTAGGACAGCCCCACGGCCGCGGAGCCGCGTGAAATCTCCTCCATGGCGACGATATGAGCGAGATAGCCCATGTTCGAGCCGCCATATTGCTCCGGCGCGGTCATGCCGAGCAGGCCAAGGTCGCCAAGGCGCTTCCAGAGGTCGGCCGGGAACAGATTGGCCTTCTCGATCTCGGCGGCGCGCGGGGCGATCTCCGCCTCCACGAAGGCGCGCAACGTGTCGCGCAGCATGCTGACGTCTTCGCCCAGATCGAAATCGATGCTCGGGATGTTCACGGCGATTCCTCCGTATTTTGGTCACCGAACCTAGCGGGGTCTTGGCCCTCTTGCGGTCGAAAAGGTTGCATTTTCCGCCAAACTTGGCGAGGATTTTCCCTGGGGAGTTTCGATGCCTTTTCAAGCCGCCACCGCAATCCCGCGCCGCGCCGTGACCCCCGCCGCCTTCGTGCGCGGCGTGGTTGCCGCCTATGAGCGATATGGCCGCGATCCCGCGGAGGCGCTGAGCCGGGGCCAGGTAACGCCAGACCTTGTCAATTCTCCGGATGGGCGGGTCACGGCGGCCCAGTTCGAGGCGCTGGCGGGCCATGCCATGCGCGAGCTCGACGACGAGGCGCTCGGCTGGTTCTCGCGCCGGCTGCCCTTCGGCACCTACGGCATGCTGTGCCGCGCCTCGATCACGGCGCCAACGCTGGAAGTCGCGCTCAGGCGCTGGTGCCGGCATCATCGCCTGCTGACGGAGGACGTGCTGCTCGATCTTTCGATCGACGAGGAAACCGCGGTCGTGTCGATTAGGGAGCTGCGCGACCTCGGGCCTCTACGCGAGTTCTGCCTGGTCACCCTGCTCCGCTACGTGCTCGGCTTCTCCTGCTGGGCGGTCGATTCCAGGATCGCGCTTCGCACGGCGGAATTCCCGCATGCCGAGCCCGGCCATGTCTCGGTCTATCCGACCATCTTTTGCAGGAACCTGAGCTTCGATGCGGACCGCGCCCGCATCGTCTTCGACAAGCATTATCTCTCGCTGCCGCTCACCCGCAGCGCGGCCGATCTCGACAACATGCTCAAGGGCGCGTTGCGGTTGACCGTGCTGCCCTACCGCCGCGACCGGCTGCTGGTCGAGCGCGTCCGCCGCGTGCTGCGCAATGCGCGCGGACGCAGCCTCGGCGCCGAGGACGTCGCGAGCGAGCTGGCCCTCTCCACCCGCACCATGCACCGGCGCCTGCGCGAGGAAGCGACATCGCTGCGCGGTCTCAAGGAGGAGGCAAAGTTCGAGCTCGCCAAACAGGAATTGATGCGCGGCCGCACCCCGATCAAGCGGATCGCGGAGAT
Source organism: Bradyrhizobium sp. Bra78 (assembly GCF_024519855.1). Lineage (NCBI taxonomy): Bacteria > Pseudomonadati > Pseudomonadota > Alphaproteobacteria > Hyphomicrobiales > Nitrobacteraceae > Bradyrhizobium > Bradyrhizobium sp. Bra78. Next base: position 207,065 of record NZ_JALJRE010000005.1, on the reverse strand, counting down.
CGCCGGCTTCCGCAACGAAAAGAGCTTTTCCCGCGCCTTCCGCACCTGGACCGGCACCTCGCCGAGCGAGTTTCGCGGCAGGTATCGGTGAGGCGAGCGAGCGCGCCGCTATCCTGCCGACGCCGCCATGATGCCCTGCAACGGCAGCGGCACATCTTTCGCCACCCCCAGCACAGGGAAGCTGCGAACGTTCTTGACGTTCGGCATCGCGGCGAAATGCAGCAGCTGCTGGCGCATGCTCTCGACGCTCGGCGCCACGCATTTCAGGAGGTAGTCGGTGTCGCCCGAAATCCGCCAGCACTGCTGGATGCGCGGGATCGCTGCGATCGAGTTCTCGAACGCCTCCAGCACCGGCTGGGCCTGGCTGCCGAGCTGGATCGAGACGAACGACACCACCTCATAGCCGAGCAGCCGCTCGTCGATGACCGCGCGCACCGCCCGGATCACGCCGCGGCTGAACAGCGATTTCAGCCGCCGCACGCAGTTGGGCCCGGACACACCGACGCGAAGCGCCAGCTCGTTGTTGCGAACCCGCCCGTCCTGCTGAAGCTCGGAGAGTATCTTCAGATCGACACCGTCGAGCTGGTCACGCCCCGCCATAGCCCACCTCGTCATAGCCCTTGAGGGCGGGCAGCGAAGCACGCGGCGGAATTCGTGCCAACCACCTTGGGCGCGCACAGGGCTGGAATAGCGGGGCCGGGCCCTCAGGATAAGGTCGCGTTGCGCAGCGAGATTTCTGACCCTCATGTTGAGGAGCCCGCCAAAGCGGGCGTCTCGAACCATGCAGGCCGCGCTGGTCCGTCAACCTTTCGCTGTCAGGAGCACCGCTCCCAAAACGCGAATACCCGGGACAAGCCCGGGCATGACGTGCCGACAGAATGTGCCGCCCCTCAATGCGTCCAGGGCTCGCCGCGACGGAACGAGAAATTGTCGGCATAGGCGGCCGGGCGTCGCACCGATTCCTGCGGCTCGATCACCTGGTAGGCGATGCCCTTGCGTTCGCAATAGGCGACAGCCTCGTCCTTGCTGTGGAAGCGCAGCGTGATCTGCTGCTTCATGTCGCCGGACGAGGTCCAGCCCATCAGCGGCTCGACCGCACGCGGCTGCTCGGGCTCGTAGTCGAGCTGCCATTCCTTGGTCTTGGACCGGCCGGATTGCATCGCGTTCTTGGCGGGCTTGAAAATGCGTGCGGTCATGGTCGTCCGGGCCTCTTCGTCTTTTCGTTCGATTTCGATGCGTCACGGTGGCAGTTGGTGGAAACCGCGGGCATAGTATAGAGACGCCTTTCAGGAACTGTTCAGTGATTCCGGCTCCCGGGCGCCCTGCTTATGGGTATAGTCATTATGCTGCACCGTGACAATTGCGTACCCGCCTTCCGCGCCGGGATCCCGCCCGGCGGACCTGCCTCGCCGACATCAGCGTATCCGTCCCCTCCGAAAGCTTCCGTCGCATGTCCTTCCTGAACATCAACGCCACGCTCCCGGAAAAGGGCCGTGACCTCAGGCTCGACCTGTTTCGCGGCGTCGCAAACTGGGCGATCTTCCTCGACCATATCCCGGACAACGTAGTGAACTGGATCACCACCCGCAATTACGGCTTTTCCGACGCCGCCGACCTGTTCGTCTTCATCTCCGGCTACACCGCCACCTTCGTCTATGCGCGGATGATGCTGGAGCGCGGCTTTCTCGTCGGCGCCACGAGGCTGACCAAGCGGGTCTGGCAGCTCTATGTCGCCCACATCATCCTGTTCGTGATCTACATCGCCTCGATCAGCTATCTGGCGCTGCGCTTCGGCGATTCCGAGATGATCAACGAGTTCAATGTCGCCGGCCTCGTCGACAACGCCACCGAGACGCTGCGCCAGGGCCTGTTCCTGCGCTTCAAGCCGCTCAATCTCGACGTGCTGCCGCTCTACATCGTGCTGATGGGCCTGTTTCCGCCGGTGCTGTGGTTCATGCTGCGCAAGCCCGATTTAACGATGGCGCTGTCGATCGTGCTGTGGCTCTCTGCGCGCCACTTCGGCTGGAATCTGAACGCCTACCCGGCCGGCCAGTGGTACTTCAATCCGTATTGCTGGCAGGTGCTGTTCGTGTTCGGCGCCTGGTGCGCCATGGGCGGTGCGCAGCGGTCAGGGGCGGTGATCAACTCGCCGATCACGCTGTGGCTTTGCCTTGGCTATCTCGCCTTCGCGCTGCTCATGACCATGGCCGGCCGCTTCCCGACCCTCGGCGGCATGTTCCCGGAATGGCTGTTCTCGGCCTTCAACCCGAACGACAAGACCAACCTGGCGCCCTACCGCTTCATCCACTTCGTCGTGATCGTGATCCTGGTGATCCGCTTCCTGCCCAAGGATTGGCCGGGCCTGGAGTGGAGGATATTCGATCCGGTGATCGTGTGCGGCCAGCAGTCGCTCGCCGTGTTCTGCGTCGGCGTGTTCCTGTCCTTCGTCGGGCATTTCGAGCTGTCGATGAGCTCGGGCTCGCTGTTCGCGCAGATCTTCGTCAGCGTCGCCGGCATCGCGATCATGACGACGGTGGCCTATTACATCTCGTGGTCGAAGAAGCAGGACAAGCCGCTGAAACCGCCGCCGCCCAAGCCGGCTGCCGCGAAGGCCGCCTGAACCGGGAACGTCCGGGCGTGCCGTTTCGATGCCCCTGTCGGTTCGGCCGTTCATCCGAGATCGGGTTGACCTGCGTCAACCAAAGCCGGCACCGGCCGACCTAGTGTTGCTGCGACTCGTATCGCCGCACCGATGTCGGCGGCTTCCTCGGACAAGGCCAAAGCACATGCCCTCTCATTTTCACGCCGTGGTGTGGATCGACCACTCGCAAGCCCGGATCTTCCATCTCGGCCTGAGCGGCTCCGACGAAATCACGCTGCATCCGCAACTGGCGACGCGTCATCTCCATCACAAGGCCAATGTGACCGGCAGCGGCCATGCCGCACCCGACAAGACGTTCTACGCTGATGTGACCAAAGCCCTCGCCGATGCCGGCGAAGTCCTGATCATCGGCCCGGCGAGCGCGAAGACCGAACTTGCCAGTCACATTCGCGCCCATGCTCCCGATGTCGCCAAGCGGATTGCCGCAGTGGAAGCGGCCGATCATCCCTCCGACAACGAAATCATCGCCTACGCGAAACGTCACTTCAAAGTGCCGCTGCCGCGCGTGCAGGCACCAACCTGAAAGCGGGATGACGATCTTTCCTTCAGGCGGCTTCGCTGTCGTACTCGGTAAACTTCTTGTAGATCCAGTCGCGGCCGTCGTGGCGGCGCCAGACCTTGCCGACCACGAGCTGCCCGTTGATCGAGCGGCGCGGCACGATCACGGTCCAGAGGTGCCAAATCTCGGTCCAGCTCGACTGCTGGCCGACGGTTCGGACGTTGCGATCGAAAGACATGATGCAGAACTCACAAGATACGAGCGCCGCGACGAACCGTGATCTCGTGTGAGCACAGATTTCAGGCAGCCCATCGCGCGAGCCGGAACGATCTGATAACAGCCGCCGAAGCGGCCGCAACAACCGCTCGCCCTTAACCTAACCGATCAACCTTACTTGTTGTGGCCGAGCGGCGAGACCGGTTGTAAGCCGGCGCCAATTTTTCTACACTGGATGCACGATTTGAGAATGAGCGCGCCGTTTTGAGGGCGCGCGGTGATTTTTTAGCCGACACGAATTTTGAAAAATATTGACGGGCTGGGGCGACCACAATGTATTTGCAATGTGCATGTCTGCGCCTGGCGCTGCGATCGACCCCGCATGCGCCGCTCGCAAAGACGCCGCCGAAGGCCGCCAACGACAATCAATTGGTCTGGCCGTTCCTGCCGTTTCCATTCGGCTGGTACGCCACGAACTGATCACCGGAGCATGATCGGATCTGATTGCATCAGAACCGAAGCACTGGATTTTTGGCTTGAAGCGTCTTGTCGACGCGAACCGCTCTTCGCCTCGCTCGAAAAGCGCAACGCCGCGCAAGCGTAATATCATCGCTTGGCGGCGTCCGTTTAGGCATTGGGCGCTGAAATCCCCAACACTCATTTGTCTATGGCGACGCCCAAAGGTTCGATGAAGTTTTCGAATTCTGCGCCCGCCGCTCCGCCCCAATGCCTTGAAAAATCGCGCAGAAGTAGCGCTGTGCAGAGGATGAGCGTCGAGGCTTAGGAGGCTTCGGGCATCGGTTTGCCGGAGTTCCTGGAAGCGCAGCAAGCCGCGTGCCCTGGCCGGCGCTCAGCTTCGCTCAGACGTCCGTGTTTGCGCCGGTGCTTGCGCTGGCGCTGGACGCAGCCGGGGCACTGGCGCCGATCGTGCCCTGGGCGTTGTAGGTCTGCCCCGCCTGCTGATCCTGACTGCCTTGCGCGCTGGTCGAGGTCTGGACCTCGGTCGTGCCGTCGGAATAGGTGATCGTCGTGGTGGTGATGCCGCCAATGGTGGTGGAGACCTCGCTGACGATGCTCTTGGCCGAGCCGCCACCGCCTCCCGATCCCGAGCTTCCGCTCGCCGATTGCGCGGACGACGTGGCCGATGTCGAGGACGACGTCGCCGATGTCGATGAAGCCGCGGAGGACGTCGTCGCCGCGGTCGACGGGGCCGTCGTCACCGACGCACTGGTTGAAGCAATCGCACTGACCGACATCGAGACCTCGCTCGGGGAAACACGGGCGCAGCGCGATGGCGCGCCTTGTCCTCTTTCAACGCAGCGGGCCCGCCAAGCAGGCGCAGGAGACGCGAAAAATTCCTTTGCTGCGCATTTCCGGCCGACCCGCCGGCAACCTTTTACTGCGCAGCGTGTTGCAGCTTTTTCCCACCTGTCCGTGCATCCGAAGGCATGCTCCATCAACGCATGCGCGCCTGCAGGGACAGCCAACCGTCTCACGTCCGTGTGAGCTGGAGCGCGGCCAGTGAATTTTAGCGAATGCGCAGAGACCAACGAAGAGCAGGCCGCAAGGCAGGGGGACGCTGTGAGCCAGGTTGATACGACCGAGAAACTCTCCGAGGTGCCGGACGCCGGAAGCTCGCTGTTCGCACTCTGCGGGCTCGGCGTCGCCGGGATCGTCATGCTGGGCTGGATCTGCGCCCTCGCCTGGGTCGCCTGGCGCCTCGCCGGTTGGCTGTGGTTCTGAGGCGTCCCAAAGGCCCGAAGCATCAGGTCGGGACTGGTCGGGGCAGCTGGATTCGAACCAACGACCTGCAGTACCCAAAACTGCCGCGCTACCAGGCTGCGCTATACCCCGAATGTCCGGCGAGCCCCGTCGATACACGCTTCCCAAAGCGCCAGCAAGCTTCCTAAACGCGCCAGCAAGGCTCGCAGCGCCCTCGCCGCCGGCCCTATTTGCCGCCGAACAGCGGGTGGCCGACGCGGTCGCCGACGCGGATGCCGTATTTCTGCGCCGTCCCCGCCACCACCTCCAGCACGGCCCGCGCGGGCCCCCGGGACGAGATGATCTTGGTCGACAACGGCTCGGTGCTTTCGGCGATGCGCAGGATGCGGCCGTCGGCGCGGATGAAGATCATGTCGAGCGAGACATAGGTGTTCTTCATCCACATCGACACTTCCTGCTCGGGATTGAAGTCGAACAGCATGCCTTTGCCGTCCGCCAGTTCCTTGCGGTACATCAGGCCGGTCTGCTTCTCCTCCTCCGTCGTCGCCATCTCGACCGAGAACACCTGCACACCGTTCCTGGTGACGATCTCGAGCGGCTGGAAGCTGGCGGCGCCGGCGACGGCCGTGCCGGCGATGACCAGGATGACGGCAAGCCAGCCCTTCGCAATGGCGAAGGCGGCCTTTCGATCGAAATTCATGGATAGCTCTCGAGGCGTGGGACTGACCAGTCCATACGTGGCGGTCGCCGGAAAAGCCAGAGGCGCGCCGGCCGGCCAGCGCGCCTCTGCTCACGATTGCGGGAATTGGCGAGCTAGTGGGAGGAAACCGGCGATCCCGTCTCAGGATGGATCTCGGCCGCCATCATGCCCTTGGAGCCGGGCCCGAAGCGGACCAGGACATACTGGCCAGGCCGCAGTTCGGTCATGCCGAAGCGGCGCAGCGTCTCCATGTGCACGAAGATGTCGGGTGTCCCCTCGCCGCAGGTCAGGAAGCCGAAACCGCGCAGCCGGTTGAACCATTTCACCTGGGCCCGCTCCAGCCCGCTGGTCGCGGTGACCGTGACATGGGTGCGCGGCGGCAGCATCTGCGCCGGATGGATCGCGGTCGATTCGTCCATCGAGACCACGCGGAAGGCCTGGTAGCCCTTGGCGCGCTGGATGCACTCGACGACGATGCGGGCGCCCTCGTAGGCGGTCTGGAACCCGTCGCGCCTAAGCACGGTAACGTGCAGGAGGACGTCCGGCCAGCCATTGTCCGGAACGATGAAGCCGTAACCCTTCGAGGCGTCGAACCATTTGATGACGCCGTGAACCTCGACGAGGTTGGCGCTGCCCTCACCAAGCCCGGTGAAGGGACTGAGCGCGCTGTCGCGACCACCGCCGTGATCGCCCACCGCGGGAACTCCGACCTTCTTGGACTCAAATCCGTCCGACGACCCCATAACCCCGGACCCCACACATTCCATGCAACCCGCCTGAATGGCGGCGTCGAATCACGCGTCTTTGGAGAATCTTGAGAATGTCTTCCCAACTCGACGCGACGCGAATCTTTCGACTCAAAAGATAACACTCCCGGTTGCGAGGCATAGACAAAAAAGAGATTCGCCGGAACCTATGAACAGCTTGCACAGCCGCGAATCAAATTGATGCCTCAATTTCCGACAAAGGGCCCGAGCGTTTCGCCAATGTCGTGGCGGATCACGAGGTCGGCGATGTCGTCCTGCTCGGTCGGCTCGCGGTTGATGATCACCAGACGTGCACCTGAGTTCTTCGCCATCATCGGAAAGCCCGCCGCCGGCCATACCACCAGCGAGGAACCGATCGCGATGAAGAGGTCGCAGGCCTGCGACAGCGCGGTCGCACGCAACATTTCATCCTCGGGCATCATCTGGCCGAACGAGATCGTCGCGGTCTTCACCGGCTCGTCGCACGCGGTACAGTTGGGCGCAGCGCCCTCATCCTCGAAACGGCGCTTGACCCAGTCGAGCGGATAACCCTGCCCGCATCCGATGCAGCGCGCATGAGTGGTGTTGCCGTGGAGCTCGATCACGTGGTCGCCCGCAACGCCCGAAGCCTGATGCAGATTGTCGATGTTCTGGGTGATGATGGCGGGAACCTTGCCGGCGCGGTAGAGCGAAGCCAGCGCGCGATGGCCGCGTCCGGGCCTCGCCGCCGCAAACACCTCCTCCATCGCGAAGCGCCGGCGCCAGGATTCGTCGCGTGCTGACTGGCTGGCGACGAATTCGTCGAACGGGATCGGGCGGTTGCGTGTCCAAATTCCGCCGGGCGAGCGGAAGTCGGGAATGCCGCATTCGGTCGAGATGCCGGCGCCGGTGAACGGCACGATCCGTTTCGCTTCGGCGATCATGTCGCCGAGCCGTTCAACGCCGCTGCGAAGGTCCGATGCAATCAACGCGGCCTCCCGATGTGTTCGTGCGCTAGCTGCAATGCGCGCAAGTGACAAGATTGTTGACGCTCTTATCCACCGCGGCGCAAGACGTGGTCGGCAATTTTTTCCGACCTTCGCTTATCACAATCCTGCAATGCCGCCTCCCCATTGACGCCCCAATCAGAAGCGCCAATGCATGTGTTGACGCGACTCAACGTGATTGCGGCGGCAGTGCTTGAGTTCAGCAGTGCACATACTCACGTGTAGAGGGGATTTGACATGACCGAAGACGAACAACGCAAGATCCGCGAACGCGAAGAGATCGCCGCCCGTGTCGCCGCCTTCCGTGCCACGCAGGAAAAATTCAAGCGCGAGCGCGACGAATATTTCGTCTCGACGCTCGACAATGCGCGCAAGGTGGAGCGGCCCTCGCTCTGGCCGTAATCCACCGGGATCAATACGCGTGAAAAAAGCCCGGAGCGTTGCTCCGGGCTTTTCATTTGTTCCGCCGTTACTCTTCGGCCGTTACCAGTGACGGTAATAGTGGTGGCGGCGATAGTACGGTCCGTCGCCGTAATAGGCGTACGGGCCGGGGCCGTAAGCGTAGGCGGGACGGCCATAGTAGCCGTATCCCGGGCCGTAGCCGTAGCCATAAGGATGGGACGCGGCAACCGCGCCCGCGGTGATCGCGCCGGCGGCGAGGCCGAACGCAAGGCCCGGACCGATGCCGCGACCGCGCGCCTCGGCCGGCGCAGGGGCCGCAACCGCGGTCACGCCGACGGCTGCAACGGTAGCCAGAACTGCCAGTGTCTTCTTCATCATTTAAACTCTCCTCCTTCGCATCTCGCAGGGACAACGCGCCCCGACTGCGATGGTTGCGCGGGCGCGGAACCCGGGCCGTCGAAAAAATGTCGAAACGCAGGGAACGAAAGCGCGTTCGGCAAATTGCATCTTCAAGTGCGGAAGCCTCCGCCATCCGGTTGAGGCAACAGCACGAAGACCCCGTCAGCATCTCCGCGGTGCTGGCGGGGGTTTTGGTTTCACGGTGAAGCAATGGCAGCCGCCGACCATTGCTGCCAGACGGGGCCGATGCCGAGGAGGAGACATTGCCGATATCCGCGTTGCTGGCCCGTATCCGCAGGCTCGTTCCAAAATCGCGCGACCAACATTACGACGAGATCGTCCGCAATTTCGGTGTCGGCGCGTTGCGGCCGCCGCCGATGCCGATGAGCGACGGCGAACTGGCGCGGGCCATCGCCGAGTTCCTGAAAGAGCAGCCGTCCAGCAAATCCGTCGCCACCCTGGGCCGGAAGCTCGACCCCTCATCTCCGCTTTAGGCGGCCTTTGGAGGCGCCCTTGCGTCGGTTCGGGGAACGTGCGCGGCGGGCGCGCGTTGAGCTTGCCATCACGACAAGAGGCGCGACATGCCCGTTTGGCTCGAAATTTTGGTCAATCTGTCCGGCTATGCCGGCTTCGTCGCGCTCGCGACCCACGGCACCGCGTGCTGCGAGACCTCCGCAGACAATCGCATCCACAATCGTATTCATGGCGACGAACGCTAGAGCGTGATCCGGAAAAGTGCGAAGCGGTTTTCCGAAAAGATCATACTCAAACAAGAACCTCAAGCGCGATGACGATTCATCCCAATTTCATCGCGCTTTAGTTCGCGTGCGGCGCCTGGCCTGCCGTGCGCACCAGCCTGTCGGCCTTGACCGCGACGCGGGTGTCCTCGAGCTGCGGCCGCAGCGAAAAGCTGATCACCACGAAAGCGAGACAGAACAGCGTGCCGACGACGGCGACGCGCCGGTAGGTGTGGCGGTCACCCTGATAAAACGACGGTTCTGAAAAAGGTGTCATGAAAGCTGCCTTGAAAGTTTTCTTGGCAAATTGTCTTCTTGGCAAAATCGTTTGGTCTCTTGCCAGACACACCTATCCCAACCCGCGCCAGGTGCAACGCGATTGGGCTTTTAACCTAACCGAATAGGGTTATCGGCTTCCCGGCAAGCTTCCGTTAGGAGCTGGGCAAGGCGTCGTCCGATCCTCACAGGCGCGGCAGCAACGTCGCGCCAAAGTCGGGGCCCGCCATCGGCCGGGTTTGTTCCAGCTTCGCCTGCATTTCGTTCTCAAAGAACGAATCGGAATCCAGGAAATCGGCCCGACGCAACGCTTAACAATTCGTTCGCCTGCAAACGAATGCTGCCGGCGAACGCCGCAAAGCACCTGGCGTCGCGACAAGCCCGCGATTACTCCGTGTCGCTGGGCCGCGGTGATGGCTGCGGCACTTGCGGCACCGACGGTCTGGCTTTGCGAAGGCGCGGATGCCTGTCGTACCAGAACACTTTTGCGATCTCGACGAGAAACCAGCACGGATCCATCTCGCTCTCCGTTCTTGCTCTTCAAGTCCCGCTTGCCTGGCCTCATTGCGTAACGAGGACGAGAAGACGGGACCGTGCGAAGCATCACGGTGCAGGTTTGGAGCAAGCGTCCCGCATCGAGACAGAAGCCACGGCTTGTTCTGCATCCGACTCCATTTCGTTCGCGAAGAACGAATCGGAGTCGAAAAATCAGCGGAGCGTGATTCCTAACGATCGGTGAAAGCGCGGCGCCGCGTCCCTGCTATCTGGACTGCGACACGCTTGCCGATTGCCGTCGAGATCCAGCGAGGCCCGATCACGCCGCCTGTTTCGCCGCCGTATCCTTCTCCGAAAAATCCTTCTCCGAAAAGCATTCGAGGATCTGGATGCGCAGCTCTTCGGCGGCGGGGCCTTCGACCTTCCTGAGTTGATTCCAGAGCCTGATGACTTCGCGTTGTTTCTCGACGGTCATGGTCACCTCCACAAGAGATGACCAGACTAGAACAAAATGGGAACAAAAAGTCCAGTCCCTCCTGCGAAAATCCACCGGCGCATCACCGCGGCGCTTTTCGATGCCGGGAATTTCAGCGCCCGGTCACATGGCCGCCCCACCTGGCGCACATGCTCAGTCCCGGCGATGCGGTTGCTTTTTGGATTTTCAACCTTAAGTTCGGGGTACCGCTGGCGGCCAGGCGCTGAAATCCCAACGCTGCCAGCTGGAAGAGCCCCGTGCGCAAGCGCGGGGTTTTTCTTTTTCGCGGTCTTGCCTGCTGCGAACGTCGGCAGCCTAAGCGAGCGCGCATTTGCGGGAACGCACCGCCGCCCTGCCCGTTACTTCCTCCGGAGCGAGGGACCGTGGCCAAAAAATACTACGCCGTCGAGGTGGTGCGTCAGATCGAGGAGACCGTGGAGATCATGGTCGAAGCGCCGGACGAGGCCACTGCACATGATGCCGCGCTCGCACATTTGAAAGCGCGCGGCTCCGAATATCAGTGGCTCAATCCCAAATGCGATTTCGTCGTCTGGCGCGAACGCCAGGTCGACCCGCCCGCGATCATCGACGTGTCGGTGTAGCCGGAGCAGCGGCGGGAACGAACTCTTCCGTCTTGCGTTGTCCGGCCGAATGAAGTGGTGCCGGCGGCTGTGCGACGCGGCCGATCGGCTTGAAGAACCCCGCGGTCAAAGCGGGGTTTTTCTTTTGCGGGTCTTCTTGGAGGCGCGGCCGGGGTTTTCCGTGGCTTGTGCCGGGGCGTCGTGACGACGTTCGGCATTGCGATCGCCGAGCACCATCCCTTCTTCAGCTGCTGAAGCGATGGCAGGGGGGCGGTTGCTACGGGGTCGTCAGACCGGCAGATTGTCGGTCATCCCCGGCGGCACCTCGGCCCCGCTCGGTCCGCTCGGCGAGAAGCTCCTTCTCGGCCTGGTACCAGAAAGTGTCCATCCGCCCCGGGGGCTCACCGGCTGCAGTCCAGAGGTGATAGGCGCGGTTGCGGATGTCCTCTTCGCTTAAATCGGCCATGTGCTTTCTCCCTTTCGGAAGCAAAGCCTACAACGCCCGGGAGTTCCCTGTCCCCCCTCTTCAGCATCGGCCGGCACTCGCTGCGGCGCTTCCCGCAAGGAAGCCGCCGCAACGAAAACGCTGGCGGCTTAGACGGAGTCCTTGGCCACCTTGAGCGGCGAGGCCTTCACCGACTTGCTCGCCGGCTTCGCCGCGAACTGCATCGGCTCCTTGGTGAAGGGATTGACGCCCATGCGGGCTTCGGTCGCAGGCTTGTTCACCACCGACATCTTCACGAAGCCGGGAATGACGAACTCGCCAGACTCGTTGAGCTCCTTGTAGCCGACCGTCGCCATGTACTCGATCACCGACTTCACGTCGTTCTTCGACAGCTGCGTGCCTTCGGCAATAGCATCGATCAATTGGGTCTTCGTCATCTTCGCCATGTCTGAATTCCTTTGAATTGGTGCGCGCGAGCATGCTCCGCTGAGGACGCGGCCGGACCGCGGAGGCGCGCTTCTGATTCATGCCAACTGTCATGAAGTGCGGGGCTTAGAACCCATCGAGGCCTAAAACGCAAGCAGGGGTTCGGCGGGGGAGCCGGAGGATCGTCCGAAAAGGGCCGCTTCCTGGGCCGTTTTCCTGTTGAACCATTTTCGCTCTGGGGCGTCTAACTCTTTGAAGTCCCCAAGCTTCACCCCATCAGAGAGCCCCGCTTTCCCCAGGCGGGGCTTTCGCCTTTGCCGGGGCCGGCGGCGCTTCCGATCGGGCGTGACAAAAGGTCAGTGCCGGGCCGCCGGGATAAGGACCACCACAAGGCGGTTCTCTTTTCACGCCATCTCCCCCATAATGCAGCATGGCAAAAACAAAAGTGACCTTCAAAACCGTCCGGATCGCAGACGGCGAGTGGAAAATCGTGGCGGATTATCCGGACAGCGAAGCACGCGAAATCAAGGGCTTCACCAGCAAGGCAGATGCCGACGACTGGATCAACGGCGACCGCAAGATCGCCTGGCTCCGCTCCCAGGGCTACGCCAAGTGAATCGCATCAAGTAACTCGCGCCGAGTGACCCGTTGATCCCGCCCAAGGGACTCACCTCGTCGTGAAACTTGTGGCTCGGCCTCCCATTGTTGAGACTTCAGTAACCCAACGCCGCCAAGCTCTCTTCAGTATCGTTGCGTTGGAGTACCTGACAGTGCTGGATTTTGACGAGCTGCGTGAACTCGCGGCCGATGTTCGCGTTTTCGTCGACATCGCCGAAGACAAGGCCGAAGCGCTTCGCGCCGTCATCGCGGCTTACGACGTCGTGCTGGCGATCTTCCCGGCCAACGAAGGCATGGGCCTCCACGTCATCAAGGGCCGCGAGATCCTGGACAGGATTGCAGGATCGCGGACCCATGTGATGTACAGCCACACGGCCATCGCGGTTCCCGATCTCGAGCATGCGGAAGTGCTCAAGCTGCTGACGACCCCCGTCGAGCAACGGATTGCAGCGTAGATTGCAGACGGCGCCCTGATCGCCCGCACCGCTTCCCGCAAGCCGGCGCGGTCATCTTGCGCGTGCATCACAAAGATGGGCACGCAGGAACGGTCAGTTTTGACGCGCGTTGACAAATCTCCAGCGAAGGAGAATGTCATGAGCGTCGAAGGTAAGGCGAAGGAAGCGGCCGGCTACGTCAAGGAAGAACTGTACGAGCACGGCAAGTCCCCCGACAGCCAGAAGAAGGCCCAGGAGGGGCGCGACCTCAGGAACGAAGGCCGCGTCGAAGGCGGCAAGCCGCCGAAGACGACGAAGCCCGGCACCGGTCACTGAACCCGATTTTTGAAGACCGCCCCTGGCCATGCCAGGGGGCGGTTTTTCACCTCGGCATGGCGGCGTTTTGAATCTGTCGTCAGCAGGGTCGCAGGCAACACCGGGCGATGCGACGGTGCCGAAGCTGACCGCCGAACTATGCAGCCGCCTTGTTCGACCGCCGCTCGAAAGCCGTGATGGCCCGGTTCGTCAGCATCAGTCGGCGATGCTCGCCGTTGCGGACCATCTCCTCGACCGTCGTCGAGAGAAAGCGGCCGGTGAATGCGGGGTCGCTGATTTGTCCCGTGCGCTCCAGATAATTCCAGGCGATCTGCACGGTGTGTTCGATGAGTTGGGACAGGTTCTCGCTCATGCAGAACCTACGCGTGGCCGCGCCGCCGGTTCCAAGAAACCAGGACATAGAGTCGTGTCTTACCGCGGAACTGAAGAAGACGATGCGGCAGGGATCAATGGCCGATCCCCGCCTCCCGCAGGATCACCAGAGAAGACGCGCCCCCGGGTGCTAATCCGCTTTCCTAATTATCGCACTTGCCGGGATTGGCGCTGCACCAGCGGCTCACCGCGCTGCTGTCCCAGCCACGCGCCTTGTTGACGGAGACGCACTGGTCATATGTGCAGGTCTTCCCTTTCGCGGGTGCCTTGGATTGTTTTTGCTGGGCAACGGCCGGGCCGGCCGCGAGCGCAATGGCCACCGTCAAAGCAAA
>NZ_JALJRE010000005.1:0-193107 GCF_024519855.1 Bradyrhizobium sp. Bra78 | reverse complement strand
TTTTGCTGGGCAACGGCCGGGCCGGCCGCGAGCGCAATGGCCACCGTCAAAGCAAATGCACGCATGAAAATCCCCGATCGAATGACATACGACCTTACGCGAGCCGTAGGCTCTCGGCAACCAGCGCGCGGATTTTATTCCGCCAGCATTGTCGGGCGCCTTCGCAGTCCGCATTGCTGCCAAGACATGACTCAGAGATGGAGCACGTGAGCAAGCTCGAGCCAATGCGCTGGATCAAGCCGAACAGCTCACAACAACCCCTCTCACTACGTCGCGCGGTTCACTTCCTACCAGTGCAAGCAGAAAGTTCTGACATGCGTTCGTCGTTGGACATCGAGCCCTGCGCTCGCCGCGCATAAGATTTGTCACAGCACCTTTTGCCTTTGGCGCCGGGGAACGCCGCGTAGCAGGTGTCGGGTGCCTTGCTTTGGGCAAAAGCGAAGGTGGGAAAAAGCAAGATGACGACGAAAAGGGCTCGCATGATAGCGCTGCTCAAAACGGCACATTTGCAGGTCTTCCCTTTCGCGGGTGCCTTGGATTGCTTTTGCTGGGCAACGGCCGGGCCGGCCGCGAGCGCAATGGCCACCGTCAAAGCAAATGCACGCATGAAAATCCCCGATCGAATGACATACGACCTTACGCGAGCCGTAGGCTCTCGGCAACCAGCGCGCGGATTTTATTCCGCCAGCATTGTCGGGCGCCTTCGCAGTCCGCATTGCTGCCAAGACATGACTCAGAGATGGAGCACGTGAGCAAGCTCGAGCCAATGCGCTGGATCAAGCCGAACAGCTCACAACAACCCCTCTCACTACGTCGCGCGGTTCACTTCCTACCAGTGCAAGCAGAAAGTTCTGACATGCGTTCGTCGTTGGACATCGAGCCCTGCGCTCGCCGCGCATAAGATTTGTCACAGCACCTTTGCCTTTGGCGCCGGGGAACGCCGCGTAGCAGGTGTCGGGTGCCTTGCTTTGGGCAAAAGCGAAGGTGGGAAAAAGCAAGATGACGACGAAAAGGGCTCGCATGATAGCGCTGCTCAAAACGGCATCGGTGGCGCCGGCATGGATAGGTACGACCGAAGATGACTTTCAACGAAGGCGATAACCTGAGCGTTCTGCATGCGCGGCGCAGAATTACGATGAGAGTGCAGTCAATTGATTGATCCGTGCTTGGTAGGGCGGGATGACGGCAACAGTGCTGCACCGAAATTCCCAGCAACCATCGCAATCTTTCCGATCCTTTGAAGCCAGCGCTTCATGCCGCCTTCAACATGGGGCTGGATCTTCGCCTCGCTTTTCCGGATTGGCTTCATGAGCGCCAAGAGGAAGTCGCGCGTCTCAAGTCTTTGACTTGGCCAGCTGCCTCCAAGCGCTGAGAGCGATGAGAATGGCGAAGGCACAAAGACCATAAGTGAACGCATTCACGACCCAGCAAATGGCAATCCCGGCGAAAGCGGAGCCCCCGGCCGCCCCCCAGAACAAATACGCTGCGGAAATGCCAGGCCACTCCCACGACAGAAAAGCGTAGTCAGTGAGCGGCTCCAGGGCGAGCAGCACCGCCGAGATGAGCGCCCCGATGGCCAATGCGATGATGAGGTTTGCCTTCAGGGCGAGCATCAGAAACCCAGCAGCCCGGCGAAGACAGGAATGAGCAAATAGGCGGCGAGCCCGAGAAGACCGCCCACGACGAACCTCGCTGTGCGGCCATGGATCTTCGTATCGAGCCACGAGCATACGACCAACGCAGCCCGTCTCAGGCCCTCACCGACGAGACTTCTGACGAGGTAAAACAGGAATTCTGCAAGGACAGCGGCCATGGCGTTTAGTCGCCACACCTCCGGCGGGGTTCAATTGGGCTAAGGACCACGAACTGCGGGATCACCGTTGACGGTGCACTCAATTCCCTCGCCATCACCACTCCATTTGCTCTGAGGCTTGGTCAACGCATCGCGGACACCGTCAATTGAGTGCACTGTCACCGTAATTCTTTGAGAGCAACCCTTGTGCATAGGGCGTCGACTCTGTGACGTGGGGACAAGTGTGGCGAACAGCCTTAGACAACCTTACGTCGTGGTAGATTGCCCTCTGATTCGTTAGAGGGCTTTTTATGGCGGTTTTATTACCTTATCTGGCCAGCAACAAAAACTTGCCGGTACTTTTCGAGAAAATCGGCTCGGCAAAGATTCCCGACGCCTTCAACCACGAGTTCTTGCAGACAACCATTGGACTCAAAGGCTCCAATGACCGGTCCATGATCTCGCTCCTGCGATACATGGGCTTCATCGACCAGTCGAATGTACCCACCCCCGCCTACAGACTTCTCAAGGGCGAGAAAGAAGCCCGCCGAATTGCTTGGGGCGAAGGTGTGATTCGTGCCTATCGGCCGGTGTTCGACGCCGACGAGGATGTCTACAAACACGCCCCCGAGAAAGTAAAAGGTCTTATCGCCCAGGTCGCTGGCACGGATGACGATGCAACGGCTCGCATCGCTTCGACGTTCTTGGCCCTGGTTAAACTTGGCGAGTTCAGCGCCAAGGCACTTACTGAGGAAGAAGCCCACGAGGAAGATGAAGAAGCGACCGAGGAGGAGCCGCCTAAGAACAACAAGCCAAAAGGGCTTCGCACAGAATTCCAATACGTCATTCAGGTGCAGCTTCCCTCGAATGGCACAGAGGAAACCTACCTCAACATCTTCAACGCTATTCGCAAGACCTTCGTATGAGCGACGCGACAGCCGCGCTCTTTATCATGCTCGGCCAGGCCGCCGAGAAGACTGTTTCCAAGCTTGAAGATGTCGTTCCGAAAGAGGCGTTGCTTCTCTCGCCAACGTATGACCTTGCCCATCTGGTGCCCGATAAGGTCAGGAAGGCCAGCGAAGCCGCCGAAATATACAGGCTCTTTTTCGTCTTCGAGAACTACCTTCGTGAATTTGTGGTCGAGGTCTTGTCGAAAGACGCTTCAGAAGTGTGGTGGGACAAGATACCCACGGACGTTCAAACCGAGGTAACCAAGCTCGAAAACACCGAGGAAGTTAAAAGCTGGATGGCTCTAGGCTCCCGCGACAAGAGCAGCCTGATGACCTTGCCTCAACTGCTGAGAGTCATCGACGAGAACTGGAAGAAATGCTTCGACGATTTTGTACGCGACAAGAGCCTCATCCATGAAGGCCGCCTCATCGTGCACCTCCGCAACACGATCTGCCACATGAGTGGGATATCAACTGAGGAAGCCGATCGCATCCGCCAAGTAATGCGAGATTGGTTCAGAGTGGTGGCGCCTTAAGATATTACGGTGACAGTGCGCTCAATTCCTTCGCTATTGGCGCCCTACTGACGCTGCGGCCTCGGCCCACGCTTGGCGGGCAGCATCAATTGAGTGCACTGTCACCGTAATTCCAGTGTATAAAATTTCATCCGCAATCACTATCCCGTGGGCTCGGCGGCGCGCTGTCATCATTTGTCTAGTCGCCAAAGAACCGACGGGCCGCGCCCCTCGCGCGTCCCGCCATAGATTCCACTTCCTCCATAACGCACGCGCGAAACTCCGAGCCGTCAAAGCTGCCGCAGAGTGTGCAGATATTATTCACCCGTTCCGGCGTGCGAAATTTGATCGCCCAGCCGGGAACACGCTGGTCGATAGCTGCTTCGATGTAGGTCCGGTTGCACGTCGCATCGGCCGTCGTGGCGAACAGTGTAACGGTTGCGGCGACAATAAATCGCATCACGTTTTGCCCCAGATCAGAAGGCGCTCCAGTTCTTGGGTCTATACTCGAACTTGAGGAGCCTGTCCTTGGCCTTAGCGATCTCATGATCCGTGAATAGTGAACTCCACTTCGCATTTTCGGTTACGACCGCCTCGACCGTCAGATCCAACCGCCCCTTCATAAAAAGGGTCGTGTAGCCATCCGACTCCTTCGGAGCGTTGATGAGAGTCTTGGCAGTCGTCAAGCCATCGGTGTCCGTCAGCATTTTCAGAAAGATGGTGGCGTTGTAGTTCGCCTCATCTTTGGCTCGCCGATAGATATCGAACATTGCCTTGTCGAAAGCAGCATTACGATCGGTCATGTCGGGCCTATAATAAGTTGGTTGCACTCGCGTCGTCACGCCACAACATACACGGGAAGGGTGATATTAGCGAGCCTCACTACTTTGAGCCCCCCATGCTCGATCTGAAGACCAAAGCTGACCTTCAGTGCCTCGTAGACGAGGGGTTGGAGGAAAGCCTAACTCTCGACTACAAGGCATCGCTCGCAATCAGTCGAGAAGGCAAACACCCCGACGAGATGTGCAAGGACGTAACCGCGCTCGCCGACTCCGCCGGCGGACAGTGTGCACTGTCACCGTAATTTCGAGCTCTGCTACCCCACAGTCAGGAGATCCTGGCGTCAATCGTCGAGAACATCCCCGCCTAGGTTCTGTACCTATAATCATTGAGCGTTTGCGTTTGTTGTGATTCAAGGTCCCAGGAGGACCTTGATCATGGCCCGATTGGATGCGCCTTTACTTTTGATGGCGCTATGGGGGCCGCGTCTTTCCTTGCAGTTAGACACCGCCCCCTTTGCTGATTTTTATTTGAGCAGACCCATTGACGATTTCCTGAAGTCGGAGATTACGGTGACAGTGCACTCAATTTCCTCGCTATTGCCGCCCTACTGACGCTGCGGCTTCGGCCCCCTTTGGCTGGTTCACTTCACCAGCCGCTTCGCCCTCACGCACACGTGCACCCTCCCCCTGCCCCTCACCCCACTTTCCTGCTATCTCCTACCCCCGCCGTCCCGGCCCAAACCAAAAACCCTCCATCCGTTCAAGGGAGCAACAACCATGCGATACCTCCACACCATGCTGCGCGTGCGCAACCTCGATGTCGCGCTGAAATTCTATGTTGATGCGTTCGGGCTGAAGGAGGTGCGGCGTATCGAGAACGACAAGGGGCGGTTCACGCTCGTCTTCCTGTGCTCGTCGGACGATCTCGAGGCGCTGAAGAAGCAGCCGCAGACACGCGGCGCGCCGCTGGTCGAGCTTACCTACAATTGGGACGAGGAGACCTATGGCGAGGACCGCTTCTTCGGCCATCTCGCCTATGAGGTCGACGACATCTACGCCACCTGCGACAAGCTGATGAAGGCCGGCGTCACCATCAACCGGCCGCCGCGCGACGGCAACATGGCCTTCGTCCGCTCGCCCGATCTGCACTCGATCGAGATCCTGCAGAAGGGCGAGCCGAAGCCGCCGCAGGAGCCGTGGTCGTCGATGCCCAATACCGGCCACTGGTAGGGCCTTTTCCGCAGGAACCAGCCTCCGTCCCGGGCGTTCTCTCTTCGACAATGTGATTGGAGGAGGACGCAATGGGACGAGGACTGTTGTTGTGGATGCTGGGCGTGCCGATCCCGGTGATCCTTCTGCTGTGGCTGTTCTTCGGCCACTGAGCACCAGGTTCAACCAACCTGCAAGGAAAGCTCTGCCCGTGGCGGAGCTTTTTGCATGAGGGGCTCGCCGCAATCGCGGTCGTCCGACACAGCAAATTCCGCTATCACCCGCACAACCGAAACGCCGCGGGAGGAGCTTCATGCCGGACACCAAGCTGACGATCTGGGGCCGCGCCAATTCGGTCAACGTGCAGAAGGTGCTGTGGTGCCTCGCCGAGCTCGGCCTGCCCTATGAGCGCATCGACGCCGGCATGAGCTTCGGCAAGACCCGCGAGGCCGACTATCTCGCGATGAATCCCAATGCTCGGATCCCGACGCTGGTCGAAGGCGATTTCGTGCTGTGGGAATCCAATTCGATTCTGCGCTATCTCTGCCTCGCGCATGGAAGCGGCACGCCGATCTATCCCGAGGCGCCGAAGCTGCGCGCTTCGGTCGACCGCTGGCTCGACTGGACGCTGTCGACGGTGCAGCCGGTCGACCGCCCGGTGTTCTGGGGCATCGTGCGCAAGCCGCCCGCCGAGCGCGACATGATCCAGGTGCAGCGCGATGCCGATGCCGCCGCCGAGGTCTGGGCGATTGCCGACCGCCTGCTCTCGTCGCGCCGCTTCATGGACGGCGATGCGTTCACGCTGGCCGACATCGCGATCGGCGCCTATGCGCGGCGCTGGCTCGGCGTCGAAGGCATCACCCGCCCGGCCCAGCCGCATTTGACGCGCTGGCTCGCCGAGCTCGGCAAACGGCCCGGTTTCGCCGAGCATGTCGCGCCGACGATGTCGTGAGCCGGTGGCGCGGCGCAAGCGCCGGTCACGCCTCGGTGAATCGCCATTCCGCCGCGCCCTCGCTGCGTCTTGACGGCTACTGTGCATGGGGTTGTTTTCGCAGTTTTTGTTGGAGGCCCTAGCGCCAGCCGCGCTCGACCAGCAGCACGCAGACGATCAGCACCAGCGTCACGGCGGCGGTGGCGAGCTTCGCCGTTCGGCTCAAGCCGCGGCCGACCCACCAGAGCAGCGCGCAATACATCACGACGGGGACGATGATGTCGGGCCGCATCAGATCCGGCGGCATCGGGGTCAGCGCCCGACCGTTGTCCCGGCGCTGATCGAGCCGCCGATCTCCACGCAGGTGCCGGTGCCCTCGACCATGACGAAGCGCGGCCCGTAGGCGGCGCAGGCGCCCGCTTTCGCCGTCCCGCCCGCGCCCTTCAGCGGCAGCGCCTTGCCCGCCTGTGGCCGCTCCGCATGCGGCAGGCGCAAGGGCTCGGCAGCGGCCGCAGAATTGGCGAGCAACGAGACGAGCAAGAGAAGCGGCGCACGCATGCGCCCCGTTCTAGCCCGGACAGGCGCCACGCGCCATCGGGCGCGTCGTTGCGGCAATCAGATGAACTTGACGCCGGCCGACTTGCCGCGGCGCCAGACCACCTGGCAGCTCCGCCCGGTCCGCGCATCGCGCGCGAACGCCATCCGGATCACGCCCGGGAGCTGGCTTGCATCCTCGTCCAGCGTGATCTTGGCGCCGGTGGCGGAGATGTCCTGAACCAGGCAATGCCGTGCCGCGAATCCGCCGGCGAGCGTGATCCAGGCGTGCTGCGACAGCGACTTGCGGGCCGCGCGCTTCTTGGGCTGTGGCATAGGCTCAAATTCTCCCCGTCCAGCGCTAGCGCAGGGAACCTAAGAAACCGTTGAATTCGCCACCGAATAATCCCGGGCCGGAGGCTATCCACCGGCCCCAAAAGACGGTCCCGAACGGCTTGCCCAAGGCCCCAAAGGCCACTATACACTCGCCCACTGCAAGCCCCCGGGCCCTGTTCGGGCGGCCAGCGGCCGTGCCGCGACAAGCGGCGGGGCCTGCGTTTGCTCCCTTCGTCTATCGGTTAGGACGCCACCCTTTCACGGTGGAGAGAGCGGTTCGATTCCGCTAGGGAGCGCCATCCGCGACAGCTCGCGGGCGGAATTCCGCGCCCCGCATGAACCTCCCCGCCCCTGACCGCCGACCAATGCCTGACGCAACCGGTGCAGGCCCATGGCGCAGCTCAAACCCCCTTCGGGCGGTCCGTCCGGCACAGCCGCGCCGGCGCCGCCGCAATGGATGCACCGCACGACGCCATCTGCGCCGGAGCGCCGTGCCGGAATGCTGGCGCACATGGCGCGCGCCAGGTCGGTCCCGCAGCCCCAGGCCGCAACCGTGCCCGAGCCATTGCGCAAGAACGGCAAGGACATTCTCGGCGATGCCTTCGGTTACATGGTTCTGTTCGGCATCATCGCCCTGCTCGTCCAGTCGCGCATTCCGCTCTATCTCGGCGCGTTTCTGTTCCTGACCGACGGCGCGCGCATCGAAGCCGCGCTCGCGACGATCGGTATCCGGTTCGAGCCCGATACGATCGGCCCCGACATCGTCAAGGGCTTCGTATCGCTGTTCGGATGGTTCGCGCTGCTGGCGTCGTCGAGAAACGCCGTCCCCGCCTGGCTCGCGGCATGGATGCCGCCGGACACATCCTGGTCCACCATTGCCGGCATCGCCGTCGTGTTCGCCGTCGTCGAAGCATTCGCGGCGCTCGCGATGCGGCACGCATTGCCGTGGTTCGGATTCCGGATCAGATCCGGCAGCCTGACCGCGACGGCGATCAAGCTCCTGATGGCCGTCGGCCTGTTGGCCCTGCTGGTGCTGCTCGGCTCCCTCTGAGCGGCGCGCATTGACGATGTCGTGAGACGCCGCGCCCGTTAACCGGAAATTTACCCCTGCTCCTGAGCGCCGGTATCATTTGCTTAGAATATGATCCCTACCGTGGAATTACGGAAACACTCCGCAACACGATTGGCGCCCATGTCCGTCGCAGAGTTCCTCAGGCAGCGTGCCGTGCAAGTCACCGTGAGCGGGAGCTACTCGCTGCCGCGGTGGTACGATTGCGAGGGCAAGCTCCGCACCTTCGCCTGCCGCACCAGCCGCGTCTCCCCGTTCCGGATGATGGTCGACGTGCCCGTGGTCGGCAAGGTCGGCGAACGCGTGACCTCCTACTTCCAGGATTTCGGCGAATTCCAGTGCACCATCAGCGCGACGCTGAAATCGGGCTTCCTGATGGAGCTCGACATGACGCGGGCGCGGCGCGCCTGGATGTCGGAAAAGCTGACCTGGCTCGAGAAGAAGCAGAAGGACGACAGCATCCAGGAGCTGCGCAATGACGCTCGGTTCGTACCCCAGGTCGCGCACACCTTCCTGACGCTCGCCGACGGCAGCAGCCATGCCTGCTTCATCATCGACGTCTCCACGGCCGGCGTCGCGGTCTCCTGCGAATACGACCCGCCGGTCGGAACCCCGCTTGCGGTCGGCGCCTGCGTCGGGCGCGTCATTCGCAAATTCGACAACGGTTTTGCAGTCAAGTTCGCCGAGAAGCAGCAGCGGGACGACCTCGTGCGGCTGGTCGTGCGGACGCCCTTGCTGCTGCGATCGGCCTGATCCTCAGCCTCGCCGCCCTATCGCGGCCCCATTCCGGGATCAGTTTTTCAGGGGGCCGCGCCTCGTGCCGGACGTCATTTGCAGACCTGCGATCGGGGGACCGAATGGCAGTCGACAAGATCACGGTTGATAAGATCAGGGTTGATAAGATCACCTGGGACAGGGTCGGCCGGGTCACCGAGCCCGGACGCTACATGTACACGTTCGGCTGGCTCACCATCACCCCCGGCGATCTCGAGATCTGGAAGCAATACCCGCAGGCCGCGTTCACGCTGATGGCGCAACATTCCGAGCCGGACGAATCCATCGGCGAGGAATTCCATCTCGGCGCCTTCGACGTCGCGCCCGACGCACCGCCGCCGTTCACCACGCACTGAAAGCAGTCAAAGGCGGCGGCCTTCGGATCGGGAGCCGCTGCGCATGGTGCGGGTCGCCGCGGGAACGCATGGCATGGGCGTTGCTTTATCTCTGCCATGATACACATTCCAGCCGTCGACCAGGCCTTCCTGCTGCTGCTGATCGTCCTCTGCCTGGGGACGTGCCTCGTACGCGCCTTCTGGGAGCTTGAGCAGGTACGGTCCCGCCGGATCGCGTCATCGCCCCGCGGACGCGCGACGAAGCGAGACTAATTCAGGCCGGTCCGCCCGGCCACGCGCGGTGCGGAGAGAGGAAGTCCCGGCTCTGGACTTGCCGCAGGGACCCATGCATCTTGAATCGAAGAAACCTGCGCATTTGCTTGATCCGCCTCAACAATCACGATGTGACATCCGGCGCGCGACCCGTTGCCATGGATGACGAACAGGTCTTGCCATGCAATTGATTGCGTTCGGTATTCCACGCCTCGCCGGCGACGCATATGAACCCAGGCTGTCACGTCTGTTAAGCGAGACGACAGCGAGCGCATGACACATGGTCGCATCGGGAAACGTAGATAAGCAGATCAAGGGAACCTATTTTCGGCGCCGATGTACCTGATTGAAGCGTTACCCACCGTCATCGGAACGGCCGCCATCGCCCCGGCGCTGCTGATGCTGTGGCTTGTCATTGCCGCCGAGGAGCGCCCGGGGCCGCCGGCCCAGGTCTGGACTGCCTTCCTGCTGGGCGCGGCCAGCATTTCGCTGCTGGGTCTCGCCCGCGCCCCCTTCGCCAAGATGGTTGCAGCCCCCGACGATCCATGGGCGGCGCTGGCCATGCATTCGATCTTCGGGGTCGCGCTGCCGGAGGAAGCGGTCAAGGTGATCGCCATCGTGCTGGTCGCCTCGACCAAGCGGCGGACCTTTGCCAATCCGATGGACACCGTGGTCTATGGCGCCGCCGTCGGCCTCGGCTTCGCCGCCTACGAGAACCTCGCCTATCTGGTGCAGCATGCCGAAATGTGGCGTTCGCTGGCCGCCTTGCGCAGCGTGCTGACCGTGCCATTCCACGGCGCGCTCGGCATCATCGCCGGCGCTTATCTGACGATCGCACGGGCCGGCACGGCGCTGGGCGCGAACCGTCATCATCGCGACTGGGCCCGCCTGTCCAGCCGGCTGCTGATCTTCGCAGGCCCGCTCGCGCTGCATTCGGCCTTCGACTTCCCTCTGCTCACCCTGCAGAGGATGCCCGACCTCGATCCCAGCTTGCGGATGTGGCTGGGCGGCGCGAGCCTGCTGATCGGCTTCAGCTCGATCGCCTTCGCCATCCGTCTGGTGCGGCGCGTTGCCCGCCATCACGCGCCCCGGACCGATATCGCGCGGGAGCGGCTCAGCCAATTGCGCCGGATGTGGGCACTGCTGCTCGCCGGCGGCGGCGTCGGTTTTCTCGGGCTCGCCTTCGTGCTGACCTCGATTCATCATTGGCTGATCAACCCCGAGCGCAACCTGACGCTGGCCCTGATCCCGATCGGCTTGGTCTCGATCCTGCTCGGCCTCGCCCTTCTGATCGTCACGATCGCGATCTATATTCTCGGCCGTAACCGCGTTCGCACCAGCGGCGAAGGTTTTTCGTCAGCGCACGGCGGCGGTTGAGCCGCGGGATGGCAAGCGTGCCGCGCACGCACTAGATTGAGCACACGCCATTCGAACTGGAGCTTAGCGATGACATCGCCCGAGGATCTTTCACGGCTGCAATCCGCCATGAGTCAAACGGTGAAAGCGCATTGGAAAGCCTTCCTGTTCGAAGGTATCCTGCTTGTCGTGCTCGGCGTTGCCGCACTGATCCTGCCGCCGCTCGCAAGTCTCGCCATCGCGATCTTCCTCGGCTGGATGTTCCTGATCAGCGGCATCGGCGGATTGATCGTCACCTATTGGGCGCGCAGCACGCCGGGCTTCTGGTGGTCGCTGATCTCGGCCGCGCTGGCCGTGCTCGCCGGCATGCTGCTGCTGGCGCGGCCGATGCAGGCCGTGCTGACCCTGACCATCGTGCTCGGCGCCTACTTCCTCGCCGAGGGCGTCACGACCATCATGTATGCGCTGGAGCACCGCCGCGAGCTGAGCGGCCGCTGGTCATGGCTGCTGATCTCCGGCCTCGTCGACATCGCGATCTCGTTCATGGTGATCACGGGCCTGCCGAGCTCGGCGGAATGGGCGATCGGCGTCCTCGTCGGTATCAACCTGCTGTTCGGCGGCGCCACGCTGATCGGCATGGCGCTGGCGGCACGCAACAGCAACACCTGAGGGGCCTTGCGGCGCCGTTCGCGTTTTGGGGGGTGACAACCCGCCAATGGCGCGCTATATGGCGTTCCATGATCACCCTCGTCACCAGCTATTTTTGGTACTTTAGCTACGACAGCTCGCTGGCGGCAGGAGGATCGCGCTCAATCTGAAACATTGCAGCAAACGTCCGAACAAGCCGCCAGACCTGGCGGCTTTTTTATTGGCCGGCAGGTTCTCACAAAGACAGGAGCCCGCCGTGCTGAGCACGACCGACGATCTTCGTATCCGCGAACTGAAAGAGCTGAGCACGCCGGATGAGGTGATGCGGGAAGTCCCGCGCACACTCACCGCGACGCGCGTGGTGATGGCGGCGCGCAACGCCATCCACGCCATCCTCAACGGCCAGGACGACCGGCTTCTGGTCGTCGTCGGTCCCTGCTCGGTGCATGATCCCAAGGCCGCGCTCGAATATGCCGAGCGCCTCGCGAGCTTGCGCGAAGAGCTCGCCGACCAGCTCGAGATCGTGATGCGGGTCTATTTCGAGAAGCCGCGCACCACGGTCGGCTGGAAGGGCCTGATCAACGACCCCGATCTCGACGGCAGCTTCGACATCAACAAGGGCCTGCGGCTGGCGCGCAACGTGCTTTCGGCGGTCAACAATCTCGGCCTGCCCGCCGGCACCGAGTTCCTCGACATGACCACGCCGCAATACATCGCCGACCTCGTGTCCTGGGCCGCGATCGGCGCGCGCACGACCGAGAGCCAGATCCATCGCGAACTGGCCTCGGGGCTGTCCTGCCCGGTCGGCTTCAAGAACGGCACCGACGGCAATGTGCGGATTGCGGCGGACGCGGTGAAGTCGGCCTCGCATCCGCATCATTTCATGGCGGTGACCAAGCTGGGACGCTCGGCGATCGCCTCGACCGCGGGCAACGAGGATTGCCACATCATCCTGCGCGGCGGCGGCCAGCCGAACTATGACGCGGCAAGCGTCGCGGCAGCCTGCAACGAGCTGGCGAAAGCCGGTGTCGCGCCGCTGGTGATGGTGGATGCGAGCCACGCCAATTCGAGCAAGAAGCCGGAAAACCAGCCGCTTGTGACGGCCGACATCGCCGGGCAGATCGCCGGCGGCGAGAACCGCATCATGGGCGTGATGATCGAGAGCAATCTCGTCGCCGGCCGCCAGGACGTCGTGCCGGGCAAGCCGCTCACCTACGGCCAGAGCATCACGGACGGATGCATCGACTGGGCGACAACGGCAACCGTGCTCGAGCAACTCGCCGACGCGGTCGAGGTCCGGCGCAACGCGCAGCGCGCGGGGCTGCACGAGCGCACGGCGTAAGCCTGCCAGACGCGGGCGGGGCGAGCTGTCGCGCCCTGCCCGCTGCTCCGGTGTCTAGCAGCCGCGGCAGATGCTCTTGATCTTCTTGTCGAGCGCCTGGTTTTCCTTGCTGAGGGGATCGTTGGGGTCGCTCAGGTTCTTCTCACTTGGCACGTCGCCGGCCCGCGGCTGACGATGTCCGACCGGTGCAGGCGGCGGTGAACCTGCCGACTGTCCCGACGTGGTCGATCCCTTGCTGCCGGTCTGCGCGAAGCCCGCGCCGCCGAACACCACCACGAGCGACAGTGCCAGGATGATGCTTCTCATTTTGCTCCTCCATTCCTCAAACCGGCGTCCTTCCAATCCAACCGCTCAGGTCTCGGGTGGATAGAGATGAACGTCGCCGCAATAATCCACGATACGATAGCGCGTTTCCGATGCCGCATCACCCGCATCAAGTGCGGTATTTTGCACCGGCAACACGTAATTCGGCCCGACCGGCGATTTGCCGGCCCCGCCGGGAATGTCGATGACATAGTCGGGCTGACACAGTCCTGACACCCGTCCGCGCAGCTGCCGCATCAAGTCCTGCCCCTCGGCGAGCGTCGTTCGCAGATGCGCAGTGCCCGGCGCAAGATCGCCATGATGCAGATAATAGGGCTTGATCCGGGATTCGACGAAAGCTCGCATCAAATCCGACAAGGCGGCGACGCTGTCATTGACGCCGCGCAAAAGCACGGACTGGCTCACCATGGGAATTCCGGCGTCGACCAGCCGCGCGCACGCGGCGCGCGCTGGCCCCGTCAGCTCGCGCGCATGGTTGGCATGCAGCGCCACCCAGGTGGTCGCACCCTCGACCTTCAATGCCGCGACCATGTCGTCGCTGATGCGCGCGGGATCGGCCACAGGTACGCGGGTGTGAAGGCGGATGATCTTGACATGATCGATCGCGGCAAGATCGGCCATGATCTCGCTCATCCTCCGCGGCGACAGCATCAAGGGGTCGCCGCCGGTCAGGATCACCTCCCAGATCTCGCTGTGCGCGCGGATGTAGTCGATCGCGGCGCGATAGGCGCTGTCCGAGAGCGCATTCTCCTTGCCGGGTCCGACCATCTCGCGGCGGAAGCAGAAGCGGCAATAGACTGCGCAGACATGAACGAGCTTGAACAGAACGCGGTCGGGATAGCGATGCACGATGCCGGGAACGGGCGAGTACGGACGATCGCCGATCGGATCGGCGTTCTCGCCGGCCTGCATCTCCAGCTCCGCGGCCGTCGGAACGAACTGCCGCGCGATGGGATCGTCGGGATCGGACGTATCGATCAAATCGGCCAGCGCCGGCGTGATCGCCACCGCATAGCGCGCGGCAACGCGCTCGAGTGCCGGCAGCGCCGTGGCGGGCGCCAGTTGCGCGGCTACGAGTTCGGCCGGCTCGCGCAAGGTGCGTGCAAGATTGGTCTTCGTCATGTCTCACTTAACGTTTCATTTGAAGGCGGCGTCCAGACCACCTGATCAATTCGCGATGCGCCGCTCGCCAGCATCACCAGCCGGTCGAAGCCGAGCGCGACTCCGCTTGCGTCCGGCATTGCCGCGACCGCGGCAAGAAAGTCCTCGTCCAGCGGATAGGCTTCGCCGTAGCGACGCTGCTTCTCCGCCATGGATTCGGTGAAGCGCTTGCGCTGCTCCTCGGCGTCGGTCAGCTCGCCAAAGCCGTTGGCGAGCTCGACGCCGCAGGCATAGATCTCAAACCGCTCGGCAACGCGGGGATCGCCGGCCTTCACCCGCGCCAGCGCCGCCTCCGGAGATGGGTATTCGAACAGGATGGTCAAACGGCCCTGCCCCAGATGCGGCTCGACATGCTCGACCAGGACCTTGCTGAAAATGTCCGACCAGGTGTCGTCCGCGGCCACGCGGACCTTGCCGGCGGCCGCCTGGGCAAGCGCGGTGCGGTCGCCCTCGCCGCCGGAAATCGTCGCAAGCAGGTCGATCCCGGCGAACTGCTCGAAGGCGCCTGCGACAGTCACAAGCTCCGGCTCGGCGAAGGGATCGGCCGTCCGGCCGCGGAAATCGAAGGTGCCGATGCCGGTCGCCTGCGCGGCACGGGCGATGACGACGACGCAGTCGGCCATGATGGCGTCATAGGGGGCGCCGGCCCGGTACCATTCCAGCATGGTGAACTCGGGCAGGTGCAGGTCGCCGCGCTCACGGTCGCGGAACACCCGGGCAAACTCGAAAATCCGCTCCTCCCCGGCTGCCAGCAGCTTCTTGCAGGCAAATTCGGGCGAGGTCCTCAAATAGCGGCGGGCGCGACTGCCGTCGGGCCGCATGATCTCCGTCCGGGGGGCGTGCAGGTGGGTCTCGTTGCCCGGAGAGACCTGGAGGACGGAGGTTTCGACCTCGATGAAGCCCTGCTCAGCGAAAAAGCCCCGTAGAGCCCCGGTAATGGCCCCTCGTGCCTGCAGGAAAGGCCGCCGGTCGAGGTGGCGCCCGGGCGACCAGAATGGCGAGATCGGCTTGTCCCCAGCCATTAGCCGACCTCTCCGTGGGACAGCAAAGTGCTGGCTTCCATCGGCAAAATCAGTATGTTGCGGCCCGAAACGGGCACCGAGGTCCGATTTGAGACCCCGAGTCCCCCATCGATTTGACCACGTCCTGGCCGGAGCCGGGCCAAGCAAGCAGGAAATATAGCTTTGAGAGTCATCGCCAGTTCTATTCGCAAGGGCAACGTGATCGAGCAAGACGGCAAGCTTTATGTCGTCGTGAGCGCCGAGAACATCCATCCCGGCAAGGGCACCCCGGTCAGCCAGATCGAAATGCGCCGAATCTCGGACGGGGTAAAGATCTCCGAGCGCTACAAGACCACCGACCAGGTCGAAAAGGCCACGATCGAAGAGCGCAACTTCACCTTCCTCTATGAAGACGGTGACGGCTACCACTTCATGAACCCGGAGACCTACGACCAGGTCCAGGTCTCCAAGGACGTGGTCGGCGACGCGGCCTCCTATCTTCAACCGGACATGACCGTCAAGCTGTCGACCCACGACGTCAACGTCGTCTCGCTCGCGCTGCCGCAGCGCGTGACACTGGAAGTGGTCGAGACCGAGCCGGTGACCAAGGGCCAGACCGCCTCGTCGTCGTACAAGCCCGCGGTGCTCTCCAATGGTATCCGCACCACCGTGCCGCCACACATCGCGGTCGGCACCCGCATCGTGGTGATGACCGAAGACGGCTCCTACTCCGAACGCGCCAAGGACTGACGGGGAAAAGCGCGATCACAACGGGCGGCGCCGGGGGGCGAGACAAGTGGTTGGGAAGGGTTTCCGCTTCGTCTTGCTGGCCCTGGCGTCGCTTTCGCTCCTCGGCACCACTCGACTTGCTGCGGATGAATTTCGCAGCCCCTCGCTCACGGCCCTGCGCGTCGACTGGCGCGCGGCGCTTGACCAGCTTCGCAGCGAAATCAACGGCCATCGCGGGGTCGCGGCCGATTTCATCTTCGCGCCCCGCCGTTCGGTGCCGCGCTACGATCCGCGGGCGACGCCTGCCCTGGTGCAGCTCAACGCGGTCTCCTCCCAATTCTTCACCGGCATCGCCAGCAGCTCCGTGCCGGTGCTGCTGCCGTTCGACGCCGCCGCGTATCTCGAGGCGCAACGCAGCGGCGCGCCCGCGACCCCTACGTTGTCGCGCTACCAGGCTGACTTCAATCCCGTCGACATGTTCGATGCCGGCCCTGCCGGCTACAGCGCGACTTTCTCGTTCGAACCCGGTGCCGGCGACGGCATGCCGAGCCGGGTGTTCGCCAGGCCGGTCGAGGTACAGATCACCGGATCGGCGCTCGTCTACGACATAGCCGATCCCTCGGGCGGCAAGGGCGAGCTGGTCAAACCGCTCGCAGCGCTTTACCCGGACCTGCGCAAGTTCATCCGGGAAGGTTATGTGCGCTACGCTTTCACCCGGTTCGGCGTGGCCTATGTGGTGTCGATCCAATGCCTCGACAGCGTCGCCAAGCCGCGCCGGCTCGCCTGCAAGGAAGCCTATCCGGTCGCCGAGCGCTTCCTGAAGGCACTGCGCATGGCGGGCGGCCAGCGCATGCGGTCGCTGACGGACATCGCTTCCAGCATTCTCGATCGTCCTGCGGCGCGTTCGGCGGACTTCACCTACCGGCCGAGCGGCGACATCATCCCGAACACCGGCTATCGCAAGCAGGGCGGTCATCCCGACGTGATGGCCTATGCCCAGATCCGCTTTCCGCTCGAGAAGGCGCCTGCGTTCGTTCGCTCGCAATCCTACGCCAAGCGCGACAAGATGGAGAGCACGACCGCCTATCCCTGGCGCGACAATTTCTGCGAATCCCGCAGTTTCGAGGTCTGGCAATGCGGCGGCGGCTACGGCCATCAGGGCGAGGACATCCGCGCCGCCGAGTGCCCGGCACCCGGTGAAGGCCGCGAGGCCTGCGATCCCAAGCAGCGTGCCGTCGTCGCCGTGCGCGACGCGAGGGTCATTCGCGCCTTGAAGGACCAGGCCGCGACGCTTCAAGTCAACAGCCGGACCGAGCACATTCGCTTCCGCTACATGCACATGAACCCGCAGGCGATGAACGCCGACGGCCTGCTCAACGGCCGCATCGTATGGGAAGGCGAGAAGATCGGCGTGGTCTCGAACTATCTCGACCATCCCGCCGGCACCTCGATGCACCTGCATTTCGACGTGCAGGTGTTCACCCGCGACGGCTGGATCTGGGTCAGTCCCTACGTGACTCTGGTCTCGGCCTACGAGCGCCTGATCCGCGGCCGCGGCCGCGAGATCGGCCCGGAGATCGCGGGGGCTCCGCAGCCGGTCGCACATGCGCTGCCGGAGGACGTGATCAAGCCGGATCTGCGCGAAGGATCGGGCGCCGAGGAGAATTGACGGCTTGTGCGTTCCAATGCCGGGCAGTGCCAAAGCGTGTTGTCGCACACACCGCCGGCTCGAAGGCATAAGGAACAGGTTTGATGAGTGTCGGACTGATTGGTCTCCTCGACGATATCGCGGCGATTGCAAAGGTGGCAGCAGCCTCGCTCGACGATGTAGCGAGCCAGGCGGCCAAGGCGGGAACAAAGGCGGCTGGCGTGGTCATCGATGACACAGCCGTCACGCCGAACTACGTGATCGGCTTTGCCTCGAAACGCGAACTGCCGATCGTGGGTAAGATTGCGGTTGGGTCGTTGCGCAATAAATTGCTGATCCTGCTACCCATTGCCCTCTTGCTTGGTTATTTGCTCCCCGCCGCGGTCACGCCGCTACTTATGCTGGGCGGGGCCTTTCTCTGCTACGAGGCTGCTGAGAAGGTGCTCGAAGCCGTGATGCCGCATCATGCGCGCCACCGCGAAGCTCAGCTCCAGCCGACCGCGTTGAATGCGCGGTCGGTCGAGGACGAGAAGGTCGCGAGCGCCATCAAGACGGATTTCATCCTGTCGGCGGAGATCATGGCGATCACGCTGGCGGCCATCCCGGCGGGCAGCATCTGGACGCAGGCGCTCGTGCTGGCGCTCGTCGCCATTTTCATCACAGTTGGAGTCTACGGCGTGGTCGCCCTGATCGTGAAGGCGGACGATGTCGGCGTAGCGCTTGCGCGGTATGGCGGCGCCTCGTTCATTGGCAGCGCAATCCGCTTGCTTGGACGTGTGCTCGTCAGCGGCATGCCCACCCTCCTGGCGGTGCTGAGCACCATCGGCACGGCCGCCATGATCTGGGTCGGCGGCGGCATCATCCTGCACGGCATCGAACAATACGGCCCAACCGTGGTCGGCCACACGGTCCATACCGCGACCGAGGCTGCCGCGCATGTCCTTCCCTCCATTGCCGGCATCGCCGAATGGTTGGTCGAGGCAGCCATCTCAGGCGTCGTTGGACTCATTGTCGGCGCAGTCGTGATTCCGGTCGTCGAATACGGTCTTTCACCAATATGGCAACGGTTGAAGCCATCGCGGCCGACCTGAATAACGGCGGGTTCGGATTGCGAGTGCCAGCTACTCCAGATACGTCGTCAGCTGCGCGCCCTCGTCCGCCACGAACACCGCGATCAATTCTGCCGGCTCCGTGGCGCTGGCATTGGCCGAGACCAGATGCGTCGCGCCCGGCGGCTCGAAGAAGGACTGGCCGACGCCGAACGTCTCGACCGGGCCGCCGCCGAGTTGGGAGCGGATCTCGCCCTTGGTGACGTAGGCGGTCACCGAGCCGGCGTGACGATGCGGCCGCGAAAAGCCGCCGGGACCATAGAAAACACGCACGATTGTGACGCGCTTGCCCGGCACGTTCGGCAATGCGTAGGAGCCGATCGGCTCGACCTTGTCGAGCGGCGAACTCTCGGCGGCCGTCGCGCACAGCGGCGCGAGCGCGCCGGATACGGCGTCCATCGTCACCGGCAACACCTTGCCGGTCGCAAGCGCGCAGGCGAGCCCGCCGGCGACGGCCAGAGCCATCGAGCGCGATCGCACCAGGCGTTGCGTGGTGCTCAAACTCATTGTTGTCATGACGACCTCCCCTCGCCGCGATCAGGATGCCGCGGCATTCGTTGCGACAGGCCGCTTCGCCGGGGTCCAGCGATACGCCGCGCCAAAACGGTTCCAGACGTTGATCGAGGCAACTGCCGAGGTCAGGTACATCAGCTCCGCCTCGGAGAATTCGCGGCTCGCTTCAGCGTAAACCTCATCGCTGACGCCGTCGGGAAGCAAAGTGAGCGCCTCGGCCCAGGCCAGCGCAGCGCGCTCGCGCACGGAAAAGACCGGCGCCTCGCGCCAGACCGCGACCAGATTGAGCTTGTCCGCGGGCACTCCGATCCGCTCCGACAGCAGGATGTGATGCTGCAGGCAAAAGGCGCAGCCGTTGATCTGCGAGGCGCGCAGCTTGACGAGCTCGATGAGCTGCTTGTCGAGGCCTGCCTTGGCCGCCACCTGACCGAGCGCCAGCACCAGCTCATACGCATCGGGCGCGATCTTCCTGAAATCCTCGTATTCGCTGCGGACGTTTGGCATTGCCGTCGACCTCGTCTTAATGTAAGAGCACTTATATTGTATAAGAGCCCTTACATGCCCCGCAAGTCAACCGACATCACAAAATCGCAAGCCGTGCGGAAGAGGCCCGCACCTGCCGCCAACGGAGCGGTGCACATCCCCGCTCCCGGCGAAGGCAAGCGCGGCGAGCAGGGTTATCTCGGCTATCTGCTGCGACAGGCCCATGCCGCGGTCCGCCTGACGACCGAGCGGACGCTCGCCGATCTCGGCGTGACGTCGCCGCAATTCGCCGTGCTGACGATGCTGAATGCCTATCCCGGCCTGTCGGGGGCGGACGTCGCCCGCCTCACCTTCCTGACGCCGCAGACCGTCGGCGTCATCATACGAAATCTCGAACGCGACGGCGCGATTCTGATGACGCCTCATCCCGTCCACGGCCGCATCCAGCAATGGACGCTGACGCCGCGCGGCGCGACGCTGTTGAAGGCGTGCCGGGAACGGGTGATGGTGCTGGAGAAGCGCCTCGTGAAGGGCCTGGACACGAAGGCGGAGACCGCGATCCGGCGCTGGCTCGCAGACATCGCGGCCGACCTGCAGGAGGACTAACGGGCAGCAAGACGAACGGAGCAGTGCTCGCCGCTCAGTCGCCGCCTCCTCCGTCCCCGCCGCCATCGCATCCGCCGGCATCCGAGAAGTCGCCGCCCGCGCCACCGTCACCGTTGATGCCCCGGCCATAGTTCTCGACGAGGATCATCAGGATCACGACGACAAGCCCGGCCCCGAACGGCCAGGGATTGGCACGGATGATGTCGAACAGCTCCCGCATACGCGTATTCTGCACAGACGGAAGCGAACCGACCGTAAAGTGACAGGCCTAAATTTGGGGATATCCGGCCATGTGCAAGGACGACCTACCCCTCTTCCAACGCTTTCTTAACCGCGCCGTCGGGCCAGTTATCGCCCGCCGCGATCACCCGCACGCGGGTTTGATCGGCGGCATTCACCAGCACATGCGAACAGATATCTTCGCTGCTCTGCCTCAAATGCAGATCGGTTTCGGGCTTCCAGCTCAGCGTGGTCGCGATATCACCGGGAAAAATCTGCCACTGCGATCCGTCGTCGAGTTGGACGACATGGCTCTCCGCATGCGCACGTATCTTCATTCCACCCCGAATGCTCGGTGACCAGACTGCGGCGGAAAACGGGCCCCGGCGCCACGGCCGGGGCCCTCGCTACATCAGTCGTTGTCGTGATGAATCACGGTCTTGCTGCGATTGCCGAATTCGTCTTCCTTCTTGATCACCGTGGTGCGGTCGGCAGGCGCCCGCTCCTTGATGACGGTGGTACGGTCGCGATCGCGATCGCGGTATTCGTGGGACTGCCCGACGGTCACGCCGGCGCCGACCGGGCCGACGTGAACGCCGACTTCATCGGCGAACGCAGGCGCGGCAATGGCCGTGACCATGGCGGCGGCAAACAGATATTTTCTCATGTCTCATCCTCCAGTGTGTGCGGAGGGAATGCCGGACTGCGACACTTTGTTCCTGCCGATGAGCACGGATGCCTCCTGTTCCCAGTTCCAGGAACCGGCTCACAGGCGCCATGTTTCCCGCTAGGATGCCTCCATGAAACAAGCTGATTCCTCATCCCATCGCAGCCGCCGCGCCCTGCTTCGATCGTCACTCGGCGCAGCCGCACTCATCGCGCTCCCGACGTGCATCCTCGCCGCCCCTCCGGGCTTCGATGAATGGCGCGAGGGCTTTCGCGCACGCGCCATGGCGAAGGGCATTTCGGCCGCGACCTGGCAGCGCGCGATGGCGCGTGTCGAACCCGACATGAGCGTCTTCAAGCAGATGCGCAACCAGCCGGAATTCCACGAGCAGGTCTGGCAATACATCAATCGCCGCGTCTCCGACTGGCGCATCATCAACGGCAAGATCGCACTGAAGAACAACGAGGCGCTGCTCGCGCGGATCGAACGCGATTTCGGCGTCGAGCGTGGCACGCTGCTGGCGCTGTGGGGCGTCGAATCCGCCTATGGCGATCCGCTGGTGCAGCAGAACCACATGACGCCGGTGTTTCCCTCGCTCGCCGCGCTGGCCTGGAATGAGCCGCGCCGCAAGGCCTATTGGGAGACCGAGCTGATCAACGCGCTGCGCATCGTCGACAAGGGCTGGAGCACGCCGGAGCAGATGCAGGGATCCTGGGCCGGCGCGATGGGGCATTCGCAATGGATGCCCGAGGTCTGGCTCAATGTCGGCATCGACTATGACGGCGACGGCAAGGTGTCGCCGTTCGGCAAGCCGGACGATGCGCTGGGATCGACCGCAAAATATCTCGTCAACCGCGGCAAATGGCACCGCGGCGAGCACTGGGGCTATGAGGTACGCGCCTCCGGCGAGACGAGCGGCAGCCGGACCTATGCGGCATGGCAGGCGGCCGGCGTCACCCGCTCCGACGGCCAGCCGTTTCCGCAACCAAACGCATCCGCGCAGCTGTGGACACCTGTTGCGGGCGGGCCGTCCTTCCTGCTGGGACCGAATTTCAATGCAGTGAAGAGCTACAATCCCTCGATGAACTACGCGCTGGCGATCTGCCATCTCGGCGACCGTTGCCTGGGCGCGCCGCCCTTCATCCAGCCCTTCCCCGGCTCCGAGCGCGCGCTGACGCTCGCGGAGGTGCAGGAGATGCAGACGCGTCTGACCAAGGCCGGATTCGACACCGGCGGCACCGACGGCCGCGTCGGCAACGACACCATGAAGGCGATCAAGGATTTTCAGCATCGCGCCGGCATCGCGCCCGCCGACGGTTATGGCGGGCTGAAGGTGCTCGCGAAGCTGCGGCAGGGGTCGTAACTCGCCTCAGTGCCGGTACTGCGGCTCCTCCGCGTCGAGCTGGCGGCGGATCGCGGCAAGATGCAGCCGCGCGGATTCGGAATCGCCTTCGCGCATCTGCCTGTAGGTTTCGGCCGCAATTGCAGGATCGACCGGCAGCACCTTTCGTCCCGTCGACATCGCCAGCACCTGCACCTCGGCGGCGCGCTCGAGGTAGTAGAGATCGTCCCAGGCCTCCGCGATGGTCGGCGCCAGCACCATGACGCCGTGATGCTTCATGAAGACGATGTCGGCATCGCCAACGGCCGAGGCGATGCGCGCGCCCTCGCGGTTGTCGAGCGCCAGACCGTTATAGTCGCGGTCCAGCACCGTGCGGCCATAGAACTTCAGCGCGGTCTGGCCAGCCCAGATCAGCGGATCGCCCTCGGTCATCGACAGCGCCGTCGCATGGGGCATGTGGGTGTGGAAGGCGACCCTGGCGCGCGGCAGCCGCTTGTGCATCTCGGCGTGGATGTAGAACGCGGTTGCCTCGGGCACGCCCTCGCCGTCGAGCACGTTGCCGTGGAAGTCCCAGATCAGCAGCTTTGACGCCGTCAGCTCGCGGAACGCATAGCCGTAGGGATTGACCAGGAAGAGATCGTCATGGCCCGGCACCACGGCCGAGAAGTGGTTGCAGATGCCCTCTTCAAACCCGTTGCGCGCAGCCATGCGGAAGCAGGCGGCGAGATCCTCACGCGCGCTGCGGATCGCATCGGTGGCGAGGTCCGGCCGGTTCGAGCGAAACGGAGTCGGTGTGGATGATGAAGAGTGAAGGCTGTGCGCCATGGCGAAGGACACCTTTGTCGGTCGGGAGCTGCCCGCGTTGTACAGGGCCGACGCCTGCGCGTCAGCCCCTGCGGGCGCCACCCTGCCCTTCGCGACCTGCGCAGCGGCTCATTGCCGCCGTGGCACGGCGCCGGCGTTCATGCCGCCGTCGATGACGAGCTCGCTGCCGGTAACGTAGCGCGAGGCATCGGAGGCCAGATACAGGACGCCACTGGCGATCTCCCCAGCCTGGCCGGCACGGCCGAGCGGCGTTGCGACCTTGGCTCGCTCCTCCGGATCGATCGGCGCGTTCTGGCCCGCGCCGGTCGCGCCGGTCGGGATCTTGCCCCAGATCGGCGTGTCGATGATGCCGGGATGCACGGAGTTGACGCGGATGCCGTCGCCCGCGGCGGCGCACTCCATCGCGATCGATTTGGCGAACAGCCGCACGCCCCCCTTGGTGGCCGAATACGCTGACAGCCCTGCCGCGCCGCGCAGGCCCGCCAGCGAGGACATCATGACGATCGACCCGCCGCCGCTCTTGCGCATCAATGGCAGGCAATGCTTGACGGAGAGAAACACGCCGTCGAGGTTGATCGCGTTCTGCTTGCGCCAGTCAGAGAGCGTCATGTCGACGATCGAAGGCACGGCAATGCCGATGCCGGCATTGGAGACCATGATGTCGAGCCGGCCGTAGCGCTTCGCGATCTCGGCCGTGACCTCGATCCAGCGCTCCTCGCTGGTGACGTCCTGCTCCAGGAAGATCGCCTTGCCGCCGGCCTTGGTGATGCGCCTGGCGAGCTCGGGACCGCGCAGCTCGTCGATGTCGGTGGCAATGACGGTGGCGCCCTCGCGCGCGAACAGCTCGACGATGGCCTCGCCGATGCCCGAGGCGCCGCCGGTCACCAGCGCCACTTTCCCCTCAACCTGCCCTGCCATGTTCACTCCCTTTTTTGTTTTTTACCGGGCCTATCTAATCATGGATGGTCCCTGGTCGGGTAGCGCGACGTCGATGACGCGGAATTGTACCCGCTCGGCACCCTGGTAGCGATCGACCGACAGCGATCCCGCGACATGCAATTGCTGGCCGCGATTGGCCACGAGCGCATTGCCGAGCTTCTGGCCGACCGAGCGGAACGCGATGCCGTTGACGACGGCGCCGTCGCCCGACTTGAAACGCAGGCGCAGATGCGCCTGGCCCACTTCGTCGGCGTAGACGAGCTGATGCGCCGGCAGCGCCAGCACGGCTTCCGGATTGCCGCTGCCGAAGGGACCGGCGCGATTGAGCGTGGTCGCCAGCTCCGTCGTCACCGCGCGCGCGGAGACCGCGCCGTCGATGTAGAGCTCGTTGACGTGGCGTGCCTCGGCGACGTCGCGGGCCAGTGCATTTTCGAGATAGGCGCGAAACTCGGCGAGCTTTTCCTTCCGCAGCGTCACGCCCGCAGCCATCGCGTGGCCGCCGCCCTTGAGCAGAATACCGTCGGTGACCGCCTGCCGCACCGCCTTGCCGATATCGACGCCCGCGATCGAGCGGCCCGAGCCGGTGCCGATGCCGCCGGGTTCGAGCGCGATGGCAAACGCGGGTCGCGAAAACTTCTCCTTCAGGCGAGAGGCGACGAGGCCGACCACGCCGGGGTGCCAGCCTTCGGAGGCCGTGACGATGACGCTGAGCTTGTCCTCCAGCCCGATCGAGGCCAGCGCCTCGGCTTCGGCCTGTGCTTCGGCCGCCTGCTCGATGACGCGGCGCTCGCTGTTGAGCCGGTCGAGTTCGGCGGCGATCCGCGCCGCTTCGACGCTGTCGCCTTCGAGCAGCAGCCGCACGCCGAGGTCGGCGCGGCCGATGCGGCCGCCGGCATTGACGCGCGGCCCCAGCATGAAGCCGAGATGCCAGGCCTCCGGCGGGCCATTGAGCCGCGCCACGTCCATTAGCGCGGTGTGGCCGACATGGTCGCGCCGCCGCATCGCGATCAGCCCCTTGGCCACGAAGGCGCGGTTGAGTCCGATCAGCGGCGCGACGTCGGCGACGGTGCCGAGCGCGACGTGATGCAGCATGCCGAGCAGATCGGGCTCGGGCATCTGCGCATTCCAGAAGCCGCGCTGGCGCAATTCACGATTGACCGCGACCAGGGTCACCAGCACGAGGCCGACGGCGGCGAGATGGCCGAGGCCCGAGAGATCGTCGAGCCGGTTCGGATTGACCAGCGCGTCGACCTCCGGCAGCTCCGTGCCGGCCTGATGGTGGTCGATCACGACGACGGACATGCCGATCCGCTTGGCCTCAGCGAGCGGATCTATGCTGGTGGTGCCGCAATCGACGGTGACGAGCAGCGTGGCGCCCTTCGCGGCCAGGCCACGCACGGCTTCGCTATTCGGGCCATAACCCTCGAAGATGCGATCGGGGATGTGGATCAGCGGATCGAGCCCGCAATGGCGCAGATGCCAGGCCAGCAGCGCGGCCGAGGTGGCGCCGTCGACATCGTAATCGCCGAAGATTGCGACCTTCTCGCCGTTGGCTGCTGCATCCGCGATCCGCTTGGCGGCAGCTTCCATCTCCGTCACCGTGAACGGGTCCGGCAGCAGCTTGCGGATGGTGGGATCGAGGAAATCGGCGACGGCGTCGATATCGACACCACGGCCCGCCAGCACCCGCGCCAGCAGTTCGGGCAGCTGGTGCCGCTGCACGATGGCGAGCGCCTTGGCCGCGCCGCGCGCATCGAGCCGGTCGCGCCAGAGCTTGTCGGTGAGCGAACGCGCGACCCCCAGGAACGCCTGGGGCGCTTCGACGGGCAAGGCGGTGGCGGGCGGCGTCATGACGGGCGGCAATCTGTTGAAAACTCGAGGCTTGGGCGATCACGCTAGGCGCCCGGTCACTGGCTTAGGAGGATTGGCCGGGAAACCCCCGCCATTTGCAACGGCCCGGGGACACAAAGCGGTGGATGGCCGGCCGGCAGGCCGGAGTGACTATCATTTAGGCATTCCGCCGAATAGCAAATTAAGCAGGCGTTAGGCGGAATCTTCGAAAAAGAATCGTATTCGATCTGTAAGCGATTGTTCCGGGTTCATTGCAGATCAGGCCTCATTGCCAAGGGAAGTCCCCCGATGTCTGCTGCGCTGGGTCTGAAAGCCAAGCCGATCACTACCGAACCCGCTGATGACGATTCCGATATCTCGGCTCTGATCAACCGCCTCACCGCGGAGGTCAACCAGATCGCGGTCGACAAGACCAAGTCGATCCAGCAGATCACCAACCAGATGAAGATGCTGGCGCTCAATGCGCTGATCGAAAGCTCGCGCGCCGGCGCCCAAGGCGCGGGCTTTGCGGTGGTGGCGCAGGAGGTGCGCGGCGTCGGCCAGCAGGTCGAGACCATCGCACGCGAGCTCGAAACCCAGCTGACCAAACGCACCGGCGATCTCGTCGCCTCGATCGACCGCATGAGCCAGCGCTCGCGCGGCGAGCGCATGGTCGACCTGTCGCTCAACGCCATCGAGCTGATCGACCGCAACCTCTATGAACGCACCTGCGACGTGCGCTGGTGGGCGACCGATTCCGCCGTGGTCGATTGCGCGGCCTCGCCGAGCGCGGCCGCCGTCTCCCATGCCTCGCAGCGTCTCGGCGTGATCCTCGCGGCCTACACCGTCTATCTCGACCTCTGGCTCTGCGACCTCGACGGCAACGTCATCGCCAACGGCCGCGCCGACCGCTTTCGCGCCGTCGGCCAGAACGTCGCCCATACCAAATGGTTTCGCGAGGCGAAGGCCCTGCGCTCCGGCGACGACTATGTCGCCGGCGACGTCGAGAACCAGCCGCTCCTCGGCAATGCGCAGGTCGCGACCTATTGCGCCAGCGTCCGCGCCGGCGGCCAGGCCAACGGCGCGCCGATCGGCGTGCTCGCCATCCATTTCGACTGGGAGGCGCAGGCCCGCGCCATCGTGCAAGGCGTGCGCGTCGGCGACAGCGACAAGGCCCGCGTGCTGCTGGTCGACTCGAATTTTCGCGTGATCGCAGCCTCCGACGGCCAAGGCATCCTCAGCGAGCGCATCTCGCTCGCGCTGGACGGCCAGCGCTCCGGCTTCTACCAGGACCGTTCCGGCACGCTGGTCGCCTTCCATGCGACGCCGGGCTACGAGACCTATCGGGGCCTGGGCTGGTACGGCGTGATCGTCTGCGGGGCGTGAGACTGGGGCCAGCCGGCCTGTCCAAGACAAAACCGTGAAAACAACCCCATGCACAGTAGCTACAGGATTGTTTCCCGACGTTTTTCGTTCGCCATTTGACGCGTCGGGCAAGACAGCGGCCTCCTGCCGTCATGGCGTCGTTCGCAACCGAGAGCGCTAGGCTCTGGCGAGGTCGTTTCCAGCTGCTTGCAGTGTCGCAATTCCGAGCGTCTGCGACGGACGCTCCCCGAACATCGCAAGGTAGTATTGCGAGAACCGTCCGAGCTCGTAGAAGCCCTGCTGCATCGCGACCGCCGCCACGGTCGTCGAGCCAGGAGCGCTCTCGTGCAGGATCGAATGAACGGCGCATAGCCGCTTGTGCCTGAGGAAGCTGACCGGGCCGAGGCCGAACACCTCTTGAAAGGCGCGATGCAAGGTGCGCCGCGATACGCCCAACGCCGCACAGATCTCCGACACATGTACCGGTCGCGTGCCCGCCTCGTCCAGATACTCCTCAACCCGGCGGATCAGCCGCCTTGCCGAGGGCAGCCAGCCGCCATCGTCGGGCGGCAGTGACGACATGACGTTGGCCGCCATGCACTCGACAATCGATCGCTTCCAGAAGTCGGCGCTCGACGGCGTCAGTCCGTATTTGTTTTCGCGCAGATGCGACATGATCCGGATCAGCCGGCGCGAGGCGATCGCGCCGGTCTCGAGGTCCGCCCGGAAATGACCGCGGCTGCGCCAGCTGTCGGGATCGCTCAGCCTCGCTTCGCCACCGAACAGGGATGCGACCTCCGTGAGGTCGAAGCGCATCGCGGCGTAAGCGGATGGGCCGTGAAAGACACCGTCATGCTCGAGCAGCGGCGGAATCACGAGCACATCGTTGAGCTTCATGTCGAACGACCAATGGGCGACGCGCTCTTCGGCGGCGAGCAGCATCCCGACGATCAGCTTGTCGTCGCTGGCGACGCGCTGCGTGCGCATGCCGACGTTGAAGGCGCCGATGCTGAGCGAGAAATCGCCGATGCCGACATGGGACAACGTCCCGCGCAGCCGACCGCGGCCGAGCTGCATCACGTCGACATGCGAGCCGTGGACGGCCTGGTGAAGTCCTTCGAAACCGTCCAGCTTGCGCGAATCAACCAGAAGGAATTGCCCCATGGCTGTACTCTGTTACTGAAGCGCGACAATTCTGCGGCAGGCGGCAGCCAAATACCACCACAACGCGAAGCGGGTACGACAAGCTGACTTCGCATTTCGAGGCAAACACTGTCGAAATCCGGCAGGTAAAATTCACTGCATTGCATCGCAATTCCGTGGGTTTTTGGCGATGGGTCGTTAAGTCTCACCCATTGCCCCTGCGTACTGGCACAAACTGCACATCACAACCGGCCAATCTTCCGATACCGTTTTCAACCTCAGCGAGATCGATCGAAAGCGCTCTGCGGATGGCGGAGTGCACGCGGCAGGGATTTGCCGCGTGCACAAACTCGTGCTCGCGATAGGAAAGAGACACTGACGCAATGAAGCGTCGTGCTCTCCTCCGAGCGCCAAAAAAGAGGGGACCAGACAATGCGTCCAACATACCGGGCAATGGGCCGTCTCCAGCCTCTGCCAAAATCTACGCCGTAGCGTCAGGTGGAAACGCGAGTATCGGAGTTTCCACCATGCTGCGGGCGGATCTGGATCACTGCGAATGGTTGCCGGATGACGTGAAGACCGGCGAAATGGTCTTCATTCCCGGCGGAACCTTTCGCATGGGATCCGACCATCATTATCCCGAGGAGGCGCCGAGTCATCGCGTCGCTGTCGACGGCTTCTGGATCGACCGTACGCCCATCACCAACCGGCAGTTCAAGCAGTTCGTCAACGCGACCGGTCATGTGACCGAGGCGCAAATCGTTCCCGATCCCAGGGACTACCCCGGCGCACTGAAGGAGATGCTGTACGCGGGATCGCTGGTGTTCTCGCCGCTGCCGCGCATCACCGATCTCGCCGACTGGAGCCAGTGGTGGACTTTCCTGCGCGGCGCCAACTGGCGCCATCCCTATGGTCCCGGCAGCAACATCAAGGACCTCGAGGACCATCCCGTCGTCCACGTCTCCTTCAGCGATGCGGCAGCGTATGCGCGCTGGGCCGGCAAGGACCTGCCGACGGAGGCGGAATGGGAGTTCGCTGCGCGCGGCGGCCTGGAGGCGGAGGAGTTCGCCTGGGGCGACGTGC
The DNA here is from genome assembly GCF_024519855.1 of Bradyrhizobium sp. Bra78. NCBI lineage: Bacteria > Pseudomonadati > Pseudomonadota > Alphaproteobacteria > Hyphomicrobiales > Nitrobacteraceae > Bradyrhizobium > Bradyrhizobium sp. Bra78. The sequence continues at coordinate 163,274 of NZ_JALJRE010000005.1, read as the reverse complement.
TGATGCCGGGTGGCAAGCACATGGCCAATATCTGGCAGGGAAACTTTCCCGTCCAGAATCTCGGCGAGGATGGGTATGAGCGTACCTCGCCGGTCATGGCCTTCCCGCCGAACGCTTACGGCCTCTACGACATGATCGGCAATGTCTGGGAATGGACCTCCGACTGGTGGTCGGCGAGGCATCAGGTTGACACTGCGAAGCCCTGCTGCATCCCGAAGAACCCTCGCGGCGGGCGCGAGAGCGCAAGCTACGACCCTGCCCTGCCCGACGTCCGGATTCCCCGCAAGGTCCTCAAGGGCGGCTCGCATCTCTGCGCGCCGAACTATTGCCGCCGTTATCGCCCCGCCGCGCGCCATGCCGAACCGGTGGATACCTCAACCAGCCATGTCGGATTCCGCTGCGTGGTGCGAATGCCGATTGGTGCCGAACGCCAACAAGAAGGACGTACTGCAACCTAGGGAGCATCCATGGCGGATGCCGGTGTCAGCGGCGCGCTCCGCGCGTCGGACTATTTCGATACGCAGCTTTACCTATCGGTCGTTGGATGAAGATCATTCGGCTACGTCTTGAGCATTTTCCGGCAAGGCACGGCGGTTACAGGCAAGAGCCTGCCCCATTTCCTGGGTAAGAGTCGCGCCGCATCACTTTCGCGACGCGCGGCGCGTCGACCCTGAGAAGCTCGCGCCCGCAACGTGCCGAGGAGATAGGCCATGAAGATTGTCGTAATCGGCGGGACCGGCTTGATCGGGTCCAAGCTCGTGGCGAAGCTCAACGACCGCGGCCACGAGGCCGTGGCCGCCTCGCCGAAATCGGGCGTGAACGCCGTCACCGGCGAAGGCCTGGCAGCAGCGCTGAAGGGCGCCGACGTTGTCGTCGATGTTGCCAACGCCCCGTCCTGGGAGCCCGCCGCCGTGCTCGATTTCTTCCAGCGTTCGAGCAAGAACCTCGCCGCGGCCGAGGCGGCAGCGGCCGTGAAACATCACGTGGCGCTGTCGATCGTCGGGACCGAACGGTCGCCAGACAATTCCTATTTTCGCGCCAAGCTGGCGCAGGAGACCATCATCAAGTCGTCTCCGGTCCCCTACTCGATCGTCCGCGCCACCCAGTTCTTCGAATTCCTCGGCGCCATTGCGGAGACGGGGTTGAGCGGCAGCAGGATCGTCGTCCCGTCGGCACTGTTCCAGCCGATCGCGGCCGAGGACGTCGCCGAGCGCCTCGCGGAGGTCGCAACGGACCAGCCCCTCAACGGCACGATCGATATCGCGGGGCCCGAGAAGGCGCCCTTTAACGAATTTATCGCACGCCGCCTGATGGCCTCCGGCGACGCCCGCCCGGTGGTGGGCGATCCGAACGCGCCCTATTACGGCGCGCTCATTGACGACACCTCGCTGAACCCGCTCGGCGAGGCGCGGCTCGGGAAAATCCCGCTCGCCACCTGGCTCGCGAACCTCTGAGGAGGACATCCCCATGCGTAGATTGATGATCGCAACGGCTGTCTATGCCGCCTCTGTCCTGGCCGCCCATGCGGCCGAGCCGGCAGCCCCTTTGGCAAAGGTGTCGGTCGTATTCGACCAGCCGCTGCCCAATGTCCCGGGCAAGAGCATGAAGGGCGTGCTGGTCGAGTATGGTCCTGGAGGCTCCTCGCCGGCCCACATTCATGCACCCTCGGCCTTCATCTATGCCACGGTGCTGGAAGGCGCGATCCGCAGCCAGGTCAATGACGGTCCTGCCAAGGTCTTTCGCAAGGGAGAGAACTTTTCCGAACGGCCGGGCGATCGCCATGCCGTCAGCGCCAATGCCAGCGATACCGAGCCTGCGAAGCTGCTGGCCGTGTTCGTGGTGGATACCGCCGACAAGGAGCTGACGATGCCTCTCCCGAAGTAGCGCCAGATTACGTGGCGCGACGCGCCGCCATTCCCGCCGCGAGCAACACCGCGGCGCGGCTGGCGCCGATCGACGCGATGCCCTGGCCTGCGATGTCGTAGGCGGTGCCGTGCGCGGGCGTGCAGATCGGGAACGGGAAGCCGCCGAGCAAGGTCACGCCGCGATCGAAGCCCATCAGCTTCATCGCGATCTGGCCCTGGTCGTGATACATCGTCAGCACCGCATCGAAGGCGCCGCCCTTGGCACGCAGGAACACCGTGTCGGCGGGAAACGGTCCCTCGACGGCGATGTCCTCGCGCTGGCCGGCCACGACCACCGGCGCGATGATGTCGATCTCTTCGCGGCCGAAATTACCGCCATCGCCGGCGTGCGGATTGAGCCCGGCGACCGCGATCCGCGGCCGCGCGAAACCGGCGTTGCGCATGCAGGCGTCCGTCAGCTTGAGCGCACGGAGGATGCGCTCGCCGGACAGCTTTGCGGCGACATCCCTCAGCGGAATGTGCGAGGTGACACGCGCATTCCAGAGATCGCCGAGCACGTTGAATTCGCTTGCGGGGGTCTTCAATCCGGCCACCTCCGCGGAGAACGCAATCTCGTCGTCATAGCCGGCGCGGGCGAGCCGCATCGCCTGCTTGTTGAACGGCGTGAAGCAGACCGCATCGGCGCGTCCGTCGCGACCAAGCTCGAGCGCGTGCTTGTAATTGGCCATGGCGAATTGTCCACCGGCAAGGGTCGCAGCTTTCGGTTCGACGTCCCCGGCATCGAGATGACCGAGATCGACGAACAACGCCTCCGCCCTCGCCGCCCGAAGGTCGGCCCCCTGCTCCACCATGGTCAGCTCCGGCTTGACGCCGGCGACGCGCGCGCCTTCGTCGAAGATCCGGCGGTCACCGATCACGACGATCCGGCAGCGGGCACGAATATCGTCCTGCACCACCAGCTTCGCGGTCAGCTCCGGGCTGATGCCGGCGGGGTCTCCCATCGCCAGTGCAATGAGCGGCTTTGCGGTCATATGGTCACCTTCTGCCGAGCTGTCGCTTGGGTTGTCGTCTCATCGGTGGACGGCGCGGGCTTGCGAAACAGATGCGCAAGCTGCAGCACCAGCGGAAGCAGCAACAGCGCGATCCCGGCCACCACCAGGCACGTCACCAGCTTGTTCGCAAAGAAGATCCCGAGCGACCCCCTGGACATCAGCATCGATTGCCGGAAGGCGTCCTCGGCCTTGTCGCCGATGACGATCGCGAGCACGAGCGGCGCCAGCGGATAGAACAGCTTCTTGAAGAGATAGCCGACGATCCCGAAGCCGAGCATCATGACGACGTCGAGATAAGAGTTCGACACCGAATAGGCGCCGACGACGCAGATGATCACGATCAGGGGCGCGATGATCACGAACGGAATCCGCATCAGGGCGGCAAAGACCGGCACGGTGAGCAGCACCAGCGCCACCGCGACGATGTTGCCGACATACATCGAGGCGATCAGGCCCCAGACGAAGTCCTTCTGGTCGACGAACAGCATCGGCCCGGGATTGAGGCCCCAGATCATCAGCCCGCCCATCATGACAGCCGCAGTTGCCGAGCCGGGAATGCCGAGCGAGAGCATCGGCAGCAATGCGCTGGTGCCGGCGGCATGATCGGCGGTCTCGGGCGAGATGATGCCCTCGACCTCTCCGGTGCCGAAATAGCGGCCGCGGCGCGAGAAGCGGCGGGCGATGCCATAGCTCATGAAGGACGCGGCGGTCGGGCCGCCCGGCGTGATCCCCATCCAGCACCCGATCGCGGCGCTGCGCAGCAAGGCAATGCTGTGCCGCGGCAGGCGGCCGACCGCGCGAAACACCTCGCGCCAATCGATCTTCGAGGAGACCGCGCGGGCGTGAAACTCCTCCTCGACAGCAACCAGCAGCTCGCCGATGCCGAACAGGCCCATCACGGCGACGACGAAGTTCACGCCCTTGACCAGTTCATCGACGCCCATGGTGAGACGAACGCTGCCGGACACGGTGTCGATGCCGATCGCGGCGATGGCAAAGCCGATCGCCAGCGCCACAACGGTCTTGATCGGCGCGCCGCCGCCCATGCCGACAAAGCTCGCAAAGGCCAGGAAATAGACGGCAAAATACTCCGCCGGCCCGAAGGCAAGCGCGACCTGCGCCACCCAGGATGCGAGGAAGGTGATCAGGATGACGCCAATCAGCGCGCCGAACGCCGCCGAGCCGAACGCGGTGGCGAGCGCCGTCGTCGGCCGGCCGTCGCGGGCCATCGGGTATCCGTCGAAGGTGGTCGCGACGGAGGACGGCTCGCCGGGAATATTGAACAGGATCGAGGTGACGGAGCCGCCGAACAGCGCGCCCCAGTACATGCAGGAGAGCAGGATGATCGCCGACACCGGCTGCATGCCGAAGGTCAGCGGCAGCAGCAGTGACACTCCGTTCGGCGCACCCAGCCCCGGCAGCACGCCGACGAGGATGCCGAGCAGCACGCCGACCACCATCAGCGCCAGATGCGGCAGCGTGACCGCGATGGTGAAGCCGTGCAGAAGTTCCCCGAGATTGTCCATCGCGCGCTCCGTCAGTACCCGAACGCGGCGGCGAGCGCGCCGTGCGGCAACGACACCTGAAACATGCGCTCGAACACGACGTAGAGCGCGAGCGCCGTCGCCGCCGCCATAGCCAGCGCACGGGGTACGGATTGGTGCCTGGGGATTGCCAGCACCGCGAAGACATAGAGGGCGGAGGCGACGTACATCCCGGCCAGCGGGATCGCCGCAACGAAGATCGCGGCCGGTACGAACAGGCCGGCAATCCGGCGCAACTCGATCGGCGTGATCGCGATCGGAACATGCGCCAATGTCGCGACCGGCAGCATGCCCCGCACCAGATTGTAGAGACTGCCGACAACGATGATGATCCCGGTCAGGAACGGGAACGTGCCGGAATCGACGCCCGCACTCGACCAGCCGATACCGTTGTCGAGACTCTGCACGACGACAGCGACACCGAAGCCGCCGGTGAGAACGGCGGTCGCCAGTTCGAGAGCGCGGCGCGATATCATCAGCGGCTCCAACCTAACGCGAGATGACGGGATCTCATGGCCTGGCAGGGCCGGCTCACTTGATGAGCCAACCCTGCTCGGCCGCAACCTGCTTGAGGTGCTCGAGATCGTCCTTGATGAACTTGTCGAGCTCAGCGCCGGTCAGGAACGTATCGACCTGCGAAGTCTTCTCGATGTAGTCCTTCCATTCCGGCGTCGCCTGCACCTTCTTCATGAGATCGACATAGAACGCGGCCTGGTCCGGCGTGACCTTGCCGGGCAGCCACACCGTGCGCGGCTGCTCATATTGCTTGATATCGAGCCCCTGCTCGGCACAGGTCGGAACGTCGCTCCAGCCTTCGGTCGCGGTGATCTTGGGACCCTTCGGCAGCCGCTTCGGGCTGAAAACGCAAAGCGGTCGCTGCGTGCCGCCGCGCCATTGCCCGAGGCTTTCGCTCGGATTATTGACGTGGGAGTCGAGATGTCCGCCGGCAAGCTGCACGGCGGTCTCGGCGCCGCTCTTGAAGGGGATGTAGGTCAGCTTCACGTGACCGGTCTTTTCGATCATGCGGGTCAGGACCTCATCGGTGTCCTTTGACTGTGCCCCGCCCATCTTGAATTCGCCCGATGCGGCCGCCTTCAGATAATCCCCTGCCGTCTTGTAGGGGGCATCCTGCTTGACCCAGAGCAGGAACTCGTCCTGCGCCATCGCCGCGACCGGGGTGAGATCGGTGTAATTGAAGGCGACCTTGGAGACGAGCGGTTGCTGCCAGGCGTTCGACGTTCCGAAGATCACCTTGTAGGGATCGCCGGCGGACGCCTTGCCGTAGACATAGCCTTCGGCGCCGCTGCCGCCGCCCTTGTTGACGACGACGATGGGCTGCTCCGTCAGCTTGTACTTGGTGATGATGTTCTGCACGGCGCGGGCGATATTGTCGGTGCCGCCGCCCGGCCCGGCAGTGGCCACGAACTCGATCGGCTTTTGCGGCTGCCAGGCCGAGAGCGCCGGCATCGTGCCGGCGAGCATCGCTGCGGCCGCGGAGAGTAGAAGTGTTGACGTCCGACCCATGATTTCCTCCAGCTTTTTTATGTTTTGTCTTGTCTTTGTCGTAGCGATGTCCGGTCAGGCGACGCGTTCCTCGCGCCGGTCTGGGGCCAGAACGATTGCGCCTTCTTTTGCGAGAGCATCGATCTGCGTCTGGTCGAACCCGTATTCGGTCAGCACCTCGCCTGTATGCTCACCGTAGAGCGGCGCGCCGATGCGCACTTTGCCTGGGGTCTCCGAAAATTTGACGGGCAGTCCGATGGTCTTCACCGGGCCGAGCGTGGAGTGCTCGACCTCGACGACCATCTCGCGTGCCAGCGTCTGCGGATCGCTCAGCGCCTCCAGCATGTCGTGGACGGGGCCGCAGGGCACGCCCTTCTCGTCCAGCGCCGCAAGCCAATGCGCCCGCGACTTCGTGCGGAAGCGCTCGCTCAAAACCGCATCGAGCTCCTTCAGGTTCGCCATGCGGTCGGCGCCGGTGACGAAGCGCGGATCGGATGCAAGCTCGCTCGCACCGAGTGCTTCCAGCATCAACAGCCAGTGCTTCTTGTTGGCGCCGCCGACCACGAGCCAGCCATCGGAGGCCTCGAAGGCCTGATAAGGCGCGTTGAGCGGATGAGCCGAGCCCATCGCGCGCGGCGCGGTGCCCGCGGCCAACGCGATGGTCGACTGCCAGTAGGTCTGCACCAGAGCTGCTTCAAAAAGCGAGGTCTCGACCCACTGCCCTTCGCCGGTCTTGAGACGATGCGTGTAGGCAGCGAGGATGCCCATGCTCGCGAGCAGCCCGGCAGTGATGTCGGACAGCGGCGGGCCGCATTTGACGGGCGGGCCGTCAGGACGCTCGCCGGTAAAGCTCATGATACCGCTCATGGCCTGGGCGACGAGATCGAATCCCCGGCGGTGCTTGTAGGGACCAGTGCGGCCAAAGCCCGACAGCGAGCAGTAGATCAGCGCCGGGAATTTTGCGTGCAGCGCCTCGTAGCCGAAGCCGAGGCGCTCCATCGCGCCCGGCGCAAAGTTCTCGACCAGCACGTCGGCGCCCGCGATCAGCCGCCGCAGCACCTGTTTGCCGCCCTCGGTCTTGAGATCGAGCACAATGCCGCGCTTGTTGCGGTTCATCATCAGGAAGGAGGCCGCCTCGTCGCCGATCTTCGGCGGCACTGAATGGCGGGTGTCGTCGCCATTCGGCCATTTCTCGATCTTGATGACATCGGCGCCCATGTCCGCGAGCATCAAGGTGCAGGTCGGCCCTGCCATGACATGGGTGAGATCGATGACCTTGAGGCCGGCCAGCGGCCCCGAACGGCCGGAGTTCGATTGCGAACGATCGCTCTGCATCGGCCCGTCCTATTCACCGCGCCATTGCGGCGCGCGCTTGGTGAGGAAAGCATCGAGCCCTTCGCGAAAATCCTGGCTCGTGTAACACATCAGGATGAGGTCTTCGCCCTCGTCCCGCGTCAGCCGCCTTTGCAGGCGGGCCACCGCCTGCTTGGTCGCGTTCAGCGTCAGCGGCGCGTGGCTGGCGAGCAGCCGCGCGACTTCGTCGGCACGGCGCTCGAGCGCCGCGTCATCCTCGACGACCTCGCCGAGCAGCCCGACGCTTGCAGCCTCGGTGGCGTCAATGAGACGCGCGGTGAAGATCAGGTCCTTGACGCGTGCGGCGCCGATCAGCGCCGTGAGACGGCTGACATTGGACATCGACAGGCAATTGCCGAGCGTCCGGGCGACGGGAAATCCGATTTTCGCGCTTCTTGTGCCGATACGGAGGTCACAGGCAGCGGCGATGCCGGCGCCGCCGCCGGTGCAGAACCCGTTGATCGCCGCGATCGTCGGCACCCGGCACTGCTCGAGCGTGCTCAGCACCCGATCGATGCGGTTCTCGTAGTCGATCGCATCCTGCGGCGTCCTGAATTCGCGGAACTGGTTGATGTCGGTGCCCGAGGCGAAAGCCTTGTCGCCGGCTCCGCGCAGCACCAGCACCTTGATCGCATGATCGTCGTTGGCCTCCGCGCAGATCGCGGCGAGCCGCTCGTACATCGCGAAAGTGAAGGCATTGCGGGCCTGCGGGCGGTTGAAGGTGATCCGACCAATGCCGTCCCGGCGCTCGAAAACGAGGTCTTCCGCCCCCACCTGCTGGTCCATTTCCTCACGCCTTTCTGCTTTTTTACATTTTTGAATGCAAAATTATCATTTTTCAAGCTGGAACTTGCAATCTTTCACATATAATCTCAGTTTTGAATGCAAATGGACCTCCGACCCATGCTTCACGAGGAAGTTGTCGGCCGTATCCGGGCCATCCTGCTCGACGGCGAAATTCCGCCGGGGGCGCGAATTCCAGAGCGCGAACTGTGCGAGCGGCTGCAGATCTCGCGCACGCCGCTGCGCGAGGCGCTCAAGGTGCTCGCCGCCGAGGGCCTCGTGCAGCTGCTGCCGCATCGGGGCTCGCGCGCGGCGAAGCTGACCGACAAGGACATGCGCGACCTGTTCGAGGTCTGCCAGGGCCTCGAGGCCCTCGCCGGGGAGCTCGCCTGCGAACGGATCACCGACGCCGGGATCGACGAGATCGCCGCCGCGCACGCGGCCATGGTGCAGCATTATCGCGAGCGTGACCTGATCCAGTACTACCGCGGCAACCGCGCCATTCACGAAGCCATCGTCACTGCAGCCGGAAACCCCGCGCTCGCGGGGCTGTATGCGTCCGTGACCGCGCGCATCCGCCGCGCGCGTTACGTCACGCCGATGACGCCGCAGCGCTGGGCGCTCGCCGTGAAGGAGCATGATGCAATCCTGAACGCGCTCCAGAGGCGCGACGGCGTCGGGCTCGCGCATATCCTGCGCGCGCATCTGCGCCACAAGCGCGAAGAAGTCCTGCAAGCGGGCTTTGCCGAAGCGGAAGGCAACGACCTGACGCTCCGGATCGCGTAAGGCGAAGTTGCCGCGCGGACGCGCGCGCCACCGTGACGTAAAATGATTCCAGCTGCCAGAATATTCCTGCCATCCCGCCGTATCGGGCGCGCCGGCAGACACAATCGCGACACAATCCTTGATTGCGTTGCAGCAACGCTGGTCGATCGTGACGCCGTGAACAACGTCGGCAATGGCGTCTTTGTCGTGCGCCGGAATTGCACGTGCAACTTTGACAAGCCGCGATCATCCGCAAACCAATTCCACTTGCTGGTTTGTCTGAACCGGCGCAGCATCATGGCTGGCCTCAGGCCGAACATGGCGCGCGACAAATTCGCGCAGCTCAAAAGAAAAAGTGGAGGAAGCGAATGACACTCAACGTCTCACGTCGATCCCTGCTCTCGCTCGGCGCCGGCCTCGGTGCCAGTGCAATGCTCGGCACCACCGCAATTGCGCGCGCTCCCAAGCTCGGCACCCAGACGCCGTACTGGCACCGCTTCGTTCTCGGCGATGCCGAGATCACCGTCGTCTCCGACGGACCACTGCCGCTCGGCGATCCCTCCGGGACATTCACCGGCGTTCCCAAGGAGGACGTGAAGAAGATGCTGGCCGACAATTTCCTGTCGCCGGACAATGTCGTGCTCGAGCAGAACTCGCCGATCGTGAACACCGGCGACAAGCTCATCCTGTTCGATACCGGCATGGGCAGCTCCAAGCTGTTCGGCCCCACCACCGGCCGGCAGCAGAAGAGCATGACCGAGGCCGGCATCAAGCCGGGGGATATCGATGCCGTGGTCTGTTCGCATGCCCATATCGATCACATCGGGGGCATCGTGGACGAGGGCGGCAAGCCGCTGTTTCCGAACGCGCAGATCTATATCTCGCAGACCGATTTCGATTTCTGGACCGACGAGGGCAAGCTCGGCAGCCCGGTCAAGGACTTCATCGTCCACGCCCGCAAGAACCTGCTGCCGGTTCGCGACCGCATCGTGTTTTTCAAGGACGGCCAGGAATTCCTGCCGGGCGTCCAGGCGATCGCCGCGCCCGGCCACACCGTCGGCCACCACATCTTCCTGGTCTCGTCGGCCGGCAAGTCCTTCGCCTTCCTCGGCGACCTCTCGCATCATTCGGTGCTGCTGCTCGAGCGGCCGCGGATGGAATTCTCCTATGACACAGACCCGAAGCAGGCGGCTGAATCGCGCGTCAAGCTGCTGACCATGCTTGCGGCCAACAAGACCCCCGTGATGTCCTATCACTTCGCCTGGCCGGGCTACGGCCACGTCGCCAAGGTCGGCGACGGCTTCCACTATTATCCCGAACCGATGCAGATGACGTTGTAATCGCCGGATCTGATCCGGGCGGCGCACGTGCCGCCCGGATCAGTGATCTATTCCGCGGGCTCCGCGGCCGCGAGCGGCTTCGAGGTGGCAGCGTCAGTCCGCGCCGGCCGTCATTCAGATACTGGACGCTCCAAATCAGGCCGCTTCGCGTGAAGAAAAGCGGCGAGAGCGCCGTGGCCCTTGTAGAGAAAGCTCCAATAGACCCGCCTGCCGTCATGGCTCTCGACGAACCAGTAGCCGGTCACAGTCGTTCCGGTTCTCGAAATATCGTCCCACGATAGTCTGGTTCTTCGCAGCCCCAGCGTGGGACCAAACAGGTTCGATGGACCTTCAATCGACTCCTGGTCCCACGTCACCTTGTGGACGGACGTGAGCGACGGCGCCATGAAGCCGGCGGCACCGAGACCCAGGAATGCGACCACCACTCCTCCCCAGCCGACTTCCTGAAACAGGACACCGTACAAGCCGGCCAGCGACATGATGCAACCGCCGACGACGGTGAACCAGGCAGTGCTTTTCTCCGGCTCGATTGCGCCCGCGGTCTCGCTGAGCACGCTCGGCCTGGCCCGCAGAAGCAGCCAAAACATCAGCGCAATCGTCCCAGCGGTCATCCCCACCGTGGCCAGCACTTGCAGGGCCAATAATGAGATGGCCAACGAGCACCTCTTGCTCTTGCCTGCGCTCTTGCCTGCGCTGTTGCCTGCCGGCTCGCCGCGGATCGTCTACGGCGCTGTCAGCAGCCGAGCTTGTCGGCGATGCCGCCAAAATCCCTGGCGACGATGTCCCAGTTGCCGGTGGCTTCGAAATCGGCCTTCTGGAGCGGACCGTACTCGGTCGGCCGCGCCACGAAGGCGGTCTTCAGGCCGTTCTTCTGCGCGGCGGCGAGATCGCCGTTGTGGGCGGCGACCATCATCACCTGCTCCGGCTTGAGGCCGAGCAGGCGAGCGGCGCCGAGATAGGTCTCGGGATCAGGCTTGTAGTGCTCGAACAGCTCGGCCGACATGACGAGGTCCCACGGCAGGCCCGCGAACTTCGCCATGTTGGTGAGCAGCGCGACGTTGCCGTTCGACAGCGGCGAGATCACGAATTTCGTCTTCAGCCGGGTCAGGCCGGCGACGCTGTCGGGCCAGGGTTGCAGGCGGTGCCAGCCCTTGGTGAGGTAATCGAGATCGGCCTCGGTCAGGCCCTTGATCGAAAATTGCTCGACCAGCTTGTCCAGCGAGCGGCGATGCAGATTGTCGAGCATGACATAGCCGCGCTCGGGATGCTTGCGCACGTCGTCCATCGAGGCCATGTACATGCTGCGCCAGCCGTCGACGAGTGCGGTCCAGTCGGCGCTGATGCCGCGCCCCTTCGCCCACCACATGAAGTCGGTGATCAGGCTGGTGCGCCAGTCCACGACCGTGCCGAACACGTCGAAGACCAGGGCTTTGACGGCGGAGAGATCGGACATGGGCGCTTTCCCGTACGTTACTTGTTCTTGGTCATCCCGGGATGCACCACGAGGCGCAGGCCCGGAATGACGGCAGCATGTCGTGGCTTAGTCCAGGTGGAACTTCGCGAGCTCGCGGTGCTCGGCCTTGATGTAGCGCACCGTGCCGGTAACGGAGCGCATCACCACCGTCTCGGTCTCGATCACGCCGTCCTTGCGGAATTTGACGCCCGACAGCAGCGAGCCGGTGGTGACGCCGGTGGCGGCGAAAAGGCAGTCGCCGCGCGCCATGTCCTCGATGCCGTAGATCATCTTGGGATCGTTGACGCCCATCTTGGCGGCGCGCTCGCGCTTCTCGTCGGAGTCGAGGATGAGACGGCACTGCATCTGGCCGCCGATGCAGCGCAGCGCCACCGCCGCGAGCACGCCTTCTGGCGCACCGCCGGTGCCGAGATACATGTCGACGCCGGTGTTGTCGGGGTCGGCGCAGTGGATCACGCCGGCAACGTCGCCGTCGGTGATCAGGCGCACGGCGGCGCCGGTCGAGCGCACGCTCTCGATGATGCTGGCATGGCGCGGACGGTCGAGCACGAGAACGGTGATCCCGTCCGGCTGGACTCCCTTGGCCTTGGCGAGGCGGCGGACGTTCTCGGCCGGTGTCGCATCGAGCTCGACGACGCCCTTGGCGTAGCCGGGACCGATCGCGAGCTTCTGCATGTAGACGTCGGGCGCGTGCAGGAGCGTGCCGCCATCGGCCATCGCCATCGTGGCGATAGAGCCCGGCATGGCCTTGGCGCACAGCGTGGTGCCTTCGAGCGGGTCGACCGCGATGTCGACCTGCGGGCCGGCGTTCATGCCAACCTTCTCGCCGATGAACAGCATCGGCGCCTCGTCGCGCTCGCCCTCGCCGATCACGATGGTGCCCTCGATCGGCAGCTTGTTGAGCTCGCGCCGCATGGCGTCGACGGCGGCCTGGTCGGCCGCCTTCTCGTTGCCGTGCCCGCGCAGCCGCGCCGAAGACACTGCCGCCCGCTCCGTCACGCGCACGATCTCCAGCGTGAGAATGCGCTCGAGCAACGCTTGCGGCGGGACTGAAATATGGGTCGACATCGGCTAACTCCTTCGAAACAGTTTTGGACGGATATTTCCGCCCGCATCAACTCACAACGCCCACGGTTCGTTCGAACCGCCTCATAGTTCGAGCATGCTCTTTCCGGAAAACCGCTTCGCACTTTTCCGGAGCATGCTCAGTTCTTCTCGATCCGGATCACCTGCGGCCGTCCGCTGATCACCTTGTCCTTCTGCACGGCCGCCAGCGCGCGGCGCACGGCGTCCTCATGCGTAGCATAGGTGATCAGGATGACGGGCACGGGCACCGCCTTGCCATCGGTGGGCGCAGCGCCGCCATTGGGATGGCGTTGCACGATCGACTCGATCGAAATCTTCTGTTCCGCGAGCCGGGTCGCGATCGCCGCCGCGGTGCCCGGGAAATCGCGTGCCAGAAGGCGGATGTAGTAGCCGCCCTCGTGGCGCTCCATCGGCGCCTTCTTGGTGTCGCGCAAATGCGAGATCGGCCGGCCGAACGGATTGGCGCGGATGCCGCGCGCGACATCGGCGATGTCGGCAACGACGGCGGATGCGGTCGCAGCACCGCCTGCGCCGGGACCGACCAGCGTGATCGGCGGGATGCCCTCGCCATCGATCGTGACCGCGTTGGTGACACCCATCACCTGCGCGATCGAGGAGGATTTTGGAACCATGGTCGGATGCACACGCTGCTCGATGCCCTTGGCGGTGCGCACCGCAACGCCGAGCAGCTTGAGCCGGTAACCGAGATCGTCAGCCGCACGGAGATCTTCCGGCGCGATGGATGAGATACCTTCGACATACACCGCGCTTTGAGCAACTTTCGTGCCGAATGCGAGGCTGGCGAGAATGGCGAGTTTTTGCGCGGTATCGTGGCCGTCGACGTCGAAGGACGGATTGGCCTCGGCATAGCCGAGCCGCTGCGCATCCTTGAGGCATTCGGCGAAGGACAGGCCCTCCTGCTCCATCCGGGTCAGGATGTAATTGCAGGTGCCGTTGAGGATGCCGTAGACGCGATTGATGCCGGTTCCGGCAAGACCCTCGCGTAACGTCTTGATGACGGGGATCGCGGCGCCGACCGCTGCCTCGAAATTCAGCGCGCCGCCGTGCTTTTCAGCCGCCCTGGCGAGCTTGAGGCCGTGCTTGGCGAGCAGCGCCTTGTTCGCGGTCACGACGGACTTGCCGGCATTCAGCGCAGCCTCCACCGCGGACAGCGCGGGATCGCCGGCGCCGCCCATCAGCTCGACGAAGCAGTCGATGCCGGGATGGGTGGCGAGCGCGATCGGATCCTTGACCCATTCGACGCCGCGCAGGTCGATGCCGCGCTTCTTCGCCTTCGAGCGCGCGGTGACGGCGACGACGCGGATGCCGCGGCCGCTGCGGCCGGCAAGCACGCGGGCTTGCGTTTCAATCAGACGGACAACTTCGGCGCCCACGGTGCCGAGCCCCGCTATGCCCACTTTCAGGGGTGCGACCATGATGCTTTTCGAAAACCTGTCGAAGAGAATTAGCGCCGGTTGGCGAGCGGAACGACGTTGTGCAACGTTTCGATCCCGCTTTCAAGGAAGCGTCGCACGCCGCGCGCGGCCTGCCTGATCCGTTGCTCGTTTTCCACCATCGCGATGCGGACATATCCTTCGCCATGCTCGCCGAAGCCGACGCCGGGCGAGACCGCGACGCCGGATTTCTCCACCATCAGGGTCGCGAACTGCATGCTGCCGACGCTGCGGAAGGCCTCCGGCAGCGGCACCCAGGCGAACATCGAGGCCTCCGGCGGCGGGATCTCCCAGCCGGCACGACCGAACGATTCCACCAGCGCGTCGCGGCGCTTGCGGTAGGTGTCACGCATCTCCTTGATGCAATCGTCCGGGCCGTTCAGCGCGGCGGTCGCGGCGACCTGCACCGGCGTGAAGGCGCCGTAGTCGAGATAGGATTTGACGCGGGCCAGGGCCGCGATCACGCGCTCGTTGCCGACCGCAAAGCCCATGCGCCAGCCGGCCATCGAATAGGTCTTCGACATCGAGGTGAACTCGACGGTGACGTCGATCGCGCCGGGCACCTGCAGCACCGAGGGCGGCGGGTTGTTCTCGTCGAAATAGACCTCGGCATAGGCAAGATCGGACAGGATCAGGATCTCGTGCTTCTTCGCGAATGCGACGAGGTCCTTGTAGAAGTCGAGGCTCGCGACATAGGCGGTCGGGGTCGACGGGTAGCAGACGACGAGCGCGAGCGGCTTCGGGATCGAATGCACGATCGCCCGCTCGACGGCCTCGAAGAATTGCGGCGTCGGCTCGGACGGCACCGAGCGGATCACGCCGCCCGCCATCAAAAAGCCGAAGGCGTGAATCGGATAGCTCGGGTTCGGGCACAGGATGACATCGCCCGGCGCGGTGATGGCCTGGGCCACATTGGCAAAGCCCTCCTTCGAGCCCAGCGTTGCCACGATCTGGGTGTCGGGGTTGAGCTTCACCCCGAAGCGGCGGGCATAGTAGCCGGCCTGGGCCCGGCGCAGGCCGGGGATGCCGCGGGAGGCCGAGTAGCGGTCGGTGCGCGGCTTGCCGAGCGTTTCCTTGAGCTTCTCCAGTACATGCGGCGGTGCCGGCAGGTCCGGATTGCCCATGCCGAGGTCGATGATATCGGCGCCGGCATTCCGCGCGGCCGCCTTGGCCCGGTTGACCTGTTCGAACACGTAAGGCGGAAGGCGGCGGATGCGGTAAAATTCTTCCATGGCTCTCTGGGCTCCGGGCAACCGGTCTGGACAGAATCGACAGGCCATGACGGCCATTCGGAAAGGCGCTCGCTACCTTCGCGAAAATTGCTCAAGATCAGACACTTAGAGCAGTCATCGCCGACGGCGGCTGAAGTCGTTCGCCCTGACTCTCGGCTGAACTGAGGTCTTTTAGCACGGCAAGACGGAGGCGCCAGCGATTACCTTGCGGCGCCTATTTCGCGTCCTTGGCGGCAACAGCCTGGCGGTCGCGCGCGGCGGCAAGCTCGGCCTCGATCTTGGCGCGCTGGTCCGGCGGGATGACCGCCTGATCGCGATCCGGCGGCAGGTCATGCACCGGCAGATAGCTACTCGGCTCCCTGGGATGCGCCTGTGCATCCGCGGGCGTCATATCCGCGAGTTGGCTCGAACAGCCGCCCAGCACAAAGGCCACGCTCAGGAGCGTGCCGCAAATCAGCAGCGACTTTTGCAGGTCCCTCAACGCCAACACTTGGGAAATCCCCACCTCGTCCCAAAGCACGGCCCCGGGCAACCTTACCCAAGTCCGCGCCCAAGCTCAAACCATTGCTGCCCAAATGGTGCGAGCGAGAAAACAGCCCGGCACTACCAAGCCGAGCGGTGCGGCTCGATTGTGACGGAACCAAGAAGATTTGTCGCACTGCAACACATCTTCGAGAGTGTTTAACGCCAAACATGCGAGCTTCGCGGTGACGAATACGGAATGAATCGTTACTGTTCTGCTCATGAGCATGGCCACGACCGACACGCCCAAACCCGAGACGAAGTTTAATGCGGAAGCCTTCGCGATGAATGTCGCGCGGGCGATGGAGAGCGGCGGCAAGGCGCTCGCTGCCTACCTCAAGCCGCGCGAGAGCGGCGAGGTGCAGGACCGCCCGCCGGCCGAACTGACCGAGGTCGTCAAGACCTTCACGACGGTCGCCGAATACTGGCTGTCGGATACGACCCGCGCATCGGATCTCCAGACCAAGCTCGCCAAGGATTATCTCGACCTCTGGGGTTCGGCGGCCCGCCGCATGGCCGGACAGGACGCTGCTCCCGCGATCGCGCCCTCACCGCGCGACAAGCGCTTTGCCGATCCGGAATGGAAGTCGAACCAGTTCTTCGACTTCGTGATGCAGCTCTATCTGCTCACGACCAAATGGGCACACGAGCTTGTGCGCGACGCCGACGGGCTCGATGCGCCGACCCGCCGCAAGGCGGAGTTCTACATCCAGCAGGTCACCAACGCGCTGTCGCCATCCAACTTCGTGCTGACCAATCCGGAGGTGCTGCGCGAGACGGTGGCGAGCAGCGGCGAGAATCTCGCGCGCGGCCTGAAGATGCTGGCCGAGGACATCGCAGCCGGCAAGGGCATGCTGAAGATCCGCCAGTCCAACCCGGACAATCTCGTCGTCGGCGTCAACATGGCGACGACGCCGGGCAAGGTGATCTACCAGAACGAGATGATGCAGCTGATCCAGTATTCGCCGACCACGGAGAACGTGCTGCGCACGCCGCTCCTGATCGTGCCGCCCTGGATCAACAAGTTCTACATCCTCGATCTCAAGCCGGAGAAATCCTACATCAAGTGGTGCGTCGACCAGGGCATCACCGTGTTCGTGATCTCATGGGTCAACCCGGACAAGCGGCTCGGAGCCAAGAGTTGGGAAGACTACATGAAGCAAGGCCCGCTCACGGCGATGGACGTGATCGAGAAGATCACCGGCGAGATGAAGGTGCATACCGCCGGCTATTGCGTCGGCGGCACCATGCTCGCGACGACGCTGGCCTGGCTCGCCGAAAAGCGCCGCCAGCGTGTGTCCTCCGCGACGTTCTTCGCGGCACAGGTCGACTTCACCCACGCCGGCGATCTGCTGGTGTTCGTGGACGAAGAGCAGGTCGCCGCTCTCGAGCAGGACATGAAGGCGGCCGGTGTGCTCGAAGGCTCCAAGATGGCGATGGCCTTCAACATGCTGCGTTCCAACGATCTGATCTGGTCCTACGTCGTCAGCAACTACCTCAAGGGCCAGCAGCCGAGCGCGTTCGACCTGCTGCACTGGAATTCGGATGCGACGCGCATGACGGCATCGAACCATTCCTACTACTTGCGCAATTGCTACCTGGAGAACCGGTTCTCCACCGGCACGATGGTGCTCGACAACACGCTGCTCGACCTGTCCAAGGTCAAGGTGCCCGTCTACAACCTCGCCACCCGCGAGGACCACATCGCGCCGGCGGAATCAGTGCTGTACGGCTCGCAATTCTTCGGCGGTCCGGTGAAATACGTGCTGTCCGGCTCGGGCCACATCGCCGGCGTCGTCAATCCGCCCGCCTCCAACAAGTACCAGTACTGGACCAACGACAACATCAAGGACGTCAACGTCGCCGAGTGGATGAAGGGCGCGGTCGAGCACAAGGGCTCGTGGTGGCCGGACTGGCGCGAATGGCTCGGTACACTCGATCCGGAAGAAGTTCCGGCGCGCAGCGTCGGCAGCGAGGCCCTGCCCCCGATCGAGGACGCGCCCGGCAGCTATGTCAGGGTCCGCGCATAGCGCAATCTTGCGCGCTTGTATAAGCTCGCTCTCAAGACAGAGATGACAGAGGGGACCGGACTATGACGCGCGAATTGTTCTGGCTGACACTGACGGTGATCCTGACTGGAATCCTCTGGATTCCCTACACTATCAACCGCTGCCAGATTCGCGGTCTTGGCGGCGCGATGGCCAATCCTTCGCGCGGCGACAAGCCGCAATCGGAGTGGGCGAACCGCCTGATGTTCGCGCATGACAACGCCGTCGAGAACCTGGTGCTGTTCGCGCCGTTGGTGCTGATCCTGAACGCGATCGATTATTCCTCGAAATGGACGGTGCTCGCCTGCGCCGTCTATTTCTGGTCGCGCGTCGCGCATCTCATCGTCTATGCGATGGGCATCCCGGTGTTCCGCACGCTGGCCTTCTCCGTCGGCTTCCTCGCGCAGGCCGTGCTGGCGCTCGCGATCTTCAAGGCGCTCTGATCGCGCGTCCCGGACGCGTGGCGATGCATCACGAACCCAACCGGGACTTCCTCCAGTTCCAGGACCTGACACGAAGACCTGGACGCGGACACGATCCGCTCCATCATCGGGCGTGCCCAGGTGCCGGCGTCAGCGTGGACCGACCGGGCCATGCCGCCGAAAGGTTGAACCACGCGAAGACCAGCCGCGCTGCCGGTGTTGCCAAAGAATGACAGTGCGACAAAAACAGCGATGCCGACCTTGGGCTGATACGAAGTGTCGTGCATCCACAGGTATATTTGGCCATCGCAATTGATTGATTCGGGGCAGACATGAATTGGAAGATTGTATCCGCGCTCGGCGCCCTGTCGCTGGCAACCGTCGCGACCCAGGCCGGTGCCGCTGATCTCGCCGCCCGTCCCTACACCAAGGCGCCGCCGATGATCGCCGCGATCTATGATTGGAGCGGTTTCTATATCGGCGCCAACGGCGGCTATGGTTCGTCGCGCAAGTGCTGGGACCAGACTGTCGGCTTCGCGCCCGGCGTTGCGGAAGGATGCCATGATGCGACGGGCGCCGTCGCCGGTGGCCAGATCGGCTATCGCTGGCAGAGCAGCGCCTTCGTGTTCGGTCTCGAAGCGCAGGGCGACTGGGCGGACCTCGACGGCCGGAATGCCAGCACCGCGCTCGGCGTCGCTAACCGCACCCACGTCGATGCCTTCGGCCTGTTCACCGGCCAGGTCGGCTACGCCTGGAACAATGCGCTGCTCTACGTGAAGGGGGGCGCGGCCGTCACCAGCGATCGTTACCGCGGCATCGGTACGGGCGGTCTGGCCGGGGCCGAGTTCGATGGTGCCAACGAGACCCGCTGGGGCGGCACGATCGGCGTCGGCCTCGAGTACGGCTTTGCCCCGAACTGGTCGGTCGGCCTCGAATACGACCACATGTTCATGGGTCACCACGACGTCACCCTCACGGCCAACGGCGCGCTGGCGCCTGTCGGCACGTTCTCGCGCACCGATCGCATCGGTCAGGATGTCGACCTGATCACCGCCCGCATCAACTACCGGTTCGGCGGCCCGGTCATCGCGAAATACTGAGGGCCCATGTCCGCGCCGCAACGCATCTGCGTCGCGGCGCGGAGCCGCGATCCGGAGAGCCATACGCGAAGCAAGCCAAGCATGGGCCCCGGCACTGCAGCGCACCGCTGAAGAAGCGCTGCGCTGCGTCCGGGGCACGGAGTCCTACGCCTCCGGCAGGCCCAGCATCAGCCGCATGTTCTGCACGGCTGCACCCGAGGCGCCCTTGCCCAGATTGTCCAGCCGCGCGACCAGCACGGCCTGATGATATTTGTCGCTGGCAAAGACGTAGAGCTCGATCATGTTGGTCTCGTTGAGCGCCTCGGGCTCGAGCTTGCCGCCCTTGGTCGTCTCGTTCTGAAGCGGCATCACCGAGACGTACTTTGATCCGGCGTAGCGTTTTGCCAGTGCGGCCTGGAGATCGGCGCCGCTGGGCTTGCCCGGGAGCGTGTCGAGCTGGAGCGGGACCGAGACCAGCATGCCCTGCCTGTAGTTGGCGACCGACGGGATGAAGATCGGACGTCGCGTCAGGTTCGAATAGAGCTGCATCTCCGGCAGGTGCTTGTGCTCGAAGCCGAGGCCGTAGAGCTCGAAGGACGGCGCGCTGCCGTCTTCGAAGCTCGCGATCATCGACTTGCCGCCACCGGAATAGCCGCTCACCGCATTGACGGTGACGGGATAGTCCTGCGGCAGCAGGCCGGCGTCGACGATCGGCCGCAGCAGCGCGATCGCGCCGGTCGGATAGCAGCCGGGATTGGAGACCTTCTTCGCAGCCTTGATCTTGCCGGCCTGGTCCGGCGTCAGTTCCGGAAAGCCATAGGCCCAGTCGGGCGCGACCCGGTACGCGGTCGAGGCGTCCAGCACCTTCGGACCCGACGGCCCCATGCTATCGATCAGCGCGACCGTTTCCTTCGCGGCATCGTCGGGCAGGCAGAGGATGACGAGATCGACATCCTGCATCAGCGCCTTCTTGGCCGCCGGGTCCTTGCGCTTGTCGTCGGCGATGGTCTTCACCACGACGTCGCTCTGGAGCTTGAGCCGCTCGTTGATGCCGAGGCCGGTGGTGCCGGAGCCGCCATCAACGAAGACGGTGGCGGGCTTCCTGGCAGCGCCGGTGGTCGGGGCTTTCGTGGTTTCAGCGAGACTCATGGCACGCTCCTTTCGAGCTTGTTGGTTTCGTCGGCGAAGGCGTCCGGCCTCACGTCCTGCATCAGTTGCGATATCTTCCTGGCGTCGGCGGCGGGCTGCGCGCCGAGCGCATTGGCAATCGCCGTATAGTCGGCGTCGGACTTGTGCTGGTTGAGCTTGAAGCTGCCCTCGACCTCTTCAACCGTCATGACCAGACCCACGATCGCCTTCTTCATCGCCTCGAGCCGCCCGGCCGTCATCTTACCCGACGTCCATGGCTTCTTCGGCAACAGCCATTTCTCGAACTTGTCGCTGAGCGTGTCGATCTGCACCGACAGCTCGTCGTCCGACAACAGCCGCACCGGCCCGGCCAGATGCACCGACTGGTAGAGCCAGGTCGGCACCTGATCCGGCGAGACGTACCAGTCGGGCGACACATAGGCATCGGGCCCGTTGACCGTGAGCAACCATGCCCCCGAACCGTTAGCCAACTTTAGCAGCGGATTGTGACGGGCGACATGAAAGGCGGCCTGCGGCGTGCCGTCGGCGGCATAGGTCAGGTAGAACGGCAGCGGCGAGGCGACCGGCTTGAGACCGTCGAAGGCGCACATGGTGCCGAAGCCGCGCTCTTCGGCGAATTTCAGGCTCGCGGCGCGGTCCTGCTTGAAAAAGGGTGGCGTGTACATCGTGGTCTCCTGCTGGGCCTCCTCGGGGAGCCGCCGGATCAGATCGCGCTGACAGGAGAGAGAATGCCGCGGATCGGATCCAGCGGCAAAGACGATGATCTCAAACGCGATCGACCGCCCAAACCGCAAGACTGCGGCGGCGGCGACGGGCGAACAAAATGGTCGCGGCGTTGATCATGGCGCGGGGCTATAAGGCCAGCGGGTTCCAGGGTCAAGTCCAAATCGGCGGGCGTGACGGCGGGATGCCGCACCTCGTGACGGCAGGATGCCGCACTGATGTCATCGTGGCGCGGCGGAATTTCCACCAGCAACGGGGGTTCCCGACAAAGACCGACGCGCCACGCCCCGCCGGTCAGTCGCAATCCAGCCCAGGAGATCGCCATGACCGAGATTACTCGTCGCGCAACACTGGCCGGCGCCGCCGCCGCAACGCTCCTGCCATTCATGAAGACGTCGCCCGCGAGCGCCGCAGCGCCGCCCGCCGCAACACAGAATGCGAGCTTCTACCGCTACAATGTAGGCACCCACCAGGTCACGGTGGTCTGCGACGGCGTCACCACCGTCAACCTGCCCGACAATTACGCGGCCGGCGCCAGCAAGGACGACATCAACAAGATCTTCGCCGAGAACCATCTGCCGACCGACAAGGTCACCCACACTTTCAACCCCGTGGTGGTCAACACCGGGTCGAAGCTTGTCGTGATCGACACCGGTCTCGGTCCCGACCAGTTCACGCAGACCAAGGGCAAGGTCGGGCAGTTCCACAACAACCTTGCCGCTGCCAGCATCGACCGCGCCGCGGTCGACACCGTCATCATCTCGCATTTCCACGGCGACCACATCAACGGCCTCCTCGCGGCCGAGAACAAGCCGGCTTTCGCCAATGCCGAGATCATGGTGCCGGCAGTGGAATGGAAATTCTGGATGGACGACGGCGAGATGAGCAAGGGAATGGGCAATCCCATCCTCGAGAGCAATTTCAAGAACATCCGCCGCGTGTTCGATGCACTCGGTCGCAAGGTGACACCCTATGATTCCGGCAAGGAGGTCGCGCCCGGCATCACCGCGGTCGCGAGCCCCGGCCACACGCCGGGCCACAGCTCCTTTATCGTCGCCTCCGGCGCGGAGCAGGTGCTGGTGCAGGTCGATATCACCGCCGGCGCAGCGTTCCTGTTCGTCAGGCATCCCGAGTGGAACATCGCCTCCGACGTCGACAAACCTCTGGCTCAGGAGACGCGGCGCAAGCTCTACGACATGGCGATTGCCGAGAAGATGCCGATCCAGGCCTTCCACGCCGCCTTCCCGGGTCTGGTCCGGGTCGAGAAGGACGGCGCGGGCTATCGCTGGATTCCGTCGATCTGGAACGCCTCGCTCTAGGTCTCGCCGTGCGCACAGCCGGGCGGCGTTGCCGCCCGGTCAGATCACCCGCCAGATCCATTCCATCAACTTGGCGATCACGTCCCCGAACAGAAGCAGTGCCGCCGACCAGATCAGCGCCGAGATGAAATTGGCGGACTGGAAACTCCAATAAGGCATCTCGAAGATGCCGGCTGCGAGCGGCACCGAGGCGCGCAACGGGCCGAAGAACCTGCCGATGAAGATGCTCGGCACGCCCCAACTCCGCACGAAGGCCTCGCCCCTGGGCAGCAGTTCCGGATAGCGCGACAGCGGCCACATCTGCGCGACCTTCTCCTTGTAACGGTAGCCGAACCAGTAGGAGACCCAGTCGCCCAGCGCCGCGCCGAGGCCGCCGGCGATCCAGACCGGATAGAAGCTGATGCCGCTCGCGCCGATCAGCGCGCCGATCGCCACCAGCGCTCCCCAGGCCGGGATCAGCAGCGAGATGAAGGCGAGCGACTCCCCGAAGGCGAGCAGGAACACGATCGGAGCTGCCCACATCTCGTGGGCGCGCACGAAATCGGCCAAGGCGTGCGCAAACTGCTCCATTCAAAAAATTGCCTTCCGCCCTGCCGCAAGGTGCTGCTCGATGAAAAGGACTGGTAAGCCAAGGACTTGTGTGACATCAAGTCATAAAGTCAGATCCAGACTGGACCGGGACGTCAAATTGCCGGGAATTGGAGGGGCTGCGGCGTAAAATCGCCGGGATTGGCTCCCAACGACGCCGCCAGCCCGCCCCTGCGGTAACCTTTCCAGGTCAGAAGTGGCATAGTCACCTGAACCGATTCGCCGCTTCCGCGGCCCCGAAAGCGTATCAAGATATATGTCCAAGCAATTGAAACCCAAAGCAAAAGACGATTTCTTCGGCGGCGAAGAGCCGAAGTCGCGCGCGCCGGTCAAGGCAGCGTCCCGTGGAAGCGGCGGCGAGGCCGACTACACCGCGGCCGACATCGAGGTGCTCGAAGGCCTGGAACCGGTGCGGCGCAGGCCCGGCATGTATATCGGCGGCACCGACGAGAAGGCCCTGCATCACCTGTTCGCCGAGGTCATCGACAACTCGATGGACGAGGCGCTCGCGGGGCATGCGACCTTCATCGGAGTCGATCTGAGCGCGGACGGCTTTTTGACCGTCATCGACAACGGCCGCGGCATTCCGATCGATCCGCATCCGAAATTCCCGAAGAAGTCGGCGCTCGAAGTCATCATGTGCACGCTGCATTCCGGCGGCAAGTTCGACTCCAAGGTCTACGAGACCTCGGGCGGCCTGCACGGCGTCGGCATCTCCGTTGTGAACGCCCTCTCCTCGCTGCTCGAGGTCGAGGTCGCACGCAGCCAGAAGCTCTATCGCATGAGGTTCGAGCGCGGACACCCGAAGGGCAAGCTCGAGGACCTCGGCAAGGTCAACAACCGCCGCGGCACCCGCGTGCGCTTCAAGCCCGACACTGACATCTTCGGTGCCAAGGCCGCGTTCAAGCCGCAGCGCCTGTTCAAGATGACGCGCTCGAAGGCGTATCTGTTCGGCGGCGTCGAGATCCGCTGGAACTGCGCGCCCGAGCTGCTCAAGGGCGTCGAGGACGTGCCGGCGGAAGCGACGTTCCACTTCCCCGGCGGCCTCAAGGATTACCTCGCCGCCGCGATCCACGCCGACACGCTGGTGCATCCCGACATCTTCTCCGGCAAATCGGGCCGCAACGGCGCGCATGGCGCCTGCGAATGGGCCGTGGCCTGGACCGCGGATGCCGACGGCTTCCTGTCGTCCTACACCAACACGGTGCCGACGCCGGATGGCGGCACGCATGAATCGGGCTTGCGCAGCGCGCTCTTGCGCGGCCTGAAGGATCACGCCGAACGTGTCGGCCAGGGCAAGCGCGCCTCGTCCATTACGTCGGAAGACGTGATGGTGGGCGCCGCCGTGATGCTCTCGGTGTTCGTGCGCGAGCCTGAATTCCAGGGCCAGACCAAGGATCGTCTCGCCACCGCCGAAGCGCAGCGCATCGTCGAACAGGCGATGAAGGATCCGTTCGACCATTGGCTCTCGGGCAATCCGAACCAGGCCAACAGGCTGCTCGACTTCGTGGTCGACCGCGCCGAGGAACGGCTGCGCCGCCGCCAGGAAAAGGAGACCGCGCGCAAGACCGCGGGCAAGAAGCTGCGCCTGCCCGGCAAGCTCGCCGATTGCACCGATGCCGGTCTGGATGGCTCGGAACTCTTCATCGTCGAGGGCGACTCGGCAGGCGGCAGCGCCAAGCAGGCGCGCGACCGCAAGAACCAGGCCGTGCTCCCGCTGCGTGGCAAGATCCTCAACGTCGCCTCCGCCGGCAAGGACAAGCTGACGGCGAACACGCAGCTCGCCGACCTCGTGCAGGCGATCGGCTGCGGCATGCTCGCGCAATATCGCGAAGAGGATCTGCGCTATCAGCGCATCATCATCATGACCGACGCCGACGTCGACGGCGCCCACATCGCTTCGCTGCTGATCACCTTCTTCTACCGGCAGATGCCGCGGCTGATCGACGAAGGGCATCTCTTCCTCGCGGTGCCGCCGCTCTACAAGCTGACAGTCGGCACGAAGTCGATCTACGCACGCGACGACGCGCACAAGGAGGCGCTGATCAAAGGCGAGTTCAACGCCAACGCCAAGGTCGAGGTGAACCGCTTCAAAGGCCTCGGCGAGATGATGCCGGCGCAGCTCAAGGAAACCACCATGGATCCGGCCAGGCGAACGCTGCTCAAGGTGGTGCTGCTCGCCGACGACCGCGACACCACGGCGGACTCGGTGGAGCGCCTGATGGGCACCAAGGCCGAGGCACGCTTCGCGTTCATCTCGGACAAGGCCGAATTTGCCAACGAAGAGTTGCTCGACGTCTGAAGCCGCAGGGCATCCCGGCGCCGTGTCCATCAAGAGCCCCGGCATCAAGCCGGGGCTGTTTTATTTTGCGGACAATACCAATTGCCCGCCTCGGCTTCGGTGATTCCCTGCTTCCTCGCCTGGCGACTCGGCCAACGACTCACCGAGCCACGGCTGAGGCAGGGCTGCCGCCATTTCGGACAAAGCCCAATTCCCTAACCAGAAGTTACCTGAATTCGACATCTCAAAAATCGCCTCAACGCATTGAAATTATGTCATTATTCCTGACTTAGGCGCTTGCGCCCCGAATCCCCGCCGAACCGCGTTTTCCGGCGACTGTGCCTGCCCTGCAACAGCATTTCGGCGAGAAGCGGCTATAGTCCGGGCATCAGATCAGAGGACTTCAGTGCGCTCGCGCCTGCCGGACAGACCAAAGCTTGGGGATTTTAAAATGAAGAAGATTTTGCTCGCACTGACCGCGGTTGCCGCGATGACCGGCTCGGCCTCGGCGGCTGACCTGGGTGCCCGCCCCTACGTGAAGGCTCCGATGGCGGCCCCCGTCGCCAACTGGACCGGCTTCTACATCTTCGGCGGCGCCGGCGGCGGGCTTTCTGCTTCCGACCAGCACGTGCAGACCACTGTCGGCGCAATTCCGCTGACGATCGACCAGCGCCAGGGTGGCTCGGGCTGGTTCGGCACCGTCGGTCTCGGCTACGACTGGCAGTTCAACAGCACCTGGGTCGCCGGTGTGTTCGCCGACGGTCAGTTCGGCAGCATCCGCGCTACCGTTCAGGATCCGACCCTCGGCATCACCGGCAACCAGAAGCTGGAAGACTCCTGGGCCGCTGGTGTGCGCCTCGGCTGGCTGGTTGCTCCGAACGTTCTCTCCTACGTCAACGGCGGTTACTCGGGCGCCCACTTCGGCCAGACCAACTTCATGACGCTGGCTGGCGTTCCGAACGGTACCCACCTCAACAGCTATAACCGTAACGGCTGGTTCGTCGGCGGCGGCGTCGAGAACAACCTGAACATCTTCGGCATCCAGTCGCCCGGCTGGTTCATGAAGACCGAATACCGCTCGGCCTTCTACAACGCCAAGACCCAGGACGAGTTGACCGACGTCGGCAACGTGCCGGTCGGCAACAGCATCCGCGCCAACACCTGGAACCAGACGATCTCGACCTCGCTGGTCTACCGCTTCAACTGGACCGGTCCGGTCGTCGCGAAGTACTGAGCTGAACAAGTCCTGATCTGATCTCCCGATCAGACGTCAAGCCCCGGCCTCGGCCGGGGCTTTTTCGTTGGCGAGGTCCTGCGCTGAGCCTGCTGCCCGGCCGCATGCGGTAACGGCCATTGTACCCGAGCCGAAGCTGCGGCTAGTCTGCTTCCCAAGTTCTCGCGGCCTGCGACGATCGTTCATCGCGGGGGCCACGACAGAAGCAGATCGATGGGGAGGAATGCATGCGCAGATTTCTGCTGATCGCAGGCCTGTTTGCCCTCGCCGTCGGGTTGCTCTGGATCGGACAGGGCACGGGCACCGTCGCGTGGCCGCGATCGAGCTTCATGGTCAACCAGCTGCAATGGGCCGGCTATGGCGCAGCCATGGCGGGCTTTGGGCTGGTGCTGATCTGGCAGAGCAACCAATAGAAGAAACCAGGGAATAGCAGCATGACATCCAATCGGTTCGATCTGCGCGGCAAGGTCGCGATTGTCACGGGAGGCAATGGCGGCATCGGGCTCGGCCTCGCCCACGGTCTGGCCGATGCCGGCGCCGACATCGCCGTGGTCGGACGCAACGAAACCAAGTCCGCGGCCGCCGTCGCCGATCTCAGGCAGCGCGGCGTGAAGGCGATCGCCGTCACCACCGACGTGACCGACAAGGCGGCGATCGCCGCGATGGTCGAGCGTGTCGTCAAGGATCTCGGCCGCATCGACATCCTCATCAACAATGCCGGGATGAGCATCCGCAAGCCGCCGCACGAGCTCGAGCTCGACGAGTGGAACAAGGTGATCAACACCAACCTCACCAGCGCCTTCCTGTGCTCGAAGCTGGCCTATCCGGCGCTGAAGGCGTCCGGCAACGGCAAGGTGATCAACATCGGCTCGATGATGTCGATCTTCGGCGCGAGCTTCGCGACCGCCTATGCGGCGAGCAAGGGCGGCATCGTGCAGTACACGCGCGCCTGCGCCAATGCGTGGGCGCCCGACAACATCCAGGTCAACGCCATCCTGCCGGGCTGGATCGACACCGACCTGACCCGCGGCGCACGGCAGCAGGTCTCGGGATTGCACGAGCGGGTGCTGGCACGCACGCCTGCGGGTCGCTGGGGCGACATCGACGACTTCGCCGGCATCGCCGTGTTCCTCGCCTCGGCCGCCTCGAATTTCGTCACGGGCACCGCGATCCCCGTCGACGGCGGGTTCTCGGTGATGGCCTGAGCCCTGCCCCACACGCAAAAAAAGAAGCCCCGGACGAAGCCGGGGCTTTTTAATTCTTGGTCGCGATTTTCTTTTAGGTGCTTGATCGTTCGTTGACGCCCTTAAAACGCGATGAGATTGGGATGAATCGTCATCGCGCCTTAGGTTCTTGTTTGAGCATGATCTTTTCGGAAAACCGCTTCGCGCTTTTCCGGATCATGCTCTAGTAACGCGCGATGACCGGCGCGTCGAACTTGTAGCTCGCGCGGACGACGGCCCACTGGATGTCGCGCGGCTTGGCATCGAAGGTGTAGGTACCCGAGGTGCCGCCGAGCTGATAGGTCTGGCTGCCGAAGGCCGCGTAATTGTACTCGAGGCCGACGATCCAGTTGCGGGTGACGCCGTATTCCCAGCCGGCGCCGACGGTCCAGCCGTTGGCCCAGTGGGTCTGACCGCCAGAACCGGTTACCGGGCCAACCGTATCGGTGACCGACAGGCGGTTGTTCACGCCGGCATAGCCGCCCTTGAAGTAGAACAGGTTGTTCTGCACGGCGAAGCCCGCACGGCCGACGACGGTCGCGAGCACGTTGGCGCGCCAGGAGAACACGTCGTCGCCCGCGCCGAACGCGGTGTTGGTGAACGAGCCCTTGTTGTCGAGGCCTGAGATCGTGCCTTCCATGCCGAACACGTAGTTGTTGGCCTGCCAGTTGTAGCCGATCTGGGCGCCGCCCATGATGCCGGAGTTGCGCTGACGATAACCCTGGCCCGGGACGAGATCGCCGAACGGCGCGCCGGCCCCGCTGTTGATGAACTGCTCGTTGGTCCATGCGCCGCCGATGTGGCCGCCGACGTAGAAACCGGTCCAGTTGAACATCGGCTCGACATAGGCCGGCGCCTTCGTGTAGCGCGCGCCGAGATCGGCGGCGGACGCAGCGCCGGTCGAAACCAGAGCGGTCGTGCAGGCGAAGGCGGCAATCAATTTGTTACGCATGGTACACCCCGTATCCTTTGATGGGTGCACGCTCACACGCAGTTCTTACTCAAATTTGAATCAAGAAAGTTAAGACGCGGGATTGCCGGGCAACGCGCCCTGAATCCGTTTGCGCTGTTGCACGCAGGCAACGCGCCGCGCGCGATTTAACGCCGCGTTATCCCTACCGAATTCCTGCGCTACGATGCCGCGACGTCCTTCGAATGCACGTGCTCGGGCCGCACGCCGAGCGCGAGCAGGCGCGCCGGAATGCCCTGGAGCCATGGCACCGCGGTAATGAGGCGCACGATCAGCGGCACCTTCAGCGGCCGACCGCCGCCCTGCAAGGCGCCGCTGATGATGTTGTTCTGCACGATCACCTGCATCGCTTGCGTCATCTTCACCGGGAACTCGCGGCGACGGCGCACGGCATCGAGCTCGTTCTCCGACGCGCAGCCGTGCTGCATCTTGTCCGCCAGCAGGTTGGCGGTGGCGACCGCATCCTGCACGGCGAGATTGACGCCGACGCCGCCGACCGGCGACATCGCATGCGCGGCATCGCCGATGAGAAGCAGGCCCGGCCGCGTCCAGCGCTTCAGGCGGTTGATCGCGACCGTGAGCAGCTTGACGTCGTCAAAGCTCTTCACCTCGGCAATGCCGCTCTTCAGGATCGGCGCCATGCGCACGACGTCTTCGAGCAGCGCCTGCAATCCCCTCGCCTTCACTGCCTCGAATTGTCCCTTGGCGATGACATAGGCGCATTGCCAATACTCGCCGCGATCGAAGGTGATCATCATCTTGCCGGGTTCGACACGCGCGAACACGTTTTCCGTCTCGTCGGCATTGCGGCCGGCGCGGAACCACAGCACGTCCATCGGCGCGCCGATCTCCTCGACCTCGAAACCCGCGCGTTCGCGCACGGTCGAATGCCGGCCGTCGCAGGCGACGGTGAGATCGGCCTCGATGTCGATCAGCCCCTCCGGCGTCTTCGCCCGCACGCCGGCGATGGTCTCGCCGCGGCGGATCAGATCGACGGCCTCCGTAGTCATCATCACCTTGAGCGAAGCAAAGCGCCGGCCGGACTCCCGCAGGAAATTGAGGAAGTCCCATTGCGGCATGAAGGCGATGAAAGGGTATTTGGTGTGGAGGCGGCCGAGGTCGGCGATGCGCACCGGCGTGCCGCCGAACAGGCCGTCCATCTTCTGCAGGCGCTGATGCGGCAGCTTCAGGAATTCGTCGATGAGGCCGAGCTCGTCCATCACCTCGAGCGTCGAGGGATGCACCGTGTCGCCGCGAAAGTCGCGGAAGAAATCCGCGTGCTTCTCCAGCACCACGACATCGATGCCGGCACGTCCCAGGAGGTAGCCGAGCATCATGCCGGCCGGCCCGCCGCCAACGATGCAACACCGGGCTTTTACGGTGAGACCTTGCGAAGGCTGCGACGCATCTGGTTTCACGGCGCGATCCTCATTTACGACTTAAGTTTTCTGTGCGGTGCAGCAAACAGGATTCATTTGCCGCAATGGCGAATGACCGTTAGCGTCGTCTTTAAATACGATTGATTTCAGGAAATTGCAGTGCGGACTATCCTTATACTGCTCGGCGCCTGGCTCCTGATCAACGTGCTCTTCGTCGTGGTCATGATCCCGCCGCGCAAGCCGCGGAGGCCGCGGCAAACGGGCGCGCTCGCACCCGTGTCGATCGATCAGAATGGCTATCCGTTCGAGGAGCAGGAGAAGCTCCTGCTCCGCCACGTCATCATCTCGATCGCGATGGGCGCATTCTTCTCGCTGGCTCCGCCCTTGATCGAGGCCGTCGAGTCGGTCAAGCGCTTCATCAGCAAGCGGCGCGGATAGCGGACGCGTAGCCTCCGCCCGCGTCGTCAATTGTTGCTGCGGTTCACTGTTCGAAAGCTCTTGATCTCCGACACGCTGCCGTCGCGATAGGTCAATTCCACCGAAACGAATTGCGTCGCCGGCGCGAGCTTCATGTAGAGCGGCATGCCGGCGCTGATCGCGCTGGGGTCGCGCATGTCGCAGCCCGGCATCTTCAGCACCTGGTTCGGAACGGCGGTGTCGATGCCGATGCGTACCTCGCGGATGGCGCAGCGGTAGGACACGAGGTGGGTGTAGTAGACGAGCAGCCCGTTGAATTCGCGGAACGACAGCCAGCTCGTCGCGGTCATGTCGAGGATCTTGCGCTGATCGCGTATCAGCGCGGCTTCGGGATCGAACCTGATCGGGAACGGTCCCTGCATGTCGCCGGATTGATCGACATAGCGAACCTCGATGGTGCCGGCTTGCGCGTCCGGCGGCAATTCGATCGACGGGTTCGGCATCCGCTTGCGTGTGCGCGGATCGAGCGTGTCGATGAAGCCGGTCTCGCGGAAATCGCCGTTGCCGGCCATCCGCCAGGAGATGCCGAGCGTCGGGTCGGCGAACGAGAACACCACGCTCCAGCCGCCATTGTGGCGCGAGAAGCTCGCGATCGGCGCGTTGGTGGTTTCCTCTTTCGGCAGGCGCGGAACCGACACCGGCGGCAGGGCCGCGAGCTTCTGCGCGGGCGGATCGACCGGGCGCGCTGCGGCAGCGCCATCCTTCGCCGTGCCGCTCAAGAAGACGTCGTCGACCATCTGATCGAAATAGACCGGCACCTGCCTGTGCTTGACGGTATCGGCCATCTCGCTCACGAGACGGCGGGTGCGCTGCGCGACCTGCACGAGGTTCTCGCCGGGCTGGAGCAGCTCCTTGGCGAAGGTGCGCGTGAACACCGAATTGGGATTGGCGTCGTCGTTGGAGAGGCGATCGAGCGCGGTCTGGCGGGGACCTGCGGAGAACACCGAGAATACGCCTTCGGGCAGCTGCACCATGGGCGCGAGCCCGCCGCCGCCGGCCACCGCGCGGGTGCCCTTGCGCTCGAACGGATTGTTGCGGCACGCGTCGAACACCAGGATCGAGGTTCGCGCCTTCTTGTTCTGGAGGCGCTCGACGATGCGGTCGGCCAGGATGGAGGCGTCGCGCACCAGCTCTTCCTGTCCTTCCGTGGCCGCCGGCACGTCGGTCGGCAGCAGATAGTTCTGGCCGGCGATCTCGAAGCCGTGGCCGGCATAAAAGAAGAACGCGGTGTCGCCGGGCTCGATCGCCTTGTCGAAGGCGAGCAGCGTCTCGGAGAATTGCTGCCGGCTCTGGTTCTCGGCCACCATCACCGAGAAGCCAAGCTGCTTCAGCGTATCGCCCATGGTGCGGGCGTCGTTGACCGCCTTGAGCAGTTTCGGGACGTTCCTGTAGTCGTTGTTGCCGACCACGAGCGCGACGCGCTTGTCGGCACGGGCCGGGAGCGCGAAACCGCTCAGGCTTGCCGCGAGGCCAAGCGCCGCCAGAATTCTGAAGAGCCGACGCGTCATCGAAAGCTTCCCGTTGCAGAGCGGCCCGCCGCCGATCCCCTCGAACAGTTCATTGGAGCGCTCCGCCGTTGATGTGATAGTCGGCCCAGCCATATGGACGGTTCAACGGCTTCGCGTCTCGGTTCCATCATTTGGCCTATGGCAGATTCCTCTGGAATCTGCTTTTTCTTGAACGATTTCTCGGGCGATTTCTTGGACAATTGCGCTGCAAACGGGGGCTGCCGTGTATCGCTGGTGTACCGACGAGGTGGAGCCGCACGATCGCTTCGACTATTGGCGCGAGGTGCGCGCCAAGGGGCTGTTCGGCGTCACCGCCGAACTCGAGCGCGAACGGCGGGCGGACTTCTTCGGCGAATTCTCCCTGCGCCAGCTCGGGGGCGGCAGTCTCGTCGAGCTGAAGGCCTCGCACTACACGGTCGAGCGCAGCACGACCGACATCGCCCGCGCGCCCGGTGACAGCATCTGCGTCTACCAGCAGCTCGGCAGTGGGGGCTGGTTCGGCGGCATGCGCGGAAGCGACTTCGCGATCGCCAATGGCAGCTTCGCCACCAGCCATACCGACCTGCCCTATCGCACCGCGCCGCTGGGCGCGGGCGGCTTCCACCTGCGGATCCTGAAGATCCCCCTGAGCGGCCTTTCCGTGCAAGACAAGCGCATGCGCGAGCTTGCGCCGCGGACGTTCGACGATCCCGGCCTGGCGCCCCTGCTCGGCGCCTGCTTCGCCGATCTCGGTGAGGCCGCCGCAGGTGATGACGGCGCCGCCGATGCGACCTCCCTCGGCCAGGCCTCCTTGGTTCAAGCCTCCTTGGTTCAAGCCCTCGCCCATCTGGCGCTGATCGAGCGCGGCATCCTGCGGCCCGGCAGCCGCCTCGGGCAGGCCGCGCTGCGGACCGCCCGGCTTTCGCAGGCCCGGCGCCTGATCGGGCGCCACCTGCAAGACCCGAATCTGGCGCCGGCGATGGTAGCCGACCTGCTCGGCGTATCGGTGCGTCACCTGCACATGCTGTTCGAGAGCGCGGCGAGGAGCTTTTCGCAGACCGTCACGGACGAACGC
This sequence comes from Bradyrhizobium sp. Bra78, assembly GCF_024519855.1. Lineage (NCBI taxonomy): Bacteria > Pseudomonadati > Pseudomonadota > Alphaproteobacteria > Hyphomicrobiales > Nitrobacteraceae > Bradyrhizobium > Bradyrhizobium sp. Bra78. The sequence continues at coordinate 129,847 of NZ_JALJRE010000005.1, read as the reverse complement.
CTGAAACAGAGCCGCCACCTGATGCGCGAAGCCCCGGACCGGCTGATCGCTGACATCGCAACCTCCTGCGGCTTCGACAGCCTGGCGACCTATTATCGGGTCTTCAACGCCGCCTACGGAATGGCCCCCGGCGACTTCCGCGCCCGGGGTCAGGAAGGGCGTTAACTGCCGTTTGGGCAGATGCCGACGGATCACTGGATTTGACGGAAAACCGCAGCCGCGCCCGCTATTTGCGCAAAAACCTCAGGTTTTTTAGGACCTTCCCGCGCCTGCTCCATTGACTTTGGCCGATTCCCGCCTATGTTCCGAGGCGACGCGGCTCAGATCGAAGACCGATTCCTGAGCCTGGCGCTTTGTTCGCGTGAGTCAGCACCCCCAGCTTCTTTGAGAGCGCGCCGTTTCGGGGTGGAACGCGACAGCCTTATTACCCTCGATTCCGAACGGCGGTTTCGACCAGAGGCTCAATGTCTTTCACCAATCTCGGACTATCCGAAAAAGTCCTCGCCGCAGTGGCGGCCACCGGTTACACCACCCCCACCCCCATTCAGGAACAGGCGATCCCCCACGTCCTCGCACGCAAGGACGTGCTCGGCATCGCCCAGACCGGCACCGGCAAGACCGCGGCCTTCGTGCTGCCGATGCTCACCATCCTCGAAAAGGGTCGCGCTCGCGCGCGGATGCCGCGGACCCTGATCCTCGAGCCGACCCGCGAGCTCGCGGCGCAGGTGAAGGAAAACTTCGACCGCTACGGCGCGGGCCAGAAGCTCAACGTTGCGCTCCTGATCGGCGGCGTTTCGTTCGGCGACCAGGATGCCAAGCTGACGCGCGGCGTCGACGTGCTGATCGCCACGCCCGGCCGCCTGCTCGATCACACCGAGCGCGGCGGCCTGCTGCTCACCGGCGTCGAGCTGCTCGTCATCGACGAAGCCGACCGCATGCTGGACATGGGCTTCATCCCCGACATCGAGCGCGTCTGCAAGCTCGTCCCGTTCACGCGGCAGACCCTGTTCTTCACGGCGACGATGCCTCCGGAGATCCGGCGCATCACCGAAACCTTCCTGCACAACCCGCAGAAAATCGAGGTTTCCAAGCCCGCCACCACCGCCGTCACCGTTACGCAGTGCCAGGTGCCCGCCGGGCGCGAGGCGCATGAGAAGCGCGAGCTGCTGCGCCGCCTGCTGCGCGAGGCCAAGGATCTCCAGAACGCGATCATCTTCTGCAATCGCAAGCGTGAGGTCGCCGTCGTTCACAAATCGCTGCAGAAGCACGGCTTCAGCGTCGGCGCCCTGCACGGCGACATGGACCAGTCGGCCCGTACTGCGGCGCTCGAGCAGTTCCGCAAGGGCGAGCTGCCGCTGCTGGTAGCCTCTGACGTCGCCGCCCGCGGCCTCGACATCCCCGAGGTCAGCCACGTCTTCAACTTCGACGTCCCCCATCATCCCGACGACTACGTCCATCGCGTCGGCCGCACCGGCCGCGCCGGCCGGTCCGGCATGGCGATCTCTCTCGTAACGCCGCTCGACCAGAAGTCAATGGTGGCGATCGAGAAGCTGATCGGCCAGAGCATTCCGCGCGCCGAGGGCGATTACGAAGTCAACGCAGAGGCCGGCGATGGAAGCGAGCGCCCGCGCGAGCCGCGCGGCCGCGAACGTTCACGCGGCGGACGCGGCAAGCCGCAGCGCGGTGGCCGCGACCGTGAGCGCAGCCACGAGCCGCGCGAACCGCGTGGCGAGGCAAGGCACGCTTCTGAGACAAGGCCTTCAGCCGAAGCACGGTTCGCCCCCGAGGCAAGGCCTGAGCGCGAAGCAAGACCTGAGCGCGAAGCAAGGCCTGAACGCGAACCAAGGCCTGCGCGCGAGGCCAGGCCGCCGCGCGAAGCCAAGCCGTCATCCGAACCGCGGCACGGCGCGCGCCAGCACGCCAACAATTCGCATGTGCCGTCGATCGGCCGTCCTGAGCCGCGCCGCCAGCGCGAGGCCGACAGCGAACCGGGCGATCACTCGCATCTGCCGGCATTTCTGCTGCGGCCGGTTCGCTCCCCCGCCGGCGCCTGAAGCGCGTTGCGCTCCAGGCCTTGGTTGAACAGATTCGGTCTGCACTTTTTTGGATGGATTCGGGAACGTAGATTTACGGGTCGTTCACGATCGTCCGTTAGCCTGCGAACATAATTTAAGCATTGCTGCGGTCGCGGGCGCACCGACCGCTGTGGGGTATGTTCCGTGGTCAAGGTGCTTGACGAACACGAACGCACGATGGCGTTCGCCGAAGTAGCGCTCGGTCAGATCCGATCGCTTCGACAGACCGCAATTCCTCGCAATTACGAGATCTGGTACGTCTACGCGACCGGCTACAACGCCCCGCTCAACAAGATCATCAACGAGACGCTTGCGCTTAGCGGCAAGCTGACCGAAGCCGATCTCGAGCAGATCTACGAGACCTATCTCTCCCACATCAAGACCACCGACCGCATCGACAAGGTCGGCGCGCGCGTCATCGGCGAGATCGACGACGTCATGAAGGTCCTCGGCGACGCACTCGGAATGTCCGGCTCCTACGATGCCAGCCTGTCGGGCGCGACCGAAAAGCTGTCGGCGGCCAGGAGCCGCGAGCAGATCAAGTCGATCGTCGAGACGCTGCTGCGTTCGACCAGCGAGATGCGCGAGACCAACAAGGCGCTGGAAGACCGGCTGACGCTGTCGAAGAACGAGATCAGCAATCTCCAGCAGAGCCTGGAGGCAATCCGCGCCGAGAGCCTGACCGATCCGCTGACCGGCCTCGGCAACCGCAAATATTTCGACCGCATGATCGATATGGCCGTGCAGAATGCGCTCGCCTCCGGCGAGCCGCTGTCGCTGCTGCTGGTCGACATCGATCACTTCAAGTCGTTCAACGATTCCTACGGCCACCTCACCGGCGACCAGGTGCTGCGGCTCGTCGGTCTGTCCCTGAAGCAGACCATCAAGGGCCAGGACATCACCGCGCGCTATGGCGGCGAGGAATTTGCGGTCGTGCTCCCCAACACCGCGCTGCGCCAGGCCCTCACCGTGGCCGATCACATCCGCCGCGCAGTGATGGCGAAGGAATTGAAGAAGAAGTCCACCGGCGAGATCCTCGGCCGCGTCACCATCTCCGTCGGCGTCTCCATGCTGAAGCAGGGCGACGATCCCGACGCGCTGATCGAACGGGCGGATGCCTGCCTCTACGCGGCCAAGCGCAACGGCCGCAACCGGGTGATCTGCGAAGCCGATCCGGAATTCGCGGTCGAGACGCACAACCGGGTGGCGTGACGCGCAAGCTCGCGCACCACCGCCCGCGCTTGACATTCTGTGCCGACGGCACCTGCGTCTTCACGGCCAAGGACATGAGAGTTGGTCCCCACCATCTTTGCCGGGATCTCAACGGTGGGCACGCTTCGCTTTGCTCACCCTACGAACCGCCTTCTTGGCTGTTCGTTTCTTCGCCGGCGGCTTCGTCGAAATCTTCTTCGCCGTCTTTTTCTTCGGCCGCTTCTTCACCTTGGCGCGCTGGGCGGCGGCGAGCGCCGCCCTCGCCCATTGCGCGAGCTCCCCGGAATCGTCGAACAGGCGCGCCGGCAGCTCCCAGTAGGAGTTCACCACCACGGTCTTGGCGCGCGTCGAATACTGGAACGGCTTTGAACCTTCCGCTTCGAAATCCGGGATGGTGACCTCGTCGGCGCGCAGGAACAGGCCGGCGCGCAGGGCGAGCGCGAAGTTGATGCCGTCGGCGGAGATGCCGTAGCCGGAGAACATCTTTCGGATGGTGACGGGGCCGAAATCGGCGAACAGGTCGATCAGGAATTCGCGGTCCATCGAGGGCTTCCCGGAGCGAGCAGGTCAGCCTTCATACCACCGCCGTCATTGCGAGCGAAGCGAAGCAAGCCAGGCTGTCCCCGCGCAGACAGTCCGGAATGCTTCGTCGCACCAGCGCAAGATTGCTTCGCAATTTTGTCGCGGGCTCCTCGCAATGACTGGGAGAACTACCCGTCGATCTTTGCCGGCCGTAGCTCGACCGACTCGCCGCAGCCGCAGGCCGAGATCTGGTTGGGGTTGTTGAAGACGAACTGGGCCTGCATCTTGTCGGCCTTGTAGTCCATCTCGGTGCCGAGCAGGAACAGCACGGCCTTGGGATCGATCAGGATCTTGACGCCCTTGTCCTCGACGACCTCGTCGGTCGGACGGACATCATGGGCGTATTCCACCGTGTAGGACTGGCCGGCGCAGCCGCCGTTCTTCACGCCGACGCGCAGGCCGACGATCTCGGAATCGGCGCGGCTCGTCAGCTCGCTGATGCGCTGGGCGGCAGCATCCGTCAGCCGCATCACCTGCGGGCGAGGCCGCCGCGGCTTCGGAGGGGATGCTGGTGTTGAGCCGGACGATATCTGTGTCATGTCAGTGATGTGGTCCGTTGCGGGGCGAATTCAATGCCAGGAATGAAAAGCAGAACGTACGCGTCACCACATGTTGAGCACGAGGCGCGCCTCGTCGCTCATGCGCTCCGGCGTCCAGGCCGGCTCCCAGACCACCTTCACGTCGACCACGCCGACGCCGGGGACGCTGGCGACCGCGTTCTCGACCATGGTCGGCAACTCGCCGGCAGCCGGGCAGTTCGGCGTCGTCAGCGTCATCTGGACGTCGACGGAACGGTCGTCCTTGATCTCGACCTTGTAGATCAGGCCGAGCTCGTAGATGTCGGCCGGAATCTCCGGATCGAACACGGTCTTGAGCCCGGCGATGATCTCGGTGGTGAGACGCTCGGTTTCCTCCGGCGGCAGCGCCGATCGGGTTTCCATCGGATTGGCTTTGATTTCGGCCGTGTCACTCATGCGAACAAATCCCGCGCCTTCAACAGCGCCTGTGCCAGATGATCGACTTCTTCCCGCGTATTATACATGCCGAAAGAGGCCCGGCACGTCGCCGTGACGTTGAACCGCTCTAAAAGCGGCATCACGCAATGGGTGCCGGCGCGCACTGCAATGCCCTGGCGGTCGATCACGGTGGCGACGTCGTGGGCATGCGCGCCCTTGAGCTCGAAGGAGATGACAGGGCCCTTGCCCCGCGCCGTGCCGATCAGCCTCAGCGAGTTGATCTCGCGCAGCTTGTCCTGGGCGTAGGTGACGAGATCGTGCTCGTGGGCAGCGATGCGCTCCTTGCCGATCGAATTGACGTAGTCGATGGCCGCGCCAAGGCCGACCGCCTCGACGATCGGGGGCGTGCCGGCCTCGAACTTGTGCGGCGGATCGCCGTATGTGACCACGTCACGCGAGACCTCGCGGATCATCTCGCCGCCGCCATTGTACGGACGCATCGCGACGAGGTGGTCGTACTTGGCCCAGAGCACGCCGATGCCGGTCGGACCGTAGACCTTGTGGCCGGTGAAGACGTAGAAGTCGCAGCCGAGGTCCTGGACGTCGACCGGCAGATGCACCGCGCCCTGGCTGCCGTCGACCAGCACGGGAATGCCGCGGGCATGGGCGATCTTCACCACGTCCTTGATCGGCACGATGGTGCCGAGCGCGTTCGACATCTGCGTGATCGCGACCAGCTTGGTCCTGGCAGTCAGGAGCTTCTCGAACTCGTCGATGAGGAAATTGCCTTCGTCGTCGACCGGCGCCCATTTGATCACGGCACCCTGGCGCTCCCTGAGGAAATGCCAGGGCACGATGTTGGAGTGGTGCTCCATGATCGAGAGGACGATCTCGTCGCCCTCCTTCATATTCGGCCCGCCCCAGGACGAGGCGACCAGGTTGATCGCTTCGGTGGCGTTGCGGGTGAAGATCACTTCCTCTGTGCGCGGCGCGTTGATGAACTGCGCCACCTTGGTGCGGCCGCCCTCATAGGCCTCGGTCGCGGCGTTGGCGAGGTAGTGCAGGCCACGATGCACGTTGGCGTATTCGGACGTATAGGCCTGCGTCATGCGATCGAGCACGGCCTGCGGCTTCTGCGCAGACGCTGCGTTGTCGAGATAGACCAGCGGCTTGCCGTAGACCTGCATGGCGAGCGCAGGGAAGTCCTGGCGCACCCGCGCAACGTCGTAGGACCCGTTCTTGACTGCGGGATGCGTGCTCATTGGCGACGCTCCAGCCAGCGCTCGGCAATGCCGATCACGTGCTCGCGCAAGCCGTCATCGGCGATCTGCTCGATGGCTTCACCGACGAAGGCCTGGATCAGCAGCGCCTGGGCCTGCTTCTCGGGCAGGCCGCGCGCCTTCAGGTAGAACAGCAGGTTGTCGTCCAGCGCGCCGGCGGTGGCACCGTGGCCGCAGGAGACGTCGTCGGCGAAGATCTCGAGCTCGGGCTTGTTGTCGGCTTCGGCTTCGTCCGAGAGCAGCAGCGCGCGAATCATCATCTTGCCGTCGGTCTTCTGCGCGTCCGGACGGACGATGATGCGGCCCTGGAACACCGAATGGGCGCGGTCGTCGATCACGGCGCGGAAGATCTCGCGGCTGACGCAGTTCGGCACGGCATGATCGACCACCAGCGTGGTGTCGCCATGCTCGGTCTTCTGCAACAGGTTCACGCCGTTGACCCCGAGCTCGCTTCCCTCGCCGGCCAGCGTGATGAAGCCCTGCAGGCGGCTCACGGCAGCGCCCGTGGTCATGTTGAAGATATTCAGCTTGGTGTTCGCGCCGACCGTGACGAACTGCGAGGTGATGTTCACCGCGTCGGGCGCATCGTCCATCAGGCGGATATAAGCGACGTCGGCGTTGTCGCCGATCGTGACGATCACGGCATCGCTGACCTGGTAGGCCTTGGCACCGGCGGCGACGAAGCTTTCGATGATGGTGGCGCGAGCCCCCTTCCCGACCACCACCTCTGAACGGGTGAAGGCCGAGGCGGAAGGCGCGATCGCGACGTGGATGATCTGGATCGGTGCGGACAGCTGCGCGCCATCGGCGATCGACAGCACCACGCCGTCGGTCGCCATCGCGGCATTCAGCGCGATCACGGCATCGTTGGACGCGGTCTTCAGGAGACCGGCATCCGTCTCCAGCGTCTCACGCGACGTCCTGAAGCCCGCCTCGGAGGCGAGCGCCTTGACGTCGGAGAGATCGGGGACGAACACGCCATCGACCAGCACCAGCTTGCGCGCGCCTGCGATCGCATTGGCCTGCACCGCATCCGCAGCTCGCTTCAGGGCAGCCGCATCGGGGCTGGCTGCGAGCGGCAGCACCTCGCCGACCAGCGCGCGCAGGTCGGTGTATTTCCACTCCTCGATCCGGCGGTGCGGCAGGCCGAGACGCTCATAGGTCTCGAACGCCTCGCGGCGTACCGCGATCACGGAAGGCGAACCCGGCAGCCGGCCTTCGGCGCTGGTGAAGAGATCGCTCACCGCGCGGCCCTTTCCGGTCTTTGCCACAGCAACGTTCATCGCAAAATTCCTTACGCAGCGTCCTCGAACTGGGCGTAGCCGGACGCCTCCAGCTCTAGCGCCAGTTCCTTGCCGCCGCTCTTCACGACACGGCCCTTCGACATCACGTGCACGATATCGGGCACGATGTAGTTGAGCAGCCGCTGATAGTGGGTGATGACGACCATCGCACGCTTGGGCGAGTGCAGCGCGTTGACGCCGTCGGCTGCGATGCGCAGCGCGTCGATGTCGAGGCCGGAATCCATCTCGTCGAGGATGCACAGGCTCGGTTCGAACAGCGCCATCTGCAGCACCTCGTTGCGCTTCTTCTCGCCGCCGGAGAAGCCGACATTGACGCCGCGCTTGAGCATGTCCTGCGGGATGTTCAGCGACTTCGAGACCTCGCGGACCTTCTTGAGGAAGTCCGGCGTCGAATATTCGCTTTCGCCGCGCGCCTTGCGCTGCGCGTTCAGCGCGGTGCGCAGGAAGGTCATGGTGGCGACGCCGGGAATCTCGACCGGATACTGGAACGCCAGGAAGACGCCCTTGGCGGCACGCTCCTCGGGGGCCATCTCGAGCAGGTCTTCGCCCTTGAACAGGATCTGGCCGTGGGTGACCTCATAGCCGGGCTTGCCGGCGATGACGTGGGAGAGCGTCGACTTGCCGGAGCCGTTCGGCCCCATGATGGCGTGGATCTCGCCCTCGTTCACGGTCAACGTCAGCCCGTGGAGGATCTCACGTTCCTCGACACGAACCTTCAGGTCTTTCACTTCAAGCAAAGCCATCTTGGTATCCAGTTTATTCAATTGATGCATGGTGCGTCCAAGCGCACCGCGAGGGTCGGCAATCAGCCGACCGACCCTTCGAGCGAGATCGAGATCAGCTTCTGCGCTTCCACCGCGAACTCCATCGGGAGCTGCTGAAGCACGTCCTTGACGAAGCCGTTGACGACGAGGCCGACCGCCTCCTCCTGCGTGAGGCCGCGCTGGATGCAGTAGAACAGCACGTCCTCGGAGATCTTCGAGGTCGTCGCCTCGTGCTCGAACGTCGCCGACGAGTTCTTGGCCTCGATGTACGGCACGGTGTGCGCGCCGCATTTGTCGCCGATCAGCAGCGAATCACAGGCGGTGAAGTTGCGCGCGCCGGTCGCCTTGCGATGGGCGGTGACGAGGCCGCGATAGGTGTTCTGCGACTTGCCGGCCGCGATGCCCTTGGAGATGATCCGGCTCGACGTGTTCTTGCCGAGATGGATCATCTTGGTGCCGCTGTCGACCTGCTGATAGCCGTTCGAGATCGCGATCGAATAGAACTCGCCGCGAGAATTATCGCCGCGCAGAATGCAGCTCGGATATTTCCAGGTGATCGCCGAACCGGTCTCGACCTGGGTCCAGGAGATCTTGGAATTGTTGCCGCGGCAGTCGCCACGCTTGGTGACGAAATTGTAGATGCCGCCCTTGCCTTCCGAATTGCCGGGATACCAGTTCTGCACCGTCGAATATTTGATCTCGGCGTCGTCATGCGCGACGAGCTCGACCACGGCGGCATGCAACTGGTTCTCGTCACGCTGCGGCGCGGTGCAGCCTTCGAGATAGGAGACGTAGGAGCCCTTGTCGGCGATGATCAGGGTGCGCTCGAACTGGCCGGTGTTGCGCTCGTTGATGCGGAAATAGGTCGACAGCTCCATCGGGCAGCGCACGCCCGGCGGCACGTAGACGAACGAGCCGTCGGAGAACACCGCAGAGTTCAGCGTCGCGTAGAAATTGTCCGAGGTCGGAACCACCGAGCCCAGATATTTCTGCACCAGTTCGGGATGCTCGCGGATTGCCTCCGAGATCGGCATGAAGATCACGCCGGCCTTCTTCAGCTCCGCCTTGAAGGTGGTCGCGACCGAGACCGAATCGAACACGGCATCGACCGCGATCTTGCGGCGGGCCGGGTCTTCCTCGCCGGGCTTGGGCTCGACGCCTTCGAGCATGGCGACTTCGCGCAAGGGAATGCCGAGCTTCTCGTAGGTCTTCAGGATCTCCGGATCGATCTCGTCGAGCGAGGTGATCGTCTTCTTCGGCTTCGGCGCCGAATAGTAATAAAGGTCCTGGAAGTCGATCTTCGGGTAGTCGACGCGGGCCCAGGTCGGCTCGGTCATGGTCAGCCAGCGCCGATAGGCTTCGAGGCGCCACTGGAGCATCCAGGCGGGCTCGTTCTTCTTCTCGGAGATGAACTTGACGGTCCCTTCCGACAGCCCCTTGGGGGCCTTGTCGGACTCGATCAGGGTCTCAAACCCATAACGATACTGGTCGACGTCGATGCGCTTCACGCGCTCGACCGTCTCTTGCACGGCTGGCATTCTATCCTCCGCTCGCGGTTTCAAGGACCGCGGTGGATCAAACTCGGTCGAGTATTACGATGTTTTTTGGCGGAAAGCACGGGCTTAGAACCGTTCAACCCGTGTTTCATCGCTTAGACTCTAAGTAGGGTATTACCGAGCTTTCGCCAAGCCTCTAACGCCCTATTGATGTCATGCGGCTCCGTGGACCAGCCCAGACTGAGGCGCACCGCTCCCTGGGCAACGGTGGCATCATACCCCATCGCGGACAGGACGTGAGAGGGCTGCACCTTGCCGGAGGAACAGGCCGAGCCTGAGGACACGGCCACGCCTTCGAGGTCGAAGCCAATCACCGCGGTCTCAGCCTTCAGGCCGGGCGCGGTGAACAAGACGGTATTTGGCAACCGCTTCACGTCGTCCGCGAAGATCGTCGCGCCGGCAATGGCGCGAATGCCATTTTCCAAATGATGCCTGAGGGTTGCCATCCGCTCCGCATCCTCCGGCAGAGCCTGAAGCGCCGCCTTGATCGCCGCGCCGAAGCCGGCGATGCCGGCGACGTTCTCGGTTCCCGCGCGCCGGTTCAGCTCCTGCCCCCCGCCCCGCAGCACCGGTTCCAATCCGGCAATCCCGTCCGCGACGACCAGCGCGCCGACGCCCTTGGGGCCGCCGATCTTGTGTGCGGAAAAGGTCGCAAGGTCAGCGCGCACCGACTTGATATCGAACTGGATTTTTCCAAGCGACTGGATCGCATCGACATGCAGGAGGCCGCCGGCCTCGTGAACCATGCGGGCGGCTTCCGCGACCGGCTGCAGCGCGCCCGTCTCGTTATTGGCGGCCATGATGGAGACCAGCGCCGGTGGGCCATCGCCAAGCATTGCCTTCAGCTGGGCGAGATCGATCACACCGGAGCGCGTCACCGGGATCAAACCTATCCTGTCCGCCGGAAACCGGCCGCCGGCCAGCACCGAGGCATGCTCGACGGCCGAAACCAGGAGCCGTTCGACAGGCTTGCCGGACGGGCCCCGCAGGCCGGGCGACAGCGCCAGCGTGTTGGCCTCGGTTCCCGCGGAGGTGAAGACGACGTTCCGCGGCAGCGCCCCGACCGCTTCGGCAAGCGTCGACCGGGCCCCCTCGACGAGCCGCCGCGCCTCCCGCCCCTCGGCATGGACCGAGGACGGATTGCCGACCAGTTCCCAGGCGGCGAGCATCGCATCCCGCGCCTGCGCGCGGAGCGGCGTGGTCGCATTCCAGTCGAGGTAGACGCGGCTCGGCATAGGCTCTCTTAGCAGCTTTTGCGGCGAGACAAGTCGCCACCGGCGGCATCAGGCCGGCTGCTGCCGGGCCGCTCGCGCCGTTCCACCGCGGGCCATACGCAACCCGAACAACGGCCGCAGCAGGTTGATCCGCCGGACAATTTCATAGGTCGCCGCGCAGGTGAGCACGGTGCCGCCGATCACGATGGAGGCCTCGACCCCCGCGGGAAGGCCGCGATCCCGCAGCGCGTGCGCAATCATGATAATCGTGGTCTGATGCACGATGTAGTAGGGGAAAATCGCTTCCGTAAGGTAGCGCCGCAACGGTCCATCGGCCGTGAGCCAGCGCCTGGCGTGCCCGAGGACCGCGGCCATGGCGAGCCATTGATAGCAACCATAGGCAGCGCTGACGCTCCACTTCGGCGGCAGCCAGGACGCGACGCCGAAGCCGCCGCGAAACAGCATGAAAGTCGCAAACAAGCCGATCGCAGCCGCGAAGGCCAACCAGCGTTGACGCTCCAACTCGCTCCAGACGCGCGGCTGCTTCGCCAGCAGAAGTCCGATCAGAAAGGCCGTCGCGTAGTCCGCATGGTTGTACCAGTCGCCGAACAGCGCGTGGGTCGACGGAAAAGCCGGGAACAGAAAAACGCGCCAGCTGACGAACAGGACGCAGGGCAGGACCAGAATTCCAGGACCTGCAAGGGCCGTCGCAAGCTTCGATCCCAACCGGTCGGCAGCGGCCGGCCAGAGCCAGAGCACGACGGCCAGCGCCATCGTGTAGACCCACAGATAGACCACGAACCAAAGATGATTCCAGGTCGGCAGCACGATGCAGGGCTGCGGGCAAAACTCCGAACCGAACGCGAGATAGTGCCGGACGTAGAAATCCAGAAAGCCCGCCGGATAACCAAGGCTCTCGCGGATCTGGTCGTAGGATTGAGGGGGCACGATCACGAGCATGCCGAATATCAAGGGCACAAGCAGCCTTGCCGTCCGCGCGCCGGCGAACGCCGGCAGCGTGAACTTGTCGAGCATGAACCGGGTGGCCACGCCCGACACCAGGAACAGCAACGACAGCCGCCAGGGGTTGAGCACCAGCATCAACGGCTCGAGCCAGGTCAGCCTGTGCTCGCTCTTGATGTGGAACCCCCAGGACACGTAGAGCATGCCGACATGGTAGAAGATCAAAAGACCGAAGGCGCCAATCCGCACCCAGTCGAGGTCGATGCGCCGTTCCGGCGTCGGAAATATCTCTGGTTTTGACATGATGGTCTGCTCCTTCAAGGGACCCCAAGCACGGTTCTCAGGTCATGGCTGACGCCGAAAATGCCCGCGAACGGGACCATGTCGAGCCGCCGCGGGATCAAGATCGGACCGCCCGGGACGAGATGCAGCCGGTCGGGACGAGTGGCGGAATTCTCGGGATCAGCGGCGGCGACTGGGCGATGTTTGGCGCGATCGCAGCCATCTCGATGGCCACGGGAATCGTGAACGCGCTGTCGGGCGCGCAGGATTCTGCCTGGCGTAACGGCAGCTACGATGTCGGCCGTCGTCTATTCTGGGAGTTGTCGAGCATCGTCGTCATCCTGCTCCTGGTTCCGCTTTTGATGGCGGCAGTCCGGCGGATGCGGCATACGGCTGGCCTCGTCGGCCAGGCCGGCATTGGCGCGATGGCGCTGGTCGGGTTCTCAGTCCTTCATGTCGCCGGGATGGTGGGGATCCGAAAATTCGTGCTGTGGCTTGCCGGCAGTTCCTACGATTTCAACTTGTCCGTCGCGACACTGCTCTACGAATTCCGCAAGGACGTCCTGACCTCCGTCCTGATTGCGGGCGTGATCTGGTTGTTCGATAGCCGCCGCGAGTTGAGGCAGGCTGCGGCGGCCGGCGCGCGCCTCTCCACCCCGCAACAGCCGCTTCCCGAGCTGATCTGGCTGCGCGATGGTACAAGCCGGGTTCGCGTTGCGCCGCGCGAGATCCTTTGGATCGCCTCCGCCGGCAACTACATCGAATACAGTCTTGCCGACGGCACCCAGCACCTGATCCGGGGGACGCTGGCGGCGGCCGAAGCCGAGCTGGCGCGTTTCCGCATCGTTCGGATTCACCGCACGAAGCTCGCCAATCTGGATCGGGTGGCCGGGGTGGACCTCAAGCCGTCCGGCGATTTCGAACTCACGTTCGACACCGGGCAGACGCTGCAAGGGAGCCGGCGCTACCGATTCTCGATCGGCTCGCTGGATCATCCCGCGACGCCCGCGTGATTGCCGATAGAATCGAGCAAGCACCGATAAATCGGCGTGTTTTCAATAAGTTGGCGAGCCACATTTGGATTTTGCAAGCCCGGTCGCCCCCACGTCAGCGGCCGACTGCGACGGAAAAACCGCAGCAGGCCGCGACCATGATGCCGCGATGACCACCTAACCTCTTGAGGTCATTGCCGTATGTTCAAGATGCTTGCTTTTTGACCCTCGCCTCATGTTAGAACGCCCGCGTCAGTTCACCGCGCGCCGCTCGCGCATCATCCGAGGGCGCCGGCCCACCCTTCCATTCGCGGCTTGATCGGCGCAGCAGCCGGTGAAGTCCGCACAATCGGTTGATTGTTGAAGAGCGTCTTCAAGGGATCAATCAAGAGATCATCATGCCTGAAGTTATTTTCACTGGCCCCGCCGGCCGTCTCGAAGGGCGCTATCACCCGGCCAAGCAGAAGAACGCGCCGATCGCGATGGTCCTGCATCCGCATCCGCAGTTCCACGGCACGATGAATCATCAGATCATCTACCAGTGCTACTACGCGTTTGCGCATCGCGGCTTCTCGGTGCTGCGCTTCAATTTCCGTGGCGTCGGACGCAGCCAGGGTTCGTTCGACCACGGCACCGGCGAGCTGTCGGACGCGGCCGCCGCGCTCGACTGGGCGCAGACCATCAATCCCGAAGCGCGCGCCTGCTGGGTCGCCGGCTTCTCCTTCGGCGCATGGATCGGAATGCAGCTGCTGATGCGCCGTCCCGAGGTCGAAGGCTTCATCTCGATCGCGCCGCCGGCCAACCTCTACGACTTCTCGTTCCTCGCGCCCTGCCCCTCCTCGGGCCTGATCGTGCATGGCGAGAAGGACGCGGTGGTGCCACCCAAGGACGTCAACACGCTGGTCGAGAAGCTGAAGACGCAGAAGGGCATCGTGATCGACCAGCAGGTCATCCCCGGCGCCAACCATTTCTTCGACGCCAAGCTCGAGCCGCTGATGGAAACCATCACCGCCTATCTCGACATGCGCCTCGCCAACGTGCGCTGAGACCTTCCCGCGTTGACGGGTTCGTGGCATGGCTGCGAACCGTCAATGACGGGGATCAAGCCATGAAGGCCTATCTGGTGCTCGACCTGTCGGTGAACGATTTCGCCGGCTTCAAGCCATACATCGCTGAAATTCCCGCCTTCATCGCCAGGCATTCCGGGCGGTACATCGTTAGCGGCGTGCAGCCGACCACGATCGAAGGCGATTGGGCGCCCGAGCGCCTCGTCATCATCGAATTCCCGGGACGCGAGAAGGCGCAAGCCTTCCTGAACGATCCCGACGCTCAAGATCTGTTCAAGCTGCGCCACGCCACGACGACGAGTAAGCTGCTGCTTGCCGACGGCTGCACCTGAGCGCCGCTAGGTCCATGACGGCGCGCCTGCGCTCAAGCCGCAAGCTTGAGGAGATGCGCGTCGTGCCGCACGAGGAAGGCGCGCAGCAATTGTGGATAGTCCGCGCCGGCCGCAGCGCGCACGCTCGGACGCTTCGCCAGCTCGACGCGCCATGCGCGGACCTTCGGCAGATCCCTGAAGATGCCGTGCTCGGTCAGTTTGTCGAACAGATCGAAATAACGAAAGATCGGCGCGAACACCGCGTCGACCAGGCTGAACGCCTCGCCTGCGAAATAGGGCCCTGCGCCGAGCGCGGCTTCCACACGCGCGAATTTCGCGACAAGCGCCTGACGCTTGCTCTCGAACGTCGCCGGATCCGTCGTCGTCTCCAGGCCCCAGAGATCGCCCAGGATCGCCGAGCCGAATTCCATCCAGGCACGATGCTCGGCCCGCTTCAGCGCATCCACCGGATGCAGTCTTGTGCCGCCTTGCGTCTCCTCGATGTACTCGCAGATCACGTTGCTTTCGAACAGAGCGACCTCACCCTTGTCGGTCGTCACCACCAGCACCGGCACCTTGCCGAGCGGCGAGAGTTTCAGGAACCAGTCGGGCTTGTTGGCGAGATCGATGTCGACCCGCTCGAACGGCACGCCCTTCTCCTCGAGCGCGATGACCGCGCGTTGCACGTAAGGGCAAAGCTTGTGGCTGATCAGTTTGAGCGAAGTGGTCATGGCCAATCCCGGCGTTTTAATGCAACTGCATGCACTATAGATGCACTTGCATGCACCGTCAAGATCCATGCACCTGCATCAACTGACAGTGAGGTCAGGGCCGCACGATCACCCCGCCCGTCATCGGCATCGGCACACCCGTGGTAGCCGGATAGGAGAGCGGCAGGCCCTTCAGGCCGCGCGCGGCGAGGAAGCCGAAGGCCTGCGCCTCGATGGCGTCGGAGGCCCAGCCGAGCGCCTCGGCGGCCTCGACGGTGGCCGATCCCACCCGCTCGCGCAGCATGCGCAGCATGGTGAGGTTGCGCGCCCCGCCGCCACAGACGATCCAGCTCCGCGGCCGCCGCGGCAATAGGGGGATGATGCGGGCGATGGCCGCCGCGGTAAAGGCGGTCAGCGTCGCGGCGCCGTCGGCCGGCTGGACATCGCCGAGCTTCAGCGCGGCAAAATCGTTGCGGTCGAGCGATTTCGGCGGTGGGCTTGCGAAGAACGGCAGTTCCAGCGC
Organism: Bradyrhizobium sp. Bra78; assembly: GCF_024519855.1. NCBI lineage: Bacteria > Pseudomonadati > Pseudomonadota > Alphaproteobacteria > Hyphomicrobiales > Nitrobacteraceae > Bradyrhizobium > Bradyrhizobium sp. Bra78. Next base: position 114,056 of record NZ_JALJRE010000005.1, on the reverse strand, counting down.
CCGCGCGATCCAGGCCTCGTCGACCTTGCCGAGGGCTGCGAATTTTCCCTCCGTGTCGAACGCCTGATTCATGGTGCGGTACATGAAATCGTCGAGCAGCGCGTTGCCGGGCCCGGTGTCGCAGGCGATCAACGTGTCGTTGCCGTCGATATAGGTGATGTTGGAGACGCCACCGATATTGACCACGACGATCGGCCCCTCACGCTCCAGCGACTGGACGAGCGCCCGGTGGTAGACCGGCACGAGGGGCGCGCCCTGCCCGCCGGCCTCGACATCGGCGGCGCGGAAATCATGCATCACGGGGATATGGATCGCCCTGGCGAGCGCCGGCGCATCACCGATCTGCACCGTCAGCCGCTTCTCGGGGCGGTGCAGCACGGTCTGGCCGTGGAAGCCGACGATGTCGATGTCCTCAGGCCTCATGCGGTGATGGGCGACGAAGGCGGCCACCGCCTCGGCGTGCGCCAGCGTCACCGCACGTTCAGCCTCGGCCAGAATCCCCGGCCGGGCGTCACGTTGCAGCAGATGCACGGCTTCGGTCAGGGCCTGGCGCAGCAGGTTGCGCTCGGCCGGGCTGTAGGCCCGGTACCCGGATGGTCCGAAGGCTTTCACCTGCTTTCCATCGGTTTCGATCAGCGCGACGTCCACCCCGTCCAGCGAGGTGCCGCTCATCAAACCGAGTGCCGTCAACATCATGGACCAGCGTCCTCAAGACCCCACTCCGGCATGCCGATCTTGTGCCAGAGGGGCACATCTTATAATCCCACAGCGCCAAATGGCGGGAAGCAATCGAGTTCCCGAGCAAGACCCTTAAATTGCTCCCAAAACAGTAAACCAAGAATTGTCAGGCACGCCGACAGATGACTGCATTTAAATCGGATTTCCTCAATACCCTGCAGGAACGTGGATTCATCCACCAGTGCTCCGATTTCGAGGGGCTGGACGCGCTCGCCGCCAAGGGCGATGCGACCGCCTATGTCGGCTACGATTGCACCGCCCGCTCGCTGCACATCGGCAACTACCTTACCATGATGATGCTGCACTGGCTCCAGGAGTCCGGCAACAAGCCGATCACGCTGATGGGCGGCGGCACCACCATGGTCGGCGATCCCTCCGGCAAGGACGAGACGCGTGCGATCCGCACCGTCGCCGAGATCGAGGCGAACAAGGCCTCGATCCGCGGCGTGTTCGCAAAAGTGCTGCGCTATGGCGAGGCCAAGAGCGACGCCATCATGCTCGACAACGCGGAGTGGCTGACCAAGCTCAACTGGATCGAGATGCTGCGCGACGTCGGCCGGCACTTCTCGGTCAACCGCATGCTGACCATGGATTCCGTGCGGCTGCGCCTCGAGCGCGAGCACGAGATGAGCTTCATCGAGTTCAACTACATGGTCTGCCAGGCCTACGACTTCGTCGAGCTCGCCAGGCGCACCGGCTGCAGCTTGCAGATGGGCGGCTCGGACCAGTGGGGCAACATCATCATGGGCGTCGATCTCGGCCGCCGCATGGGCACCCATCAGCTGTTCGCGCTGACGACGCCGCTGCTGACGACGGCGTCGGGCGCCAAGATGGGCAAGACCGCGCAGGGCGCCGTCTGGCTCAATGCCGACCAGTTCTCGCCGTACGATTTCTGGCAGTATTGGCGCAACACCGAGGATGCCGACGTCGGCAAGTTCCTGAAGCTGTTCACGACGCTGCCGATGAGCGAGATCAGGAAGCTCGAGGCGCTCGGCGGCTCCGAGATCAACGAAGCCAAGAAGGTGCTCGCGACCGAGGCGACCGCCCTTCTGCACGGCCGCGATGCCGCCAATGAGGCTGCCGAGACCGCGCGCCGCACCTTCGAGGAAGGCGCCCTGGCTGAAAGCCTGCCGACGGTGGAAATTCCGCGCGGCGAACTCGACGCCGGCCTCGGCGTGCTCAACGCCTTCGTCAAGGCGGGCCTCGTCGCCTCCAATGGAGAGGCACGGCGCCAGATCAAGGGCGGCGGCCTGCGCGTCAACGACGAGCCGGTCACCGACGAGAAGATGGCGCTGTCCGGCACCAATCTGACGCCAGAGGGTGTCATCAAGCTGTCGTTCGGCAAGAAGAAGCACATCCTCATCAGGCCTGCATAGGCGTATGAGCTTTTCGCTGCTTGTCAGGGTGCGCCGAAGCGCGCTCCCTGATCGGCAATGGACCAGAACACGCCCAGGGAACAGTCCAAGCAAGCGACCAAGGATCGCGTAACGGCGACATCGCAGGGCGTCGTGCGCACCGCGCTCGTGGTGCTCGCGTTGTGCTTCACGCTCGCCGTGCTCGGCCGAGGCCTCAGCGAAAGCTTCACGGTTTTCCTCAAGCCGATCTCCGAAAATTTTGGCTGGGACCGTGCGCAGGTCGTCTCGATCTATTCGCTGACCTGGCTCGTCAGCGGACTGACCGCACCGCTGGTCGGGCGCCTGTTCGACCATTCCGGACCGCGCATCGTCTACGCAACCGGACTGTTCCTGCTCGGCTCGGCCTTCCTCATTGCGGCGCACGCACAGTCGCTCTGGCAATTCCAGCTCTCAATCGGATTCTGCGTCGGCATCGGTGTCGCCTTCATCGGCAACGTGCCGAACTCGATCCTGCTCGGTCGCTGGTTCGGGCCGCGGCTGCCGACTGCGATGGCGGTGGTCTATTCGGCGATGGGCGGCGGCGTGCTGGCGCTGCTGCCGGCCTCGCAGCTCCTGATCGACCATCTCGGCTGGCGTGAAACCTACCAGCTGTTCGGCTTCGCCGCATTGGGCCTGCTGGTGCCGCTCATGCTGCTGCCATGGCGATTGTTCGCCTCCGGCTCGCCGCATATCGCCAAGAGGACCGATCCCGATTTCGTCGACGATGGCTGGACGCTTCCGAGCGCGATGCGCCATCACGCCTTCTGGGCGTTGTTCTCGACGTTCTTTTTTACGGCGGTCGGCATGTATGCGATCGCCGCGCAGATCGTGGCCTATCTGATCGATGCGGGCTTTCCGCCGCTCCAGGCCGCGACCGCCTGGGGCTTTTCCGGGGTGGTGCTGGTGTTCGGCATGTTGGGCGTCTCCGCGCTCGACGGGCTGATCGGGCGCAGGCCCTCGGTGCTGCTGAGCTACGCGATCTCGATCATCGGGATCTTCCTGCTGTGGCTGCTGCAATACTCCGCGAACATCATCCTGCTGACCGGCTTCGTGGTCTGCTTCGGCAGCATGATGGGCTCGCGCGGCCCGCTGATCACGGCAACCGCGATGAAGATTTTTCGGGGCAAGCGCGTCGGCACCATCTACGGCACCATCTCGATCGGCAGCGGTCTCGGCTCGGCGTTCGGCTCATGGAGCGGCGGTCTGATCCACGACGCGACTCACGGCTACAATGCGCTGCTTATCTTCGCATTGGTGAGCGTGATCCTCGGAATGATCCCGTTCCTGATCGTGCCCGCTTTGCGACGCTAGGTCTCCCGCAGGTAACCTGAGCGCATGCGCGTCACCGGGAAATTACGGAGGGGCGTGACGCGAACAGCCGCAAAAAATGCGGATCGCGCGCGGCTGAAAGTCCTGTCTGCGGTGTTTTGTCCGACATGACAAAAATGTCAGCGCGAATTGAGCTTGGGCGGCTTGCAGGGTGAAACTGAATGCGGTCCAAGTCGCGGCATTGGATGGAGAGCACGAACCAATGAACTTTCCCTATCTCACTCGCTTTCAACCGGTTCTCTTGAGCCTGTTTCGCTTCATGACCGGGCTGCTGCTGTTCCAGTACGGCGTCGCGAAACTGTTCAAGTTTCCGGTGCTGCCGTACTTCGCGAACATTCCGCCGATCATCTATGCGGCCGGTGCGCTCGAGCTGGTGCTCGGCGCGCTCCTGATGCTCGGCCTGTTCACCCGCCTCGCGGCGTTCATCCTCTCGGGTGAGATGGCCTTCGCCTATTTCATGGGCCACATGTTGAAGGGCGAGACGCCGGTGTTCCTGCCGCTGCTCAATGGCGGCACCGCGCCGATCCTGTTCTGCTTCGCCTGCCTCTACCTCTCGGCTGCCGGTGGCGGCTCGGTCAGCGCCGATGCGGCGATGGGCAAGGACTAGCGGCGCATTCGCGCGGCGCTGACGCGCGCGCAATTGACGCACGAGTAGCAGATGGCATCGGCCAACTTGCCGGTGTCATCTACCGCGAGCCCAGCACGTTCCAGATGAGAACCAGGGCCGCTGCGAGCAGCACGGACATGATGAGGCGGTGAACGAATCGGTTCATGGCCGCTCCGGCAGGGCTCGACGACCACCAAAGCCTGAGATCGATCTTCTCCAGCATGCGCGCAAAGATGCGCCCGCACATGTCCGTTTGCCTGCACGCTTGCGCATAAGGCTGCGAACGGTCATGCGCGCGGCCGGCCGGCGCATGGCTAGGTTCATGATTGGTAAGAACTTCATGCTAGTGATGTTGACAATAACAACCATTCCGTAGGGGCTGTGATGAAGCTGCTGAGCCATCTGAAGATCCGCACCAAGCTTGCCAGCATGGTCTGTCTTGCGGCTCTCACAGTCACGGCCATCATCGCGGTATCGGCCTTCCTCAGCAAGAGCCGCATGATGGAGGACCGGGTCCAGCAGATGAAGACCGCGGTCGATCTGCTCTACACCCTCGCCCAATCGGTCCAGGACGACGTTACCGCCGGCAAGCTGACGCAGGCCGATGCCAAGGCCCAGTTCCACATCCGCGGACGGCGCATGAGCTTCAACGGCGGCCAGGGCTATCCCGTCGTCTACAACGCCGACACTTCGATCCTCATCAACGGCGCCAACCAGCAGCTCGAAGGCAGGATCACCGGCGCGACCGATTCCAATGGCGTCCTGATCGCCGACGCGATCATCAAGGCCGGCAGCCAAAATGGCGGCGGCGTGGCCTCGTACCTCTATCCCCGCCCGGGCCAGACCGAGCCCGTACGCAAAACCGTGTTCGCCCGCCAATTCGCGCCCTGGAACGCGACGATCAGCTACGGCCTCTATGTCGACGACATCGATGCCGACGTGCGCGCCTTGACGCTGGAGCTCGCCGCGGTCGGTCTCGCGCTGGTGCTGCTGATGGCGACGCTGTCCTGGCTGATCGCCCGCGACGTGCTCGGCGCGCTCGACCGCCAGAAGACCCGCATGCAGGAGATCGCCGACGGTGCCATCGACAAGCCGGTCGAGGAGACCGGCCGCGGCGACGAGATCGGCCGAATGGCCGAGACGCTGGAAGTGCTCAGGCAGACCGCTTTGACGGCGCGTAACCTGGAGGCCGAGCAGGTCGCGACCAAGACACGCAACGAGCAGGAGAAGCGTGACGCGCTGATCTCGCTCGCCGACCGCTTTGATGCTTCCGTCGGCCAGCTCGTCGGCCTGATGGCCTCCGGCTCCGGCGAGCTCGAGACCACCGCCAAGTCGATGTCGTCGACCGCCGAGGGCACCAACCGCCGCGCCGCCGTGGTCGGCTCCGCCGCCACCGAAGCCAGCCAGCGCGTCCAGACGGTCGCGGCCGCCGCCGAAGAGCTCTCCTCCTCCATCACCGAAATCAGCCGCCAGGTCGCCCAATCCGCGGAAGTCACGGGGCGCGCGGTGGACAGTGCACGGCGCACCGACAGCATCGTGCGCGCGCTCTCCGACGGCGCCCAGCAGATCGAGCACGTCGCCGAACTGATCTCCAGCATCGCGGCGCAGACCAATCTGCTCGCACTCAACGCCACCATCGAGGCCGCGCGTGCCGGTGAGGCCGGCCGCGGCTTCGCCGTCGTCGCCTCCGAGGTGAAGTCGCTCGCGAGCCAGACCGCCGAAGCGACCCGCGAGATCGGCGACAAGATCGCCCAGATCCAGGGCGCGACCAAGGAGGCCGTGGACGCCATCGGCGGCATCACCGCCACCATCGAGGAAGTCAGCCGGATCGCGACCTCGATCGGCGCGGCCATCGAGGAGCAAGGCGCCGCCACCGCAGAGATTGCCCGCAGCGTCTCGCAGACCGCGGAAGCGACCAGGGAAGTCACGACCAATATCGGCGGCGTCAGCACCGCGGCGAACGAGACCGGCAATGCCGCGGGCATGGTGCTCGCCGCAGCCTCGAACCTCTCCAAGCAAGCCGAGCAGCTCTCGGGTGAAGTCGGCACGTTCCTCGCCGGCGTGCGCGCGGCGTAGGCCGCACAAAACTCTCCTGAATTATCGTCGTCATGCCCGGGGCTCGCCCCGGGCATTCGCGTCTCGGAGGTTACGCTCGATTCCGCTACGGCGGACGCAAATGAAAGCCGGTTTGCCGCTATCGCCGCGTGAGACTGCAGCCGCTCGATAGCTGGCGTGTCGAGCCGGTCGAGCCATCGCTCGACTGCGACGGGAATTCCTCGAACGGCGAATTTTGCTTGCCGGTGTTGAATTCGAAGATCTTGCGGAACAGGCCGGGCGCCATCGCCGAGATCGGATTGACGCGCATCACGGGCGCGGCCGGCGTGCCGACGACCTCATAGGTCACGCCGATCAAGCCTTCATTGTTGCCACCGCCGAGGAAGATGCCGAACAGCGGGATCTGGCCGAAGATGTTGTTGACGCCATACATCGGCACGAAGGTGCCGCTCATGCACACCTGGTTGCCGGGATAGTCGATCGAGCCCTCGATGGTGGCGCCGATCATCGGGCCCTTGACGACGCCATCGCGGATCGTCAGCGAGCCGTTCTGCCGGGTGAACTCGGCGCGCAGCGCGCTGAAGGAGACGCCGTTGCCGGTGCCGTTCGGCGCGCCGGCGGCAACGCGTTCGAGCTGCGCCTCGCCCTTGACCGTGAAGTCGCGCACGTTGATGAGACCCTCGCGCGAGGCGTTGGGCTCGGACGACGGCGGCTCCATCGCCACCACCAGCTGGCCACCGGAGGCCTTGGTGTAGGTGTCGGTGAAGCGCAGCAGCGCACCGGCGTTGTTGGTCTGGAGATAGATCACCTCGCGGCTGCCCTGCGCGCGACCTCCGCGCAAGTCAGCCGCAACCGGCGTATCGTTGCCGATCTTGCCGCTGAGGGTGAAGGCCTTGATGGCGCCGTTCCGCTTCGACATCTTGGCATCGACGCTGCGCATCGCCTCGCCGTTGAAGCCCATGACGGCGCCGAGCTTCAGGTCGATGTCGAAATCGACGTTCTTCATCTTGTTCTTGGCATCGTCCTTGGCATTGCCCGAGATCGCCGACTTCAGGAAGCCGCGGCCGTCGAACACGTCGCCACGCATCGTGCCCTTGACCACGCCGTCCTGGCCGCGCTCCACCCTCAGCGACGCCTTGTCGCCGTCGGACGGCGCATAGGTCGGGAAATTCGCGTTCATGAGGTCGCCGTTCGGATCGACCTCCAGCGAGCCCTTGATCGAGGCACCGCCGCCTTCGATGACGATGTCCTCCAGACGCGTCGATTGCGCCGTCGGCACCACCTTGAAGCTGGCCTTGGCCGACTTGCCCGGCAGCTTGACCCAGCCGGGCAGGATGTTGTCGAGCTTGACCGAGGTCAGGTCGGCTTCGACGCCAAGCTTCGTCGTCTGCTCGGGCCCGCCGGCGATCTTGCCCGACAGCTTGATCGGCAGCGATCCGCTGACGGCGGGGCTGAGATCGAATCCCAGGCGCGCGCGGCTGGCATCGTCCAGCGTGGTCGTCAATTTGACGTCCGCATCGCCCTCGGCCGGCTTGCGGTAGTCGAGCGAGGCCGCCTGCCCGTTGATCTTGACGTCGCCCTTGACCTGATAGCCCTGGTTGCTCGCGACGATCTTGAGGTTGTTGGCCTCCAGCTTCTGGTTCATCACCAGCTTGTCGGCGGCAAAGCCGTTGAGATCGGCGGTGACGGCATAGGTCGTGTCGGCCTTGGTCAGTTCGCCCTTGACCGGGAGGCCGAGCTGGATGTTCGCCGTGAACGTCCCCTTGCTGGTGTTGGGATCGACGACGGTCGACGACAAATCGCTCAACCGATCGTTGGAAAGCATTTCGGCCGCGGCCGGCACCGGGCCATCGACACGGAATCTGGTCCGCGACGGCGACGGCTTGGGCGCCATGTCAGGCACCTCGAAGACGAAGTCGGAGATCGTGACCTTGCGGCCGGCAGGCGTATCGGCGATGCCCTGCCCGATATTCACGGTCGCCGTGCGTCCGGTCACGTGCGCCTTCAAATCGGCGTCGTGCACGACAGGCATGCCATCCACGGGGCGAACCGCGACGCCGCTCGCCACGATGTTGACCGACAGGCCGTCGTCTGGAATGGGCGGGCCCTTGCGCGGAAGATTCCTCGTCGGCGAATTGACGCCGATCTCGATGCGCTGGAGTGTCCCGCGCTCGATCCGCTCGATCACCCATTCCCGCAACTCGGGAACGACGAGCGTCGGCCACATCCGCTTGAGTGCGGAGGCCGACATTGGCGTTCCCGCAAAACCCAGCGTCAACCGCGGCTCGCCCGAATAGTCGATGGCGCCGGTGCCGGCGACGCCTATCTCCCCGTTGGAGATATCGGCCTGCGTCAACAACAGCCGCTTGTGGTCGGTGTCGAAGCGGAAGCCGATCGCGATGCGGTTGAAGACCAGCGGCGGCTCGTTGTCGATGCCGCCGAGCAGGATCGAGCCGCCGCTGAATCCGAGCTGCCAGTCGTTGGTGGTGCCGTTGGGAGGCTCGAGATGGGCCAGCAGCGTCAGGCGGTTCGCACCCGACAGGATCTTGAACGGTGCGACCAGCACCCGCCGGTTCGAATCCCACTCGATGTTGATCTCGGCCGAGTCGATCGCCATCGGATAGTCCGGCGTATCTGTGTCGATGATGTTGCCGGCACCGATCGCGATCTTGCCGCGGAAGAAGGTCGGCACGCCGTCGCGGCCGAGTTCGCCCTTGAGCTCGCCGGTCAGCGGCAGGTCGGCGGTGTAGGTGAGATCCTTCACCCGCAGCGCCAGCAGGATGTTGGCGGTCGAGACCTTGTCGGCGCGGATGTCGACCGAACGCACGCCATTCTCGGCGGGGCCGATCGTGGCACGCAGCGACCACGGATGCGCGCCCTCCTCACCGAGGCTCAGAGCGACGCCGCCGCGACTCGGCCGGCGCAGGCTGAGCGTGATGTTCTCAAACGTCCATTTGCTGCCGCGCTGCTGATCGTCGACGATCAGGTTACCGTTCTTCAGACCGATCTCGTTGAGGTTCTGGCCGTCGAGTCCGGTCATGCTCAAGCTGTCGAGCCAGTCGAGGCCCTGAAGGATTCCGCTCTGGGGGGTCGCTTGCGGCGCGGCCTGCGATGCGGCTTGCGATGGGTCTTGGCCCGCGGGCGCGGTGGCGGATGGCGGCGGCGAGACGCCGTTGCGGGGGAATGTCGGCGGCAGGCCCGCATCCTTCTTGGAGGCGACGCCGGTTGCGAGCGGTTTTGCGGTGTCGCCGGCCGACACCGTGACGGTGCCGTCGGGCGCGATGCGGATCGCGAGCTCGGCATCGACGAGGTTGAGGCTTTCCGCGCGCAGATGCCCCATCAGCAGGCCCGCGCCGGACAATTTCACTTCAGCCTTCGGCGCGCTGGCGACGATGGCACGATCGTGGTCGCGCACGACGATGTCGCGGATGCGTACGGCGATGCGGATTCGCCCGGCCCGCTCGATCTGGGTGCCGCCGACCTCGACCGTGTTGCCGTGGCCGATATTGTCCTCGATCGCCGCGGCCAGCCAAGGGGTCGCGATGTCGAGATTGATTGGGCCGGCGCCGAGCCGCCACCACAGCGCACCGAAACAGCCGACGAAGATGACGATCAGAGCCCCGACGACCACGGCGAGGCGCTTCAGCCAGCGGCCGCCGCCCAGCCAGCGGCGCAACGTCCCAAACCCGTCACCGATGCGATGGAAGCCCGAACTGGAACGCGACAACAGCCGGCGCGCCCGATGGCCCGCCGCCGCTTCCTGATCCGGGTCCCAATCGGCGTCGTCCCAATCCTGCGGCTCTGGTTGGCCGCCGCGCCGATTCAAATCCCGATTGTAATCCTGGGGCGACGTATTCCTTGCCATTGCCTCTCGATACAGGCGCCCGTCGTAGGATTGAGCGCCGCCGGGACCGCAGCCGTCCGCGGGAAGCGAAGCACCCCGCGCCGGCATTGCCGCCATACCTCGACTGTTCCTGCTGTTCGTCATTTCGCCCCGGGAGCGCGTTCAACGAGCAGTGGGGTGGTGCGTGGAATTCCTTGTAACCATACTCCGGCGTCGTCAGACTCGCCCAGCCAAGGGCACGATTCCGGCACACCGGACGAGGGCTGCAATACCGCTTCGATTGACCCGTCGAAAGCGACGAAAGGAAGGCGTATGTCCAAGAAATCCCGAAAGAAATCGTCCAAAACGCCCTCCGGCAGTCCGACGGCTAAAAAGAAGCCCCTGAAAACGCGGGCAGCGACTCAAACAAAGTCCGCCAAAACACAGCGGACACCGGTGAGCAAATCAACCGGGACCATAGCAAAGACAGCATCGCATGGGGCCGCATCGAAACAGTTAATTTCTTCCAAATCGGCCGCCGCGCCCGGACCGGCGGCGAAGGCTGGTCTGGCCGAGGGTCAGAAGGCGCCCGCCTTCCGCCTGCTCCGCGACGGCGGCCGTGTCGTTGCGCTGTCGGACTATGCCGGCCAGAAGCTCGTCCTGTTCTTCTATCCCCGCGCCGACACGCCCGGCTGCACCAGGGAGGCCATCGACTTCACCCGGCTGGCCGACGCATTCACTGCTGCCGGTACGGCCGTGCTCGGCATCTCCGCCGATCCGTTGAAGGCCCAGGAGAAGTTCCGCGACAAGCACAGCCTCGGCGTCCCCCTGATCTCGGATGAGACACACGAGATGCTGGAGGCCTACGGGGCCTGGGGCGAAAAATCCATGTACGGCAAGCGCTTCCTCGGAATTCTTCGCACCACGATACTGCTTGGCGCCGACGGCAGGGTCGCCAAGGTCTGGCGCAATGTCCGGGTCGACGGCCACGCCGACGAGGTGCTGGAAGCGGCAAGACGCCTTTAACCAATTCTTTAAATTCGGGAGGTTCCGTTTCCGGAAAATTAACCATGACCGGCCCAGATTGCTGCGGCAATTTAGGCCGTACGGACTCATCCGACCGGCGCGGGAGTGCCGATGTCGAAAAGTTCTGCCCAATTCTCGCAGTACCCCCAACATCACCCCCACGACCACGGACGGGCTTTCCATCGGCGCCCTGCCGCCGCGGTGGCAACCGCGCTTCCCCTTCCCGACACCGACGACGCCTACACCATCGTGCATCACGGCAAGCAGGTTCGCCTGGGGCCGGTGGTGTTCTGGATCGTGGTCGGCACCGTCGTGTTGCTCGGGCTTTGGTCGGCCGCCACCGCCACCTATTTCGCCTTCCGAGACGACGTCCTCACCCGGCTGATCGCTCGCCAGGCCGAGATGCAATACGCCTATGAGGACCGCATCGCCGAGCTGCGCGCCAAGGTCGACCGTACCACCAGCCGGCAGCTGCTCGACCAGGAGCAGTTCGACCAGAAGCTCGACCAGATCATGAAGCGCCAGACGGCGCTGGAGTCCCGGGCCACGGCGCTCGGGGCCATGCCCGATGTGACCGGATCGATCCCCCGTTCGGCTCCACAGCGCGGCGATGCGAACCAGGGCGCGACGCAGGGTACGCCAAAGCCCTCGCCGATCAGCGATACCGTGATCTTCGTGGCGCCGCCGGATCGTGAAGCCCGGCTCGAATCGCGCGCCCCGACCGTCATCGCCCCGCCGACCAATCAATTCGCCAGAAACCAGGGATTCGACAACGTCCTGGTCCGTCTTTCGACCTCGCTCGACCAGGTCGAGCGGCGCCAGATGGCGGCGCTCAGCGCCGTCGAGGAAGGCATGGATTCGCGCATGCGCCGGATGCGCGGCGTGGTCAGCGATCTCGGCCTGAACCTCGCCAATCTCGAGGCCGCCGTGCCGCGCGCCGCGATGGGCGGGCCTTTCGTCCCCGTCAAGCTGACGGCCAATGCCGGGGCCTTCGAGAAGCAGCTCTATCGCATCAACACCACCCGCGCCGAGATGGACCGTCTCAACCGCACGCTGGCGCTGGTGCCCTACCGCAAGCCTGTGATCGGCGAGGTCGAATTCACCTCCGGTTTCGGCATACGCAGCGATCCGTTCCTGGGCCGGCCCGCGATGCATACCGGGCTCGACTTCCGCGCCGCGAGCGGCGATCCCGTCCGCGTCACCGCCTATGGCAAGGTGGTCTCCGCCGGCTGGTCCGGCGGCTACGGCCGCATGATCGAGGTCGATCACGGCAATGGACTTTCGACCCGCTACGGCCACCTCTCCGAGATCAACGTCAGGGTCGGCGAGGTCGTGAAGATCGGCCAGGTGATTGGACTCGTCGGCTCGACGGGACGTTCGACCGGTCCGCATCTGCATTATGAAACCCGCATCGACGGCGAAGCTGTCGATCCGCAGAAATTCCTGCGCGCCGGTGTGCGCCTGAGCGCGGGCTAGACCAGACTCGCGCTGCTCCCTTTCGGCTCAAGCGGCACTTAGCGCCGGCCTCCGCCCATCCCGCCTCCGGGACCACCGAAGCCGCCGCCCCCCATTCCGCTACCGGGACCCATGGGCCCACCGGGCGCACCCAGACCGCCGGGGCCTGACGGGCCGGTCGGTCCTGATGGCGCCGCGCCGGGTGTTGAACCGGGGCTCGCTCCCGGCGTCGGAGTCCCGGGCTGACCACCGCCCGGAGTCGGCGCGCCGCGATTGGGATGCAGGATCGAACCGCCGGACGGCCGATTGGGATTGCCGCCGCCGGACGGAGGTGCTCCCGGCCCCTGGCCGATCGCCTGAGACGAATCCACCTGGAGCCCGCGCGAGCGATCGAACGCGCCGTTGACCACCATGCGGGCTTCGCCGGCCGCCGGGCCGAAGCGCGAGCCGTCATGGGCGATGAGCCCGGAGCCAAGCTGCAGGTTCGATCCCGCGCGCTGCACATAAGCCTCGATCGAAAGACGGCTTGCGCCGACGAGATCCGAGAAATCGTCGATCCGGGTGCGCGCGGCCTGCATCGCGCCCTCGCTCGCGCTGCCCTCGATCTGGACGCGCTGGCCGACCAGCAGCGGATCGACGTTGTTCAGCTTCAGCCCGCCAATACGCAGACCGTCGGGCCCGCGCTCGACGAGACCGGTAACGCGCGCCGCCGCATCGCGCCGCGGCTCGACCAGGCTTGCGACGATCACGCCGTCGGTTCGGCGCAGGCCGTAGACGGCCACCTGCATGCCCGCGCGAAGCTTGCGCTCCTTGTCGCTTGCGACGATCTTCTGACCGAGCACCGTCAGCTCGTTGCCTTTCACGGCTTCCACCGGACCGGAGACCTCGCTCGCAATCGTGATGTTGCGCGTGACGAGCGTGCCGTCGGCCTGACGGGTCGCGACCACGCGCGCGAGCTGGCCGATGCGCAGAGCCTTGGGGCTTGCCGCCTCGCCGTCGATCCGGACCGGCACGTCGCTCGCGTAAGCGATGCGCTCGCCGTTGACGTAGATGCTGCCGAACCGCTGGATCACGCCGACGATGCCGGTGCCGCCGATGCCGTGGTCGTCACCGCGCGTGAGTCCGGTGCCGCCGATGCCCTGATCGGTGCCGCGCCTGGTCTGCGCATGGGCCAACGCCGTGCCGGCGAGCCAAAACCCTGTCAGCAGCAGGCGGCGGGAGATCAGCGGCGGCCGCCTCATGACGAGCCACCTTGCTTGCCACCTTCCTTGCCACTTTCCTTGGCCTCTGCCTGCTCATCCGCATCTTCGCTGTAGATGTAGATGCCGAAATTCCAGCGGGCGTCACCGCCCTTGTCCTTGGCGAGCGCGCGGTTGGCTTCGCGGTTGGCGGTCTTCAGCGCGTCCATCGCAAGCTCGCGCGAGCGTGCCTCGAGGCGCCGCGCCAGCTTCGGCGAGATGTTGTTGTAGTGCACCGCGCGTTCGAGGAAGCGCGGCGCTGCGCCCGAGACGTTCTGCGCGGCCGCGGCGATATGGTCGTGCAGATTGCGGCCGAGATAGTGCCATTTGCTGTCGTCCTCGCCGCTCGGAACGAAAGCTGCCTCGACCAGCTCGATCTCGTCAGCGGCGTTGATGGTGACCAGCTTGCGGTCGATCCATTCGTCCAGCACCGCGCGCGGCCGTACGTCCTTGGTGACGGAAGCGACCAGCTGCTCGAACGACGGCGCGTCGCCCTCGGCCGTGCGCGGCAGCGCCAGCGGCTCGCCCTTCGCATCGGTGAATTCGGGTGCGGCGATCCAGCGCGCGATCACCGCGCTCGTAAGCGACAATGCGGCCGGTGCCTCGTGCACGGGCGCGCCGGCGCCGCGCAGCCGCGCCACCTCTTTGCGGTGGATTCCGGTGAGCAGGCTGACACGGCTGTCGGTCTGCTCTTTCTCCTCCAGGGCGAAATCGTGCTCGGCGACGTTGACGAACAGCTCGCGGAGCAATTGCGCCAGCGCCGGAAACGTCATGCCGCTGCGAATGCAGAGCCGCACGAGCGGGCGCAGCAGCCGCGCCAGCGGCGCGTGCAGCTTCGCGGCGGCATTCGGCTGTGGAGCCGCTGCTTTGGACCCGGGCTTGGCATTCATGTCTGAATTGTATCGAAGCCCCGCGTGGGACACAATCCCACTTTTTTCTACTTCGCGATTGACGTGGTAATTTTTCCCACATATACCAGACGCCACTGAGGGGCGCGACGTAAAGGGACTCACACCCATGGCTGACCGCTTGGTCCGCATTTCCAGTTCGCTGCATGCCGTGCCGGTTCCCGGACGGCGACATTGCGCTATCGAGCCGATGCTGCCGGCGCTGCTGCGCGGCGTGATCTTCTTATCGGTGCTGGCCGCACCGTTCGTCGCAGCCCTTCTCGCAGGCTGACGCCATCATGCATCACACCAGCGAAACCCCGCGCCGTCCGTCGGTGCTGCACATCTTCAAGATCTACTATCCCGACCTGTTCGGCGGCACGCTCACGGTGATCCGCGACATCTGCGCGAGCCTGAAGGACGCCTTCGCCTCAGCCGTGCTGGTCTGCTCCCGGTCGGCAGCTCCGCGCGACATCGTCGTCAACGGCGTGCAGGTCGAGCGCGTCCGCTCGTTCGGCAATCTGTTGTCGCTTCCGGCCGCGCCCACCTATCCCTGGCGGCTGTGGCGCAAGATCGCCGAGCACGACCTGCTCGCGCTCCACGCCCCCTTCCCGCTCGCCGATCTCGTCTTCGCCTTCGGGTTCGGTCGCAACCGGCCGCTGGTGGTGCACTGGCACGCCGACATCGTCACCCATGCCGGCCTGCGCTGGTTCATCGAACCCCTGATGCGGCGGACGCTGCGCCGCGCCAAGGCGATCATCGTCTCGGACCACGTGCTGGTCGACAACACGCCGTCGCTGCGCGAGTTCGAGGACAAATGCCACGTCGTGCCGTTCGGCATCGACACCTCAGGTTACGACTGGCCGAAGATCGAGCCGCACCATGTCAACGATCGCGGCCGGCTGGTGCTCGCCTGCGGCCGGCTCGTGCCCTACAAGGGTTTCGACGTACTGATCCGCGCCGCTGCCGCGCACAGTTTCGAGGTCTGGATCATCGGCGAGGGCGCCGAGCGGTCGCCGCTCCAGCAGTTGATCCTGGATCTCGGCCTCGGCAACCGTGTCCGCCTGCTCGGCTCGGTCAACGATTGCGAACGCATCAAGCTGATGTGCCTCGCCGACGTTTTCGTGATGCCGTCGGTCACCAATGCAGAGACCTTCGGCCTCGCCCAGCTCGAGGCCATGGCCGCCGGCCGTCCGGTCGTGAACACGGCGCTCGACACCGCGGTGCCGCGCGTCGCCCGCCACGGCATGGAGGCGATCACCGTGCCGCCCGGCGATGCCGAGAAGCTGGGTGAGGCCATCGACACCCTGATCCGCGACCCCGAGCGCCGCCGCTGCATGGGCCTTTCGGCGCGGACGCGCGCCCTCACCCGCTATTCGGCCACGGCCTTCAGGCAGGGCATGGAAGCCGTCTACCGCGACGCCGTCGCCGCCCCGAGCGAGGAGCGATCGGCAATCGCAGAGCCGCCGCAGGCGACCGGCTGGCTGGACACCGTCCGGATCGCGGCGGCGCTGGCCTGGTCCGACATGCGCCACCGCTACGTGCGCTCGCTGCTCGGCCCGTTCTGGATGTCGCTCCAGATGGCGATCGTGGTCGCGGTGCTGGGCTCGGTGATCGGGCAGATGTCGAACGCCAACATGCTGGCACGCCTGCCGATGCTGGCACTGTCGATGACGGCCTGGACCTTCCTCAACAGCGTGGTGCTCGATGCGACCACGGCGCTCCAGAACTCCGCGAGCCTGATCCGCGACCGGGCGCTGCCGCCGGTCATCTTCCTCCTGCAATGCACGTTCCGCCAGGCGCTGTTCGCGCTGCATAACGCCTGCGTGCCGCTGGCGCTGTGGCTGATCCTGTCGCCGCACGATCTCTCTCACGCACTGGCGGCGCTGCCCGGCCTCCTGCTGTTCGTGGCGTGCACCTTCGCTCTCAGCCT
This sequence comes from Bradyrhizobium sp. Bra78, assembly GCF_024519855.1. Taxonomy (NCBI): domain Bacteria; kingdom Pseudomonadati; phylum Pseudomonadota; class Alphaproteobacteria; order Hyphomicrobiales; family Nitrobacteraceae; genus Bradyrhizobium; species Bradyrhizobium sp. Bra78. The sequence continues at coordinate 97,571 of NZ_JALJRE010000005.1, read as the reverse complement.
CGTCCTCGGCGCCATGGCGACGCGCTACCGCGACCTCAAGCCGATCATCGAATCCACCTTGATGCTGGCCTTTCTCGCCTCGCCGATCATCTGGTCGTCGGACATGATCAACCACCGCTCGACCGTGATGCGGCTCAATCCGCTGACGCATCTGTTCGCGGTGTGGCGCGAGCCGCTCGCGGGCGGACATATCGATCCCACCAGCATCGTCTACGTCCTCGTCGCGCTGGCGCTGCTGATCGTTGCGAGCGTCCTGACGCTGGTCCACCTGCGCAAAGCCGCATTCTGGATCTGACGCATGGTCTCGATCAGCCTTCGCAACATCTGTCTCGACTATCCACTCTACGGCGCCTACGACTTCTCGCTGAAGCGGCGGCTGCTCGGGCACTTCATCCGCGAGCCGGGCGAGATGCGGATCATCCGCGCCGTCGACAACGTCACGATCGAGGCCGAAGCCGGCGCCCGCATCGGGCTTGCCGGGCCCAACGGCTCCGGCAAGTCGACGCTGCTGCGCCTGATCGCCGGCGTCTATCCGCCGAGCAGCGGCAGCATCGCGGTCCAGGGCAACGTCGTGCCCCTGCTCGGCCTCAACGCCGGCGTCAACCTGGATTTCGTGGCGGAGGACAATATCGCGCTGCTGCTGCGTATCAGCGGCCGCAAGCCGACCCGCAGCGTCATCGACGATATCTGGGCATTCACCGAGCTCGAGGCGCGCATGCAGCGGTTGCCGCTGCGAATGTTCTCCTCGGGCATGCTGATGCGGGTGCTGTTCGCGACCGCCACCGCATTTCCGGCCGACATCCTGCTGCTGGACGAATGGCTCAGCGTCGTCGACGAGCATTTTGCGGAGAAGGCACAGGAGCGGCTGTTGAACCTCGTGTCGCAGGCGGCGATCGTGATCATCGCCTCGCACGACCAGCCGCTGCTGCGCCGCACCTGCACCAGCATCATCAATCTCGATCATGGCCGCATCGCCTCGACCGTGACGGTCGAGCCGCCGGCCACGCACACCTTCGAGCTTTGCGAGAAACGCGCATGAAACAGAACATCCTTGTCGTCTCCGAAGCGCTGGGCGAGCCCAACCACAAGCGCGGCATCTTCCACTTCACGCGCGAATTGATGCGCTCGCTCGCGGCCGAAGGCCATGAGCTGACGCTGCTGGTGGAGACCAGCCGGCGCTATCGCAAGCTCCGCCGGCGCGAGCGGCGCACGAAGCTGTTTTCGGCCCAGTCACGCAACATCGAATTGCTCGTCCTGTACCGCTACCTCGACGAGATCAACATGGGTGAGCCGCTGGCGCGCAATGGCCTGCGGCGCACACTCGATTGGCTGCGCCACAGGGCCTCCATGTCGGTGTCGTGGGACTATGTCCTCTGCTTCCTGCGCGCAATCGGGCTGCGTGGGCTCAATGCGCGGCTGATCGAGAACAAGACCGCGGCGCTCGAATACGTCCCGCCGGACCTGCGCCATCTCGAGCTATTCGACGAGTTCCAGCTCGAGCCCGGCTTCTACAGCTATCAAGATTCCTCGGCCTTCTTCCTGCTGCCGCCGCCGCGCGTCGACGCCCGCGACTACGACGTCATCGTCGTGGACACTCCGACCCGGGTGGCGATCAAGCGTAGGCCGAACGCCAAGGTGATCTGCGTCGTCCACGATTTGCTGCCGCTCACCGACCTCAAGCTCAGCGACGTCGCGACGCGGCTGTTCCTGTCGCGGCTCCTCACCAGCCTGCGGCAGGCCGACGAGCTCGCCTTCGTTTCAAACTACAGCATGATGCGGTTCAGGGAACTGTTGCCGCAATTTGCGCACCTACCGGCGCGGGTCGTGTATCCCCGCACCCGGTTCGACGCCCCGGATGTCCTGCACCTCCCAGCCCCGTCGGGGCGTCCGGGGCGGCCGAGCTTCGTCGTCATTGTGTCGAACGAGCCGCGCAAGAACGTCGCTACCGTCATCCGTGCCTTCCGTGGCGTGCCCCAGGCCGATCTCGTCGTGATCGGCCATGCCGGCCAGATCAGCCGGATGCGCAATCTGCCGCAAAACGTCCGCTTCGCCGGCTATGTCGACGAGCAGGAAAAAGCGGTTTTGATCGCGGAGGCGCACGGGCTGATCATGCCGAGCTTCGCCGAAGGCTTTGGCGTGCCGATCATCGAGGCGCTGGCCGCGAACACGCCGGTGCTGTGCTCTGACATCGCCGTCTTCCGCGAGGTCGCAGGCGAGCTCGCCGATTATTTCGACCCGTTCTCGACCGACTCCATCGCGGCCTCCGTCACCCGCGTGCTGACGCGGCAGGATGAGTGCCGCGGCAGGATCCGGGCGCTGTGGCACGAGCTTGCCGAGCGTTACGGCTACGAGACCCAGGCCCGCGACTTCCTCGGGCATCAGGCGGCCGCCGAGAGCCTCGTCGCCGAGCAGCTCGCGTCATAGAGATGACCGCCGAAACCGCGATGTGGCCCGGTCCTGCCGATCGGCACGGCGGGCACAGTCGGTGGCAGACCTGGCGCAACCCGGCCACGCTGATCCGGGCCGCCGATATGCTGGCCGTCCTGATCGCGGCGTCGCTGCCATGGTCCACCACGGCGCCTTCGATCTTCGTCGGGCTCTGGCTGCTTGCGGTGACGCCGACCATCGACTGGCGCGACTATGCGCGCAAGCTCGTGCAGCCAGCGCTGGCCTTGCCCTTCGCCCTGGTGCTGCTCGCGCTTCTCGGCACGCTTTGGTCGGACGGTGCGTGGGCCGACCGGCTGCATGCGATCAAGCCGGTCGCAAAGCTCGCGCTCGTTCCTCCCCTGCTCTACCATTTCAGCCGATCGGAACGCGGCTTCCGGGTGGGCCTCGCCTTTCTCGCCTCCTGCGCGCTGCTCGCGGTCTACTCCTGGATCGTGCTGCTCGATCCCGCCTGGAAGCTCACCGCGACGGCGTCATCAGGCGTTCCCGTCAAGAACTACATCGACCAGAGCCAGGAATTCACGCTTTGTGCGTCTGAGCTGGCGCTGCCCGCGCTGAATTACTGGCGCCGCGGCAAGCCGGCCGCGACCGCCGCCTGTCTGGCGCTGATCCTGCTGTTCGTCACCAACATGGCGTTCGTCGCCGCCGCCCGCACGGCGCTGCTCTGCATCGCGGTGCTGCTCGCCCTGTTCGCGTGGAGGCATCTGGGCCGGCGCGCGGCGCTGGTGCTGCTCGCGGGCACGGTCGCCGCGAGCGCGCTGGCCTGGACGGCGTCGCCCTATCTGCGCCAGCGCATCACGGACATCGCCGTCGAATACCGCCACGGCCACGAAGACATCAACCGCGCCTCAACGGCCCAGCGGCTGACCTATTGGCGCAAGTCGCTTCATGCCTTTGCCGAGGCACCTCTGGTGGGACACGGCACGGGATCGATCAAGCGGCAGTTCGAACGTGCGGCTGTCGGCGACAACGCCCTCGATACCGAAATCGTCAGCAATCCGCATAACCAGACCCTCAACGTCGCCGTCCAGTGGGGCCTCCTCGGCGTGGTTCTGCTCTACGCGATGTGGATCGCACATTTTCGCCTGTTCACTGGCGACGGAATTGCGGCCTGGATCGGCCTCGTGGTCGTTGTGCAGAACATCGCGAGCTCACTGCTGAACTCGCATCTGTTCGATTTCCACGAGGGCTGGATGTATGTGCTGGGCGTCGGCGTGGCCGGCGGTATGGCACTGAAGGTGAAAGCCAGGGCCCAGTCCTGACTACTGGCCGCGCTCGTGGCCGACCTCGCCGGTGATGACGTCGCCGAACAGCTCCCAGGCCTGCCCGTTGAAGCGCATCAGCTGCATCTGCTCGATCGGGAAGTAGTCGTCGGGCGAGGTGTTGACCATGACACCGGGCAGCATCAGGTCGGTGTGAAAGTCCTTCAGGTTCGCGGCCTGCTTCATGACGTTCTCGCGGGTGAGGTTGTCGCCGCACTGCTTCAACACCTGCGCCATCGCCTCGGCCTGCACATAGCCGTAAACATTGTTGGAATTGGCCTTGTCGCCGTCAGGGTAATATTTGTCCATGAATTCGCGCCATTTCACCACCGCCGGATCCTTGTCCCAGGTCGGATCGGTCGGGTCCTTGAGATAAACGGTCGAGATGATGTCCTTGGAATAGTCGAGCCCGGCCGGTTTGAGCACCGAGGCGACCGAGGTCGCGGTGTTGGCCAGGAAGAATTTTGGTTTCCAGCCGAGCTCGCCGACTTTCCGGATCGCCTGCGCCGAACCTTTCGGCGCAGCCCATGAGAAGAAGATGTCGGCGCCGGAATCGTGCAGGGCGACGATCTGCGAGTCGATCGAGGGGTCGCTGACCTCGTAGGATTTGTCGGCGATGATCATGCCGGCCTTGTCGCCGAGCCCGTCCTTCAAGCCCTTGAACTGGTCCTTGCCAGCATCGTCGTTCTGCCAGAACACCGCGATCTTGCCGTTTGGAAAATTGTCGCGGATGTATTTTGCGTAGATCCGGCCCTCGCTCTGATAGTTCGGCTGGAATCCCATGGTCCAGGGAAAGTTCTTGGGGTCGCCGAACTTGGTGCCGCCGGAGGCGACGAAGAGCTGCGGCACCTTCTTGGCGTTCATGTATTTCATGATCGCCGAATTCGAGGGCGTGCCGAGCGGCTGGAATATCAAGAGGACTTCGTCACTCTCGACCAGCTTGCGCGCCTGCTCGATCGCCTTCGGCGGGGAATAGGCGTCGTCATAGCTGATGAAATTGATCTTGCGCCCGTTGATGCCGCCCTGGTCGTTGATCATGTTGAAGAAGGCGGCCTCGGTCTTTCCGATCACGCCATAGGACGACGCCGGCCCGCTATAGGGCATGATGTTGCCGATCTTGATGTCGGTATCGGTGGCTCCGGGGTCGTACTTCTTCTGCGCCGAGGCCGGTGTCGTGACGAGCACGCCGGCAGCAAGCATGGCGAGGGCAGCAAGGTTTTCGCGACGACCCGGCATCGTTCTCTCCCCTGTGTTTTATCGTCTTGTTTTGCGGAGAGTGTCGCAAGCTCGCCTGCGGCTGGCAAGCGCCGCGATTTTCCGCGAGGTGAAACGCGACTCCGGAACCTACGCGCCGCGCCGCAGCAGGTTCAGAACGCGCCCGTCGATCACGAGCAGCGCGCTGCCGATGACGATCGCGCCCGCGATCTCACGAGTCGAGATCGGCTCACCCAGCACCAGCCATCCCAGCAGAATGGCGGTGACGGGAATGAACAGCGTCACCAGCATGACATTGGTTGCGCCCGAGCGCCGCAGGATCTGAAAGAAGACGATATAGGCGAGCGCCGTCGACAGGCCGGCAAGGCCAAGCACGGCGAACCATGTCGCTATGCCCGGCATCGGAAGGCGCCACGGCTGCTCCATTGCGCCGGCGACCACCGCCATCATCACCGTCGACGCCATCAGCTGAAACGTCGCCGTCCCAAGCGGTGGCGAATCCTTCAACAGCCGCCGCGCCGCCAGCGCTGCAAAGCCGTAGCTGAGGGCGCCGCCCAGGCAGAGCAGGATGCCGAGCCCCTGCCCCGGCCTCGTCTCGATGCCCCACCCCCGCAGAACGATCACGCCGGCGAGGCCCAGCGCCACGCCGGCGACGCGCCGCATCTGCAAGGCCTCCTCACCCGCCGCGGCCATCACCATCACCGTGAACAGCGGCGTGGTCGCATTCAAAACCGACGCCAGCCCGCTCGGAATGAAAGTCTGCCCGATCACGATCAGCGAGAACGGGACGACGTTGTTGAACAGCCCGATCGTGGCAAACGCTGTCCAGCTCTTCATGTCCTTGGGAAAGCCGATCCCCTGCATGCGAAGCAGCGGCAGGAGAATGACCGCACCCAGCGCAACGCGAGCAAACACCAGCGTCAGCGGCGGCAATTCCCGCAGCGCCGCGCCGTTGAAGAAGAACGACCCGCCCCAGAGCACCGAGAGCACGGCGAGCAGCGCCCCGTCGCGCGCATCGATCCGGTTGTCGTTCGGGAGCATGGCGTCCAAATTCCGGTCAGACCTCCGGCCTAGAACAGCGCGTCGGGAGTCGCCACCCGATTTCCGGGGATTTGGGAGGTCCGCGCTAGGACGGCTTCTTCGGCCGCGACACCAGCTCGATCATCTTGCCTTCGTCGTCGTCGGGCATCGCGGCCTTCGCTTGCGCGTAGGCCTCCACTGCGGCGCGGGAGACCAGCGGCTTGGCTGCCAGCAGGCTCTCTGCGAGCTTCACGGCATAGGCGGCATCCTTGTGCCGCAGCGCCGCCGTGAACGTTGCACCGGAAAAATCGCGGGTAACCATGCGCTTGGAATGACGCTGAACCTGCGGGCTTGCGGCGACGCCTGCCTGGATCGATTCCAGCACGAGGTTCATGTCGAGGCCGGCCTGCTCGGCGATCGCAAGGCCCTCGGCCAGGCCTGCGATCTGGATCGCTCCCATCAGATTGTTGATCAGCTTGTAGACCGTGCCGGCGCCAACTGGTCCGAAATGGCGGATGGTCGAGCCGATTGGCTCGAGATAGGGCCGCGCGCGATCGAGGTCAGCCGCGTTGGCGCCGACCAGCAGCGTCAGCTTTCCGCTCGCTGCCGCATCCGGCAATCCCGTCACGGGGCAGTCGATGTAGATCAGCCCGCGCGCGTTGAGCTCGCGGCCCATCTCGCGGGCATGATCATAGGAGACTGTGGAGCATTCGATCGCGATGGTACCGGCCTTGGCCGTCTTGGCCGCGCCCTTCGGCCCCAGCCAGACCGCGCGCGAGGCTTCGTCATCGGCAACCATGGTCACGACGGCGTCGGCGTCGATCGCGGCATCTTCAGGTGATGTCGCCCAATGCGCGCCACGCGCGATCAAATCCTCGGCCTTGGCCTTGCTGCGATTCCACAGCGTCACCGTGAAGCCGGCATCGAGATAGCGGCCGGCCATGCCGTGACCCATGCGCCCCAATCCGATGAAGGCGACACGGGGCATGATCAGTCCACGTCCTCGATGTCGCCGGTCGTGGTGCCGAAGGCGCGCTGCGCCAGCGTCGCGGCCATGAAGTCGTCGAGCTCGCCATTGAGCACGCCCGACGTGTCGGAGGTCTGCACGCCCGTGCGCAGATCCTTCACCATCTGGTAGGGCTGCAGCACGTACGAGCGGATCTGGTGGCCCCAGCCGATATCGGTCTTGGCGGCCTGGTCGGCAGCGGCCTTCTCCTCGCGCTTCTTGAGCTCGATTTCATAGAGACGCGCGCGCAGCATGTCCCAGGCCTGCGCCTTGTTCTTGTGCTGGGAGCGGCCGGCCTGACAGACCACCGCGACACCGGTCGGGATATGGGTCAGACGCACCGCGGATTCGGTCTTGTTGACGTGCTGACCGCCGGCACCGCCGGAGCGCATGGTGTCGGTACGAACGTCGGATTCCTTGATGTCGATCTTGATGCTGTCGTCGATGACGGGGAACACCTGCACACTGGAGAAAGACGTGTGCCGCCGCGCGTTGGAATCGAACGGCGAGATGCGCACGAGGCGATGCACGCCGGCCTCCGTCTTCAGCCAGCCATAGGCATTGTGGCCGGAGACCTGGATCGTCGCCGACTTGATGCCGGCCTCTTCGCCCTCGGACTCTTCGAGGAACTCGACCTTGAACCCGTGGGTCTCGGCCCAGCGCGTGTACATGCGCAGCAGCATCTGCGCCCAGTCCTGGCTCTCGGTGCCGCCGGCGCCGGCATGGACTTCCAGATAGGAATCGAAGCGGTCGGCTTCGCCCGACAGCAGCGCCTCGAGCTCGCGCCGCGCCACTTCCTTCTTCAGGTTCTTGAGTGCAGCCTCGGCTTCAGCAACGACCCCCGTATCGCCCTCGGCCTCGCCGAGCTCGATCATGCCGATGTCGTCTTCGAGCTCCTGCTCGACCTTGCCGATGCCGGAGAGCGAATCCTCGAGCGAGGTGCGCTCCTGCATCAGCTTCTGGGCTTTCTGGGGATCGTTCCAGAGGTTGGGATCTTCTGCGAGCTTGTTCAGCTCAGCGAGGCGCGCCGTCGATTTCTCGACGTCAAAGATGCCTCCTCAGCAGCCCGACAGACTGCTTGATCTCTTCTACCAACCGTTCGATTTCGGCGCGCATGTCGTTCTCTGGTCTCACGGAAATGTTTCCGCGTCTGATTGCAACGGGATGTAGCGGCGGCGGCTGCAAAGCGCAACCGCCGCGGCGAAGAAGGCCCCTCTTGTCCCAGGCCTTAGTACAAGCCGCCGGTGCCCGGCCGCATGAAGAAGCCGGAATCGGGCTGCTGCTGCTGCGATGCCGGCATGCGGCCGTCGGCATCGGCAACGCCGATGACTGAGTAATTATCCGGCGGCGCCGTGCCCGGCTTGAAGGCCTCGAGGATGGTTCCGCCGGTCTCGCCCGGTCCGGCGCGCATGCCGGTCTTGGCGACGACGCGAACCAACTTGATGCCCGCCGGCACCTTGAACGGAACCGCGGGCTTGTCGGCGAGCGCGAGCTGAAGGAAGTCGCGCGCGATGGGGGCCGCGAGATGGCCGCCGGTCGCGGCGTTACCTTTGCCGAGCGGACGCGGCTTGTCGTAGCCCATGTAGATGGCGACGGCGATGTCGGGCGAGAAGCCGACGAACCAGGCGTCCTTGGCCTCGTTGGTGGTGCCGGTCTTGCCGGCGATCGGCTTGCCGACCGCCTTGACCACGGTCGCGGTACCGGCCTGGACCACGCCCTCCATCAGCTCGGTGATCTGATAGGCCGTCATCGAATCCAGCACCTGCTCGCGGCGGTCGATCAGCTGCGGCTCGGGCTGGTTCTTCCAGCCGCCGGGCGCGTCGCAGCCACGGCATTCGCGCTGGTCGTGCTTGAAGATGGTGTGGCCGTAACGGTCCTGGATGCGGTCGATCAGGGTCGGCTTCACGCGGCGGCCGCCATTGGCGAGCATCGAATAGGCCGTGACCATGCGCATCGCCGTGGTCTCGCCGGCGCCGAGCGCGTACGACAGGTAGTTCGGCAGCTCGTCATAGACGCCGAAGCGGCGGGCATATTCGCCGATCAGCGGCATGCCGATGTCCTGCGCGAGGCGCACCGTCACGGTGTTGAGCGACTGCCGCAGCGCGTTGCGCAGCGTCACCGGCCCCTGGAACTTGCCGGAAGAGAAGTTTTCGGGCCGCCACACGCCGGCGCCCTGGCCCTGGTCGATTTCGATCGGCGCGTCGAGCACGACCGTCGAGGGCGTATAGCCGTTGTCGAGCGCGGCCGAATAGACGATCGGCTTGAACGACGAACCGGGCTGCCGATAGGCCTGCGTGGCGCGGTTGAACTGGCTCTGGTCGAACGAGAAGCCGCCGACCATCGCGAGCACGCGGCCGGTCCAGGGGTCCATCACCACCATCGCGCCGGACACTTCGGGAATCTGACGCAGCCGGTACTGGCCCTCGACGGGCTGACCGTCCTTGTAAAGCGGATCGGCATAGATCACGTCGCCGGGCTGGAGCACCTGCGACACCGCACTCGCCGCCCTGCCCTTCGTGGCCCCCGAGGCCGCCTTTGCCCATTTGATGCCGTCGAGCGTGATGAGGCCGGTCTCGCGCTGCTTGCTCACGGCGCCGCCGAGCTCGCGGCTCGGCTGGAAGCCGATGCGCGCCGACTGGTCGCTGGTCTCCAGCACCACCGCCATGCGCCATGGCGAGATGTCGGACAGCGACTTGATCTCGGCGAGCTTCACGCCCCAATCGCCCGAAATATCGAGCTTGCTCATGGCGCCGCGATAGCCCTGCTGCTCGTCATAATTGACGAGGCCGGCGACCATGGTCTTGCGCGCCATGACCTGGATCTTCGGATCGAGCGTGGTGCGGACAGAGAGACCGCCCTCGTAAAGCTTCTTCTCGCCGTAGCGCTCGAAGATGTCGCGGCGCACTTCCTCGGCGAAATACTCGCCGGCGAAGGTGTGAGCGCCGTTGGAACGGCTGGTGACGACCAGCGGCTCCTTGCGCGCCTTATCGGCGTCGGCCTGCTTGATCCAGCCGTTCTCCAGCAGGCGGTCGATCACGTAGTTGCGGCGCTCGATGGCGCGGTCACGGTTGCGGACCGGATGCAGCGTCGCGGGCATCTTCGGCAGCGCCGCGAGATAAGACGCTTCGGCGACGGTCAGCTCGTTCACGGACTTGTCGAAATAAACCAGCGACGCGGCCGCGATGCCGTAGGCGCCAAGGCCCAGATAGATTTCATTCAGATACAGCTCGAGGATCTTGTCCTTCGAGTAGGTCTTCTCGATGCGCATCGCCAGCAAGGCTTCCTTGATCTTGCGGGCGAAGGAGACCTCATTGGTCAGGAGAAAATTCTTGGCTACCTGCTGGGTGATCGTCGAAGCACCCTGCGGACGGCGGTTGGAGCCGTAGTTCTGGAGATAGACCAGGCCGGCGCGCGCCATGCCGGTGTAGTCGATGCCGCCATGCTCGTAGAAATTCTTGTCTTCGGCTGCGAGGAACGCGTTGATCACGAGCTTCGGCACCGCCTGGATCGGCAGGTAAAGCCGCCGCTCCTTGGCGTATTCGCCGAGCAGCGAGCCGTCGACCGCGTGCACGCGGGTCATCACCGGCGGCTCGTAATCCTGAAGCTGAGAGTAGTCCGGCAAGTCCTTGGAGAAATGCCAGATCAGGCCTGCCACGGCCCCGACACCAACAAGGAACACCACTGTTCCCGCGGCGAACAGGAAGCCCATGAACCGCACAAGCAAGCGCATTATCTGTTTATCCGTTCAATCCCTGGATCAGCCCAAGATCACATCAAGATCAGCCTGGACGCAAAACCGGCGTCCATGTCACGTCGCGAACTCACCGGCCTACGCAATCATATCAGTGCCGGACTTAAGACGCTTGCCGAACGGGATTCTCGCCGATTCCGGAACCCCCTGCGGCGTTTTTATAAAGCGCCCGCTGTGGCCAAACTAGGGCTTTTGCGGCGGAACGGAAAAACCCTTTCAATTCGAAGGCCCTGTCGAAGGCCCTGCTGTGGCCATCCGCTTGGCCAGGAAGCCGTCAATGGCCTGCGCCATCGAACCCACGGCACGCGACCGCCAGCCCTCCGAGACCAGGTGCTCGAGGTCCCCCTTGTTGGAGACGTAGCCGATCTCGACCAGCACCGAGGGCACATCGGGCGCCTTCAGGACGCGGAAGCCGGCCGACTTCAGGGGATGCTTGTGCATGCGCACCGTCGACTTCATTTCGCCCATCAACAGCCGTGCAAAACGGCTTGAAAAGGTGCGGGTTTCCCGCTGGGTGAGGTCGATCAGGATGTCGGCGACATCCGTCGGCTCCTCCGCAAGGTTAAAGCCTGCGATCGCGTCCGCGCGATTTTCCGCATCCGCCAGTCGCTGCGCCTCGGCGTCGGAGGCCTTGTCGGACAGCGTGTAGATGGTGGCGCCCTGCGCGTCTCCCTCGGCGCGCGGCAGCGCGTCGGCGTGGATCGAGACGAACAACGCCGCCTTGAGACCGCGCGCGACTTTGACCCGGTCGTTGAGCGGGATGAAAGTGTCGTCGTCCCGTGTCATCACCACGCGGTACTTGCCGGTCTTTTCCAGCCGGTCGCGCAGCGCCAGGCCGAAGGCCAGCACCAGGTTCTTCTCGCTCTCGCCGCCCGACTGCGTGCCGTTGTCGATGCCGCCATGGCCGGGGTCGATCACGACCACCGCGCGGCCATCGGCCTTCTGCTGCCCTGCGTCAGGGGCCGCGGATGCCGGAACCGTTGTTGCAGGCGGCGGATCGGCGATCGCGGGCCGCAGTTCCGGGCGGTTTTCCGGAGTGAGCGACGGCACGAAGGCCGCGCGGTCGACCTCTTCCAGCTCGAGCACGAGCCGGGCCGGCTGGCCGTTGGCGGCCTCCAGCACGTAGGAATTGGCGATCTTGGCCGGGCCGGTCAGGTCGAACACGATTCGGGAGCCGCCGGGCATCACCAGCCCGTAGCGGAAGGCCTTCACCAGTCCCCGTCCTCCGGAACCCGTGCCGGCGGGGAGTTGAAAACTGACCTGGGGGACGTCGACCACCACCCGATACGGGTCGGCCAACGTGACGGCGCGGAAGGTCACGGCCTGGTCGATGTCGAGGATGAAGCGGGTCTGCTTGCCGTCACCGGCCAGCCGGGCGGCCGAGGCGACTGGAAAATTCGCTGCTGCAACAGAGGGTTGCGGCGGGCTCTCCGCGGCCTTCAGACGCGTGGAATCAGCACACGGCAATGCCGCGGCGCACAGCAGCGCACATCCCAGCAACACCCTTTGATTTGCGCGGCTCGCCACCGATTCCGTGCCTCCGAGCAGCCTTTTTAACGCAATAGAACCACAGGGTTAAACGATCCTTAATGGCAGACGCGCGAAACTCGCTGACTGTGACCGCCGTGCGACGCTCCCTTGCACGGTTGCCCCATTCCACGTATGTACGGAATGCTGACGGCCGATATTTCCGGTTGTGTCGCATTCAGCCCCCGGTGCAGCGCCGGAAATCCCAAGGTTCGGGAATTCCAGCGTTTTTCCGCTCTCCTCTAAGACCAGCGCGGTGCGCGGCAGCGAGGTGGAGCGGGGCAAGTACCGGCGGCGGACGGTCTCCGGATACCGCTGTGTTTCCGGGACGGTTCTGACAGCGGCGTGACCCGTTACCCGGTCCCTTAATCCCAGGGGAGCGGTTCGTAATCCCAAGGCGAGCGCGCTCGCGCCATGCCTGGCCAGCAGCAACTGATTGAAGGGCGGCCTCGCCGCCCAGTGTTTCATACGGGCCGACGCTTGATGCGCCAGACTGTGCCGACGAAATCTGAAGGACCATTCGCGACGCTGCGGAGTGAAAATCCCGCGCGCCGCTTTGGTCCTGAAGCTTCCGGTTCGGCAAGGTGCGAGAGACGGTGTTTCGGCCTTCCCCTCACCCCCGAATCAGGTGGACCGTCGCGTCACCCGGCAGCGCTCTTGGCGCCCACGGTCGATCGCGCCCGCCGCCGCCAAGAGTTAAGACATGCCCAACAAGATGTTGATCGATGCCACCCACCCGGAAGAGACCCGGGTCGTCGTGGTCCGCGGCAATCGCGTCGAAGAGTTTGATTTCGAGACCGCGCAACGCAAGCAACTGCGCGGGAACATCTACCTCGCCAAGGTCACCAGGGTCGAACCCTCGCTCCAGGCCGCTTTCGTCGAATATGGCGGCAACCGCCACGGCTTCCTCGCCTTCAGCGAAATCCACCCCGACTACTACCAGATCCCGGTTGCCGACCGGCAGGCGCTGATCGAGGCCGAAGAACAGGCCCATCGCGAGGCCGAGGAAGAGACCGAGAACCGCTCCCACGGCCGCCGCCGCTCGCGCCACCGCAACGCCCGCCGCCGCGGTCAGGGCGAACGCGTCCGCAGCGAAATCGTCGAAGGCGCCGATGCCGCGGCGCAGCCGGTCGAGGGCGGGGCGCTGCCGGAGCACGCCGAGGGCGTTTCGCACGAAGGCGAGCATCTGCACGCCGACGCGGAACATCATGGCGAGCACGAAGGCCACGATCATCACGACCACGATCATGGAGACCATGATCACGACGATCATCATGCCCATGATGACGATCACCATCACGCTCACGATCATCACGACCATGGTCATGACGGCGAGCACGATCATCACGACCATGATCATGCCGCCGAGACGCCCGCGCCTGTCGCGGCAATCGGCGCCGAGCCCGCGTTCGCGACCGAGACCGCTGCCGAGCCCCAGGAATCTCAAACCTTCCAAGCTCAAGCCTTCGAAGCTCACGCTTCCGAGGCGCACGCCGAGGCTCTCGCCGAAGCCGTGACGTCAGCCGCTGAACCGGCCGACGCCGTGTACGCCGCCGGCGAAATCACCGAGGCTCGTCATCAGGAGTCCGAGGAGGACGAAGACGACGAGGACGAGGACGGCGAGGAAGCCGAAGATGAAGTCGTCGAATCCGTCGGTGGTGACGACGTGCTCGAGGAAGTTCCGGAGCGCACCTTCCGTCCGCGCCGCCAGTACAAGATCCAGGAAGTCATCAAGCGCCGCCAGGTGATGCTGGTGCAGGTCGTCAAGGAAGAGCGCGGCAACAAGGGCGCGGCGCTGACGACCTATCTGTCGCTCGCCGGCCGCTATGCCGTGTTGATGCCCAACACCGCGCGTGGCGGCGGCATCAGCCGCAAGATCACCAGCGCGCAGGATCGCTCGCGCCTCAAGGAAGTGGTGCAGGATCTCGACGTGCCCGAGGGCATGGGCATCATCCTGCGCACGGCAGGCGCCGCCCGCACCAAGCCCGAGATCAAACGCGACTTCGAATATCTGATCCGGATGTGGGAGACGGTGCGCGACCTCACGCTGAAGTCGCAGGCCCCGACCCTCGTCTACGAGGAAGGCTCGCTGATCAAGCGCTCGCTGCGCGACCTCTACAACAAGGAGATCGACGAGATCTCGGTTGCCGGCGACTCCGGCTACCGCGAGGCGCGTGACTTTATGAAGATGCTGATGCCCGCCAATGTCGGCGCGGTGAAGCAGTATCGCGACGGCCAGCCGCTGTTCTCACGCATGGGCGTCGAGAGCCAGCTGGATGCGATGTTCTCGCCGACCGTGCAGCTGCGCTCTGGCGGCTACATCGTGATCAACCAGACCGAGGCGCTGGTCTCGATCGACGTCAACTCCGGACGCTCGACCCGCGAGCACCATATCGAGGACACCGCGCTCAAGACCAATCTGGAGGCGTCCGAAGAGGTCGCCCGCCAGCTTCGCCTGCGCGACCTCGCCGGCCTGATCGTCATCGACTTCATCGACATGGACGAGAAGCGCAACAACCGTGCGGTCGAGCGCAAGCTGTCCGATTGCCTGAGGCAGGACCGCGCGCGCATCCAGGTCGGACGCATCTCGCATTTCGGCCTGCTCGAGATGTCGCGCCAGCGCATCCGCGCCAGCGTGCTGGAATCCTCGACCGATCCCTGCCCGCATTGCGGCGGCACCGGCCATGTCCGCTCGGTATCCTCGGTGGCGCTGCAGCTGCTGCGCGGCCTCGAAGAAATCCTGATGAAGGGCGCGACCCACAATCTCGTGGTCCGCACCCGCACCGACGTCGCGCTCTACGTGCTGAACCACAAGCGCGGCCATCTGCGTGATCTCGAGAACGGCTTCAAGGTCACGCTGGCGGTCATCGCAGATCCCAGCGTCAGCGGACCGCAGGCCTATCTCATCGATCGCGGCGAGCAGGTGCATACGCTGGAAGCCGCCAAGGCGCTGCTCGTGGCGCAGGCGGCAGCGAGCCCGCCGCCCCTGGTCGAAGAAGCCTACGAGGACGAAGAGTTCGATCTGGAGACCGAATCCGAGGTCGAGACCGAGGAGACCGAAGGTCTCGCCGAAGAGCAGGCTGCCGGTGATGCAGCGACCGAGCAGGACGGCCAGCGCGGTCGCAAGCGCCGCCGGCGTCGTCGCGGCCGTGGTGGCCCGCGCGACGGCGAGCTTCGCGAAGACAGCCCGCCCACCCTTCCCGAACCGGCTATCGCGGCCGGCGAAGGCGAAGAGGAGGCCGAGTCCGAGCAGGATGGCGCCGAGGACGGCGAGGAGCAGGCCGCCCGTGGCGAGCAGCAGGCCAACGCCGACCGCCGCCGCCGGCGCGGTCGCCGTGGCGGACGCCGCCGGCGCGGTGGCAACGAGGAAGGTCTCGCCGGCTCCATCGGCGACGAGCTCGGGGCCAGTGCGCCGCCGGAGGCGACCGACGCAGTCGCTGATTTCGACGGCTTTGGCGGCGAGGCTGCGCCCTCGATCGCGCAGGCCGAACCCACCGCCGAGCCTCAGGTCACCCAGCCTGAGCCGCGTGCTGAAGTCCCGTTCGAGGCGCCGGCCCGGCACGAGCCGGCTCCTGCCGCCGCGGAAGAAGAGCCCGCCGATGACAAGGCCGCGCGGCGCCGCTCCACGGTCCGGGAAAAGGTGAGCTTCCTGTCGAGCACCCCGAGCGAACCGGCGACACCGGCTGCGCAGGCCACTGAACCGGTTGCCCCGCCGGCTCCGGAGCCCGCGCCGCAAGTGACCAGCGAAACATCGGCCGCACCGCGTCGCGCCGGCTGGTGGTCGCGCCGCTTCGGCGGCGGCGAATAAGAATAAGACGAGCACCAAAACAAGAGCGCCCGGCCTTGGCCGGGCGTTTTCCGTTTCGCGCTCGCTTGGCTTCGCGCTGCCTTTGCCGACTTCAGAGCGACGGCGGATCGTCCGCAACATCGCGCGATGCGATCTGGCGGAGCTGATCATAGAGATCGGGGCCCTCGCTGGTGCAGAGACAGACGCCCTTGGCGGCAGGCCCGTCGCCGGCGTTGAGGTAGGCGTGGCCCATGGTGCTGTCGAGATAGATGCCGTCGCCCTCGTCCAGGATCTCCGGCGCATAGAACTCGGTGTGGACGGCGACGCGTCCGCTCGTCACCAGAAAATACTCCTCGCCGGCATGACGCAGCAGCGGGCCGAACTCGCTCAGCGAGCGTGCGCGCACCTCGGCCAGGATCGGCACCATGCGTTTGCCGATCAGGTCGGTGCATTGATACGTGTAGGTGTAGAACCCGGTCGTGATCACCTGGCCCTGCCCGGCGCGGCTGATGCTCCGCCGCGCCGTGACCGGCCGGTCCTGCACGGGGCGCGGAGACGCCGGATTGAACAGCTCGGCGATCTCCATCTTCAGGCCCGAGGTGAGCTGGAGAAGCTTGTCGTAGGTCAGCGACATCAGGCCGTTCTCGACCTTGGACAGGGTCGAGAGCGCCATTCCGGTCCGCTCCGCCACCTGCTTGAGCGTCAGCCCACGCGCCTGGCGGGCCGCCTTGAGGCATTGGCCGAGCTGGGAATTGGCGCCCTCCGGCGTCGTCGCGATCTCGCTCATGCCGCGAGGCTACCACGCCGGCAGAAAAATTGTTGACCGATCCATCTAATCTTTTGGACGGACGCAAGGCCTCCAGAGGCCTAAAGTTCCCGTTTTAGGCAGCCATGCCAGTATTTGTGCAAGAAATGGCTCCATCTGACAAATATTGGTGCGCCTCGTTGACTTTCCGATATGCTAAATCGTTTTCACAATTTGAAAGGGGATTGGCATTGTCCGGACTTTGCGATTCCAGCGCCGTTGAGCTGCGCCGTCTGCTGGCCGCCCGGGCGATCTCGCCCGTCGAGCTGCTGGATTCCTGCCTGTCGCGGATCGCCACCATCAATCCTGCCGTCAACGCCGTCGTGACCCTGGACGAGGCAGCCGCACGCGCCGCGGCCAGGCAGGCCGAGGCTGCCATCCTGCGCGGCGAGGATCGCGGCGCCCTGCACGGGCTCCCCGTTCTCATCAAGGACACCCAGGACACCGCCGGGCTGCGCACCACCTATGGCAGCCCGCTGCTGCAGGACAACGTTCCGGCCTCCGACCAGGGCTCGGTCGCACGGCTGCGTGCGGCCGGCGCCATCATCTTCGGCAAGACCAACACGCCGGAATGGGCGGCCGGCGGCAACACCCGCAATCCCGTGTTCGGCGCGACCGGCAATCCGTTCGATCCGATGCGTTCGGCGGCCGGCTCCTCCGGCGGCTCGGCGGTGGCACTCGCCTGCGGCATGGCCCCGCTCGCCTCGGGCTCCGACACCGGCGGCTCCTTGCGCAATCCCGCCGGCTTCGCCGGCATCGTCGGCATGCGGCCATCCTACGGGCTCGTGGCGAGCGAGAAGCGCGCGTTCGGCTGGTCCAATTTGTCGACCGACGGGCCGATGGCGCGCAATGTCGCCGACACCGCGTTGATGCTGTCGGTGATGGCGAGCGACGATGTCCGCGATCCGCTCGCCTATACGCTGCCCGGCGAGCAAGTGCGCGCGCGCGCCGAGCGCTGGGCCGCTCCGCGCCCCGCCGACCTCGGCAAGCTGCGCCTCGCCTTCACCGAGGATTTCGGTTTCGCCCCGACCGAGCAGGCGGTCCGGCGCGTGTTCCGTCACCGCGTGGACAAGCTTGCGCCGCTCTTCGCCGATTGCCGCGAAGCGACGCCGGATTGCGCCGGCGCCGACGACGCCTTCGCGGTGCTGCGCGCAGGCCTGTTCCTGGCGACGCACGGCAAGAACTACAAAGAGCGGCCCGACATGCTCGGCCCCAATGTCCGCGCCAATGTCGAGGAAGGCCTCGGCTACACGCTCGAGGACCACGCGCGCGCCACGACGACGCAGACGCGAATCTATCGCGCCTACCAGACCTTCTTTGAATCTTGCGACGTGCTGATCAGCCCGACCATTACGCTCAGCCCGCGCCCCTGGTCGGAGCTCTATCCTGCCGAGATCGACGGCGTGCCGACCAGATCCTATTTCCACTGGCTCGCGCTCGCTTATGCCGTCACGCTCCCCGGCCATCCCGCAATCAGCATCCCGCTCGGCCTCGATGAAGCCGGCCTGCCGTTCGGCCTTCAGATCGTCGGCCCGCGCGGCGGCGACGCCATCGTGCTCTCGGTCGCCGCGAGCATCGAGGCCGCGTTCGCGGGCGATGCGCAATTGTGCCGGCCGGTGCCCGACCTGGCGCGGCTCGCCGCAGCGCCGCCATTGTCGGCCGCGCCCGGTTTCCTCACCTGGGAATGACCAGAACCTGGGAATGACCCGAAACCAGCCCCGGCTGCAGCGCCGGCGCAACGGAGACGAGCATGACGGAACTGCCGAGGAAGACCAGCGTCGTCGCATTCGTCCTGCTCTACATCGCCTACTGCATTTCCTATGTCGACCGCGCGGCGATCTCGCTGGCGCTGGCGCAGATCGGCAAGGACTTCAACCTCCAGGCCGCGGATCTCGGCATCGTCATCAGCGCGTTCTTCCTCGGTTACGCCGCGATGCAGGTGCCGGGCGGATGGCTCTCCGACCGCTTCGGATCGAAATATGTGGTGATCATCACCATCGTGATGTGGTCGCTGTTCACGGCGTTCACGAGTCTTGCCTGGTCGCTCACCTCGCTGATCGCGATCCGCTTCATCTTCGGCATCGCCGAGGGCGGCTTCCCGCCGGCGAGCATCCGCGCCATCGCGGAAGTCTTCAAGAAGGACAGCCGGCCGAAGATGTCGGCACTGCTGCTGTCTTCCAACTATGCCGGCAGCATGGTCGCGCCGCTGATCATGGCGCCGCTGATCCTCGCGCTCGGCTGGCGCCATGCCTTCAACGCGATCGGCATTGCCGGCATCGTCTTCGCGGTGGTCTATTTCGTCTTCGTCCCCTATCTGGGACGTCCGGACGCGAGCGACAAGGACACATCGGCGAAGGCCGAGAACCGTGCGCCGATGCGCGAACTCATGAAGAATCCGCTGCTGTGGCAGCTGATGGTGGTGTGGTTCGGTCTCAGCTGCGTCAACAAGGGGCTGGATTCCTGGATGCCGCTCTATTTGCTCCAGCAGCGCGGGCTCGACCTCAAGACCGTCGGCGTGGTGGCGCCGATCCCGTTCGTGATGGCGACGATCGCGACCGCGAGCGGCGGCTGGGTGATGACGACGTTCTTTGCCGAGCGCGAAAAATATCTGCTGATCGGCAGCTCCGCATTGACCGGCATCTTCCTCTACGCCATGTACAAGGCGGAGACGATCACGATGCTGATCGTGTTCCAGTCGCTGGTCTACTTCTTCAAGTCTTTCGTGCTGGCCTCGGTGATCGCGCTTCCGACCAAGCTGCTCCGCGACGACCAGATCGGATCGGGGATCGGCATGGTCAATCTCGGCGGCCAGAGCGCGGGCTTCGTCGCACCCGTCGCCATCGGCTTCATCGTGACCGGCACCGGATCGTTCGATGCCGCCTTCGGCTTCCTCGTGGCGATGACGGCGTTGTCCGTCGTGGTCGCCGCAACCATCAACACGGCGCAGCCGAAGCTCGCCCCGCAGCCGGCCTGACAGGAGAATTCTGCCGATGCAAAGCGCGATCGTTCTCGGCGGCGGCATGATCGGCGTGAGCGCGGCGCTGCACCTCCAGCAGCGCGGCTGGTCCGTGACGCTGGTCGACCGCAGGGAGCCGGGCCGCGAGACCAGCTACGGCAATGCCGGGATGATCCAGGCGGAGGCGGTCCGCCCCTATCCGATGCCGCGCGACATCGCCACGCTCCTGAAGATCGCGACCGGCCGCACCAACGACGTGCGTTACAGCCTGTCGTCGCTTCATCTCCATATCGAGCCCCTGCTCCGCTACTGGTGGCATTCGGCGCCGAAGCGGCATCGCGAGGCGATCGACGCCTGGGCGCGGCTGATCGCCTACGCGACGGCCGAGCACGACATCCTCATTCGCGAGGCCCATGCCGACAATCTGATCCGCCGCGCGGGCTACCGGCATCTGCATCGCGACGCAGCTTCCTTCGATCTCGCCGTCAAGGCTGCGGATGAAGACCAGCGCGAATTCGGCGTCAGGTTTCGCGCGCTGTCGGGGGCCGAGCTCGCCAAAGCCGAACCGATCCTTCGCGACGACCTGCCCGGTGCGATCCATTGGCTCGACACCTGGACCGTGTCCGATCCCGGCGCGCTGGTCACGGCCTATGCCGAGCTGTTCGAGCGCCTCGGCGGCACCATCGTGCTTGGCGATGCCCAGAGCTTGCAGCAGACGGCGACCGGCTGGTCGGTCGCCACCGACACGGGACGTATCGACGCCCCGCATGCCGTCGTGACGCTCGGACCGTGGTCGCCCGATCTGCTGCACAAATTCGGCTATCGCATTCCGCTGGTGCGCAAGCGCGGCTACCACATGCATTACGCCGGCGGCGCGTCGCTCGATCTGCCGCTGGTCGACAAGGCCGGCGGTTACGCCATGGGACCGATGGCGAAGGGAATCCGCATCACCACCGGCGCGGAATTGACCGGCATGGACGCGCTCGCCACGCCGGTGCAACTCGCTAGCGCGGAAGCCTCCGCGCGCGAGCTGATCGACCTCGGCAAGCGCGTCGAGCCCGACCCGTGGTTCGGCACCCGCCCCTGCACGCCCGACATGCTGCCGGTGCTCGGCGCCGCCCCGCGCCATCCGGGTCTCTGGATGAACTTCGGCCACGGCCACCAGGGTTTTACGCTGGGACCCGCGACCGGCCGCCTGCTCGCCGAAATGATGAGCGGCGAAACGCCTGCGATCGATCCGACGCCATACCGGCCGGAGCGTTTCTAGCCTTCGGCACTCGCGGCGAGCAGCGCGAGCGCGGCCGACAGGCGCAGCAGCGGGTCGTCCCATTCGCGCGGGGCGCGCTGGCGGAACAGCCGCATGGTCGGATACCACGGACTGTCCTCGCGCTCGCGCAGCCAGCGCCAGTCCAGTGCGTAAGGCGTGAGCATCCACACCGGACGGCCGAGCGCACCGGCGAGATGGGCAACCGACGTGTCGACCGCGACGACGAGATCGAGTGCGGCCACGGCTGCCGCGGTATCAGCGAAATCGCCGAGCGCCGGCGCAAGATCGATGATGTCCTTGCCGAGCGCCGCCAGCACCTCGCCATCCACGGCGCGCGGCTCCTTTTGCAGGCTGTAGAGCTGCACTCCGGGCATCACGAGACGGGGCAGCACGGCCTTCGCCGACAGCGAGCGCTGCTGGTCGCCCTTGTGTTTGGCATTGCCGGCCCAGACCACCCCGACCTTGAGCCGCCTCTCGCGCCCCAGTGCGGCCCGCCAGCGCAAGAGTCTTTCGGGATCCGGCTGCAGATACGGCACGGCCGCTGGAATATTGTCGAGAGTGGTGCCAAAAACCCGCGGCAAGCTCATCAGCGGCAATTGCAGATCGAACGGCGGCAGCTTCTCGCCGCGCGGAATCACGGCGACGTCGGGCAGTTGCCTCAACAGCGAGGCCAGGGCGGGCTGCACCTGCAGGACGATCCTGCCGCCCCTCGCCGCCGCCATCGGCACATAGCGCACGAAATGCAGGGCATCGCCGAGTCCGTATTCGGCGAACAGCAGCAAGGTGCGGCCGTCCAGAGTCTCGCCCTGCCATTCCGGCTCGGTGAACGAGGGATCGCCATCCGACAGCGTCTTGCATTTGCGCCGCCACCGATAGGCTTCGAACCCGTCGGCGAACTCACCGTTCATCAGCAGGAAATGCGCGTGGTTGTACTGCGCGAGCGGCTGCTCCGGATCGAGCGCGATCGCGCGATGCGAGGCGGCGAGCGCGGCGTCGATCTCGCCGGCATTGCGCAGCGCGACCGCGAGATTGGCGTGGCCCTTGGCATAGGCGGGATCGGCCACGACCGCGCAGCGATGCGCGGCGATTGCACGCTCCACGCGTTCCTGCTTCTCGAAGATGATGCCGAGATTGGTCCAGGCCGCGGCGTGATCGGGCTTGAGCAGCAGCGCCTGCTCGCAAGCGGCAACCGCCTCGTTCAGCGCGCCGAGCTCGGTCAGACAGTCTGCCTGTAAGCACCGGCGGCCTCGGGCAAGTGACCGGCTTCGTGCAGGACGAGACCCAGCAGGCGCAGCGCCGGAGCATTGTCCGGTATGAGCGCGATGGCGCGGCGGTACTGGACGATGGCATCTTCGAGCAAGCCTTGCCGATAGAGCACGGCGCCGAGATTGCAGAGCACCCCGGGATCGTCGGGATCGCCGTCGAGTGCGCGGCG
The DNA here is from genome assembly GCF_024519855.1 of Bradyrhizobium sp. Bra78. Lineage (NCBI taxonomy): Bacteria > Pseudomonadati > Pseudomonadota > Alphaproteobacteria > Hyphomicrobiales > Nitrobacteraceae > Bradyrhizobium > Bradyrhizobium sp. Bra78. Next base: position 75,095 of record NZ_JALJRE010000005.1, on the reverse strand, counting down.
ATAGGCGACCTCCGCCTCGCCGAGCTTCAGCTGGTCCATGAGGAGGTTGCCGAGATTGAGCCAGGCGCCGCGATAGGCCGGCTCCCGCGCGATGACCGCGCGATAAGCCTCCTCGGCTTCAGTCAGCCGCCCCTGCTCCGCGAGCACCACCGCAAGATTGAAACAGGCGCGGGTCAGATGCGCGTCGAGCGCGAGCGCGCGGCGATAGGCAAGTTCCGCCTCGTCGAAGCGCGCGAGCTCGCCGAGCGCCACGCCGAGCTTGTTGTGCAGGCCCGCATCGTCCGGCCTCCGGACCAGCGCGCGCCGGAACGCCGCCACCGCGCCCTCGCGCTCGCCCTTGACCGCGAGCGCGTCGCCAAGCGTGACGAGGGCCGGCGCGTGCTCCGGATCGATGTTGAACACGCGGCCAAGCAGCGCGGCACCGCGGCTGCGCGGTCGGTGACGAAAGCCGCGACCGCGGCAAGATGCAGCGCCGGCACGTGATCCGGCTCCGCCCTCAGCACCTCCGCACAGAGCGCGTCGGCCTGGTCATGGCGACCCGCCGCAAAATGCTCTGCCGCCTGCAGCACAATCTGATCGACCCTCGCCTTGCCCACGATGCCCCGCCCCTTCAACGTCAGATGCGGGTTAAACGCACGAGGGCGCGAATTCCGTCAGTCGGCTGGCGCGGCGAAGCAGTTTTTTGATCCGCGCGGCATCCTCGGGCGTCGCCGGGTTGTAGACGATCATGCTGAGATCGGAGCGGCCCTCGACATTGAAGCTCGAATTAATTTCTGGACAATTGCGAGCTGGACCGCCGCGCAATCCTGGCCATCGGCGAGGCGCTCAGGGGACCCGACCGCCCGCTCATCGCCACCTCCGGCGTCGCCCTGCTCGCGCCCGGACGGCGCGCCACCGAGGACGACGACGCGGCGCACCACTTTCCGCGCGTGTCGGAACAAGGCGCGACCGCAAGGCAGTATCATGCGATCGCCGAGGAAGGCGTGCCGTTCAAGGCGATTGCGGAGATGATCGGCCGGCGGCTCGGCGTGCCCGTGGTCTCGAAGTCGGTGGATGAAGCACCCGCGCATTTCGGCTGGTTCGCGCAGTTCGCCGGCGTCGACGTTCCGGCATCGAGCGCGAAGACGCGCGCCTTGCTCGACTGGGCGCCGCAAGAACAAGGGCTGATCGAGGATCTCGACCAGCCCCGTTACTTCAGGACCTGACGGCGCATTGCGCCGCCGCAGTCAATTGACAGATCAGTCCGTCGTGATCGCCGTTTCCATGTCCGTCGGGTCGATCTGCTTGGAGAGGTTGGCGTTGAGCTTGTCGCGGTCGAGCTCACCCTCCCACCAGGCGACGATCACGCACGCGACGCCGTTGCCGCAGAGATTGGTCAGCGCACGGCACTCGCTCATGAACTTGTCGATGCCGAGCACGATCGCCATGCCCGGCACGAGGCGCGGATCGACCACGGCGAGAGTCGCGGCGAGCGTGATGAAGCCCGCTCCCGTAATGCCCGAGGCCCCCTTCGACGTCAGCATCGCCACGACCAGGATCGTGAGCTGCTGACCGAAGGAGAGATCGAAGCCGAGTGCCTGCGCGATGAACAGCGTCGCCAGCGTCATGTAGATGTTGGTACCGTCCAGATTGAACGAGTAGCCCGTGGGCACCACGAGGCCGACCACCGACTTGGAGCAGCCGAGCCGTTCCAGCTTCTCCATCAGGGACGGCAGCGCGCTTTCCGAGGACGAGGTGCCGAGCACGATCAGGAGTTCGTCCTTGATGTAGGCGAGGAAACGAAAGATCGAGAATCCGGCAAGCCGCGCGATGATGCCGAGCACGACGAACACGAACAGCGCGGCCGTGACGTAGAACGTCGCGATCAGCCCGATCAAATTGAGGATCGCTCCGGTGCCGAACTTGCCGATGGTGAAGGCCATCGCGCCGAACGCGCCGATCGGCGCCGCGCGCATCACGATGGAGATGACGCCGAACACCGCATGCGCGGCATCATCGATGAACGAGCGGATCGTGTGGCCGCGCTCGCCGAGACTCATGATCGCGAAGCCGAACAGCACCGAGAACAGCAGCACTTGCAGGATCTCGCCTTGGGCAAAGGCGCCGACCACGGTATCCGGAATGATGTGCAGCACGAAGTCGACCGACTTCTGACCGGCAGCCTGCTTGGCGTAATTCGCAACGGCCGCCTCGTTTGCCGCCGCATTGCCGAAGCCTGCGCCCGGCTTCACCACATTGCCGATGACTAGGCCGATCAACAGCGCGAAGGTCGAGACGACCTCGAAATAGACCAGCGCCTTGACGCCGATGCGCCCGACCTTCTTGGCGTCCTGGATGTGGGCGATGCCCGAGACGACGGTGCAGAAGATGATCGGGGCGATCACCATCTTGATCAGCTTGATGAACCCGTCGCCGAGCGCCTTGATCCAGTCGTTGGTGGCAACCGTCGGCCAGAGCCAGCCGACGATGGCGCCGAGCATGATGGCGATCAGCACCTGGACGTAGAGAACCTTGTACCACGGCTTGGCGGCAGCCGGCGCGACCGGCGCCCCCGCCATCGTTGTCGTTGTCATTGTTTCACTCCCCCTCAAAACGCCGGGCCAGCCAAGATCAACTTGGCCGGCCCTGTCAATTGGAACTGCTCTTCATTGCGCGCTTTAGCTGCGATCGACGATCCGGCGTGCCGCCGGCATCAGCGTCGCGCCCAGCGCGTTCTTGACCAGCGAGGCCGCAATGAACGGCGCAAGGCCGACCTGCCACGCCTTCGCAGCGCCAAGGCCAACGCCGCAGGCCAGCCAGCCGAAGCCCGCGGCCAGAATGAGGATGTGGCCGGCCGCCATGGCCGCAAACAGCAGCACTACGCTGCGATCCCAGCCGCGCTCGGCGAGCCAGCCGGTGACAAAGGCGGCGCCGATGAAGCCGAACAGGTAGCCCGCGGTCGGGCCGACCAGCGGTGCAATTCCGCCCACGGGACCGGCGAACACCGGCAGGCCCATCGCGCCCTCGGCGAGGTAGGCGATCATGGTTGCGCTGCCAAGGCGCCAGCCATACGCCGCGCCGATCATCAGCACGACCAGCGTCTGCAATGTCATGGGCACGTAAGGCAGCGGCAGGTTCACCTTGGCTGACAGCGCCATCAAGGCGGTGCCGAGCGCAATCAGCACGATGGCGCGCAAGGCGCCGACGGTTTCACCCGGCCGGGCGGGCCACATCAAGGCGGCAAGAGGAGAATGCGGCGCAGCAGTGGGCGCGAGGGAACGGTCAGACAAGTTGAACTCCGCAAGGCTGTTTTCGAAACAAGGCTGTTTTCGAAACGGCTGTCGAAAACTGGCGGCTATTTAAGCCAGTGAGCGATCCGGTCAACTGCTTCCCGCATCTCCGCGGCCGAACGCGCATAAGAGAACCGTATGAAGGAACGGCCATGGACGGGATCGAAATCGACGCCCGGTGTCGCCGCAACGTGTGCCTGCTCCAGCATCTGCTTGGCGAACTCGAAACTGTCGGAGGTGAAGTCGGAGACGTCGGCATAGAGATAGAAGGCGCCGTCGGCCGGCAGAAACTTGCTGAGGCCTGCCTTGGGCAATCCCTTGATCAGGATGCGCCGGTTTTCCTGATAGCCGTGCTTGATCTCCTCCATCTCGGCCGCACCGTCGAAGGCAGCCTCTGCTGCGATCTGCGACAGCGACGGCACCGAGATCGACAGGTTCTGCTGCAGGCGCTCGATCGGCCGCACCAGCACATCAGGCACCACCATCCAGCCGACGCGCCACCCCGTCATGCAGAAATACTTCGAGAACGAATTGATCACGAGCGCGCGGTCCGACAGCGCCGCCGCCGTCACCGCGGGAAACGCGTAGTCGAGGCCGTGGTAGATCTCGTCCGAGATGAAGCGGATGCCGGCATCTTCCGCCGCCGCGATGAGGCCCGCGAGCGCCTCGCGGGACATCATCGTCCCCGTCGGATTGGCGGGGCTGCCGACCAGCACGCCCTTGAGCGGCGCCTTGCGATGGGCCGCCAGCAGCGCTTCGCCGGTGAGCGCATGGCGCGTCTCGTTGGTGGTCTCGATCAGCACCGGCTCGCAGCCGAGCGCGGTGAGGATATGACGGTATGGCGGATAGCCCGGCACCGTCACGGCGACGCGGTCGCCGGGTTCGAACATCGACAGGAAGGCCAGGATGAACCCGCCGGAGGAGCCGGTGGTCACCACGATCCGTTCCGGGCTGACGTCACAGCCATACGCATCGCGATAGTGGCGTGCGATCCGCTCGCGCAGGCTCGGGATGCCGAGCGCGGAGGTATAATCGATCCGCCCGGCCTCCAGCGCCGCACGGGCGGCCGCGATCGCCGTTTTCGGCGCGCCGGCGGCGGGCTGGCCGACCTCCATGTGGATGACATGGCCGCCGGCCGCCTCGATTCGGGCCGCGGCGGCCATGACGTCCATCACCATGAACGGGGGAACGTCGCTGCGGCGGGAGGGCTCGAGCCACTGCCCCAACCGGTTCCTCAATGTCGCATCGTGCATCGGTTTCTGCTAATTCGCTGGCGGACCGGTCCGTCCGGTCCGGGAAACGGGGCGCTTGCGCCCCAGACTGGCCGCATTGTACGGCTCATAAGGGGGACGGCTCACAAGGGCATATCGCGTATCCGGTCCGCCGCCAATCGCCAAAACCAATCCACAAACTGCTCTCGACCAAGACTGCTTGCCAAGACCGTATGCCAAGCCCGTTTGACCCAGACCGCTTGATGTTGCTCCAGATCACATTGCGCAAGAAGGCCACCGCTCTCACCGCCCTCGTCACGGCGGCTGCGATCGCGATACTGCCGTTCCCGGCGGCGCAGGCGCAGCAGAACGGGCTGCCGGTGCTGCGCGACACCGAGACCGAGCAGCTGCTGCGCGAATACACGCGCCCGATCCTGCGCGCGGCCGGTCTGGAGAAGCAGAACATCCAGATGGTGATCCTCAACGACGGCAACTTCAATGCGTTCGTCGCCGATGGCCGCCGTATCTTCGTCAATTACGGCGCGATCCTCCAGTCGGAGACCCCGAACCAGATCATCGGCGTGCTCGCGCACGAGACCGGACATCTGGCCGGCGGCCATCTGTCCAAGCTGCGCGAGCAGCTCGCCAACGCCCAGACCCAGATGATCATTGCCATGCTGCTGGGTGCAGGTGCGATGGTCGCCGGCACCACACGCGGCGCCGGCAACAACGGGCTCGCCAATGCCGGTGCGGCCGCGATCGCCGGCCCGCAGGAGATGATCCGCCGCTCGCTGCTGTCATACCAGCGCCAGCAGGAGGAGAACGCCGACCGCGCCGGCGTGAAATTCCTGACTGCGACCCACCAGTCGCCGAAAGGCATGTACGAGACCTTCAAGCGCTTCACCAGCGAGAGCCTGTTCGCGGCACGCGGCGCCGATCCCTATCTCCAGTCGCACCCGATGCCCGCCGAGCGCGTCGCGGCGCTCCAGGAGTTCGCCAGCACCAGCCCGTATTGGGACAAGAAGGACGATCCCGCGCTCCAGCTCCGCCACGACATGGTGCGCGCCAAGATCTCCGCCTTCATGGAACGGCAGGAGACGGTGTACCGGCGCTATCCGCAGACCAACGACAGCATGCCGGCGCGCTATGCCCGCGCCATCAGCACCTATCTGCACGGCGATCTGCGCAGCGCGCTCGCCCAGATCGACGCCCTGATCCAGGTACAGCCGAACAATCCGTATTTTTACGAGGTGCGCGGCCAGGCCTTGCTGGAAGGCGGCAAGCCGGCCGAGGCGATCCCGGCCCTGCGCAAGGCGGTGCAGCTGTCGAACAACGCGCCCCTCATCGAGATGTTACTTGGGCAGGCTCTGGTTGGAACCGATAATAAGGCCTACACGGACGACGCCATCAGGATTCTCCGTGCCGCCGTGGCGCGGGAGCCCGAGGCGCCGCTCGGCTTCATGCAGCTCGCGATGGCCTATGGCCGGAAGGGAGACTATGCCGAGGCGGATCTGGCGTCGGCCCAGGCCGCTTATCTGCGCGGCGACAACAAGACCGCCCGCGAGCTTGCGACGCGCGCGAAGACCCGTTTCGCCGTCGGCACGCCCGGATGGGTCAAGGCCGACGACATCGTGGCGACCAAATCGCCGCGTAACTAGGCCGCCGCGTAACTAGATCGACCAGACGACGCCCGACACCACGACGTCACGCCACCGGGCTTCAAGTCCGCCGGGACGTTTTCCGAAACCTGCTTTGGATAAGAGGATTTGCCTATGCCTTCGCTGCGCCTGCTTGCTCCCGCGCTGTTTGCGCTCGCCATGTTCGGCGTGGCCGCGCCCGCGTCGGCCGACAGCTTCTCCGATTCCCAGCGCACCGACATCGAAGCGATCATCAAGAACTACCTCGTCAGCCATCCCGAGGTGCTCGAGGAAGCGATGACCGAGCTCACCAAGCGCCAGGCCGCGGCCGAGACGCAGAAGCACGAGGCCAGCATCGCGCAGAACTCCGAGGCGATCTTCAATTCGCCGCGCCAGGTCGTGCTCGGCAACAAGGATGGCGACGTCACCTTCGTCGAGTTCTTCGACTACAATTGCGGCTACTGCAAGCGCGCGATGGGCGACATGCTCGACCTCATGAAGGCCGACCCGAAGCTGAAGGTGGTGCTGAAGGAGTTTCCGGTGCTGAGCCAGGGTTCGGTCGAAGCCGCGCAGGTCGCGGTCGCCGTGCGCATGCAGGATCCCACCGGCAAGAAATATCTCGACTTCCACCAGAAGCTGCTCGGCGGCCGCGGCGCGGCCGACAAGGCCCGCGCGCTTCAGGCGGCCAAGGAAGCCGGCCTCGACACCGCCAGAATCGAGAAGGACCTCGCCAGCCCCGAGGTGCGCGCCACCATCGAGGAGAACTTCAAGCTTGCCGAAGCGATGGGCATGAACGGCACGCCGAGCTACGTGATCGGCAAGCAGATCGTGGTCGGCGCCGTCGGCGTCGACGGTCTCAGGGAGAAGATCGGTATCGCACGCTGCGGCAAGGCGACCTGCTGATCCCCTGACTTCAGCATCACGCACGAAGCAAAGGCCGGCTGAAAAGCCGGCTTTTTCTTTTGGCTCTTTTTGCGCTGCTGCCACCATGGACGTGTCGCAGATGCGGCGCGCGCGTTCATCTGGCGTTCAATAAACAAATGCCGCGGAACCCTGGATGTTCCGGAACTAGTGATACCTCCTTTCGTTGTTGGCGCGGGCAATGACGCAATAAACACGAAACACGTGAGGAGAAATTCAATGTCTAACCGCTTTATGATCTCGGTTGCCGCGCTCGCGCTCGTCGCCGGTACCGGTCTGGCGAACGCACAGGGCACCATGAACCGCGACAGCGGCGGCGGCGCAGGCGCGCAGCCGACGCAGCATTCGCAACCGTCGGGCGGCGCGGCCGAGCGCGGCTCGATGGGCAAGGAATCCGCGGCTCCCGAGAAGGGCACGAAGGGCACAGTGGGTCAGGCTGGCGGCGCCAGCACCATGAAGCCCGGCGCGGCCGCCGAGGAGAAGTCGTCTGGCGCAATGGAGAAATCCGGCGGGATGGAAAAGTCCGGCGCGATGCACAAGAACGCGGCTGACGAGAAGGCCGGCGCGGCGAAGGGTGAGCACGCCCAGGGCGCGCAGGACAAATCCGCGCAGGACAAGTCGAAGAGCACGATGGACAAGTCCCAGATGGACAAGTCCAAGAGCACGGAGACCGACACCAAGAGCGGCAACATGAACGCTCAGACCAAGGGCGCCGAGACCACCAAGGGTGCCGAGACCAAGTCGCAGACCACCACAGGCACCGCCTCCGCGACCGCTTCAGCACCGCCTCCCGAGAAGCGGACCCAGATCTCAACGGCGATCAAGTCGACCAAGATCGAAGAGACCACGAACGTCAACTTCAACATCGCGGTCGGCACGGCGATCCCGGCGAGCGTTCGTTTCCATCCGCTCCCGCCCCGGATTGTCGAGATCTATCCGGAGTGGCGCGGCTACGAGGTGATCTTCGTGCACGGCCAGTACGTCATCGTTCGTCCGCAGACGCGCGAGATCGTGTACATCATCGAAGGCTAAGCCGCATCGCTGACTGATCGTCCCAACGAGCCCCTGCCGAGAGATCGGCGGGGGCTTTCGGCCGCTCGCCTGTTCCGCTCCGACAGCCATGCTTCCGACTGGTTAACAAGCAATTTCCGTAGCTTCCGCACAGGTTTTTGCACCCCGGATGAGGTGCCTCGACGTCTCCGGGAGGCCCTTCAAGGCTTCCCCTAGGACGCTTTGTTACCTATAACCCCCGCCACGCTGAAGCACCTCTTCCGGGATGGGAATGGCTGAACCTGCAACCGACACGATCCTCGTTCTGAACGGGCCGAACCTCAACATGCTGGGGACGCGCGAACCCGAGAAGTATGGCCATGCGACGCTGGCCGACGTCGAGGCGCTGTGCCGGGATACCGCCGCGACGTACGGCCTCAAAGCCGACTGCCGGCAGTCCAACCGCGAAGGCGAGCTGATCGACTTCATCCACGAGGCCCACGCCCGCAAGATGAGGGGCATCATCATCAATGCCGGCGGCTATTCGCACACCTCGATCGCGCTGCACGACGCGCTGCTCGCGGTGCAGATTCCGACGGTCGAAGTGCACGTGACCAACATCCACGCCCGCGAGAGTTTTCGTCACCACTCCTATACCGCGCGCGCGGCCTTCGCCTCGCTCTGCGGTTTCGGCATCGAGGGCTACCGCCTCGCCATCCAGGGCCTTGCCGCCAAGCTCGGCATCAAGCCCCAAGCCTGACGCTCCCCTTCACACAGAACATTCGGATCAAACAACATGGCGCGCCAGCCAGACGACAAAGCAGCCGCAAAGTTTTCCAGCGAGGATTCCGCGCTCGTCCGCGAGCTCGCTTTGCTGCTCGATGAGACCAGCCTCACCGAGATCGAGATCGAACGCGCCGGCGTGCGCCTGCGCGTCGCCCGCAACGTCAGCGTCGCCGCGACCATGCCGATGCAGATGGCAGCCGCTCCCGCCGCCCTGCCGGCAACCGCGGCTGCCGCGCCGGCCGCTGCCGCAGCCGACCTGTCGAAGCATCCAGGCGCCGTGACCTCGCCGATGGTGGGCACCGCCTATTGGGCGCCGGAGCCCGGTGCCAAGCCGTTCATCGAGGTCGGCAGCAAGGTCTCGGTCGGCCAGACGCTGCTGATCATCGAAGCCATGAAGACCATGAACCAGATCCCCTCGCCGCGCGCCGGCACGGTGACGCAGATCCTGGTCGAGGACGGCCAGCCGGTCGAGTACGGCGAGCCGCTCGTCATCATCGAGTGACAGCATTCAGCAAAGGCTTGGGGTGGCCCTCCGCCCTCGCCGCGTCCCGCGCGCCAGTCCCTTAAGGACACCATGTTCGACAAGATCCTCATAGCCAATCGCGGCGAGATCGCCCTTCGCATCCTCAGAGCCTGCAAGGAGCTCGGGATCGCGACCGTCGCCGTGCACTCCACCGCCGACGCGGATGCCATGCATGTACGCCTGTCGGACGAGAGCGTGTGCATCGGGCCGCCGGCTTCCAAGGACAGCTACCTCAACGTGCCCGCGCTGCTGGCGGCGTGCGAGATCACGGGCGCCGATGCCGTGCATCCCGGCTACGGCTTCCTGTCGGAGAACGCGCGCTTCGCGGAAATCCTCGCCGAGCACAATCTGCATTTCATCGGCCCCAAGGCCGAGCATATCCGCCTGATGGGCGACAAGATCGAGGCCAAGAAGACCGCGAAGCGCCTCGGCATTCCGGTCGTGCCCGGCTCCGACGGCGGCGTCGGCCCCGAGGACGACGCGATGGCGATCGCCAAGGAGATCGGCTTTCCCGTGCTGGTGAAGGCGGCGGCAGGCGGCGGCGGCCGCGGCATGAAGGTCGCGCAAAGCGAGGCTGATCTGGCGGTGGCGCTGCAGACCGCCGCCAACGAGGCCAAGTCCGCCTTCGGCGACGCGTCGGTCTACCTCGAAAAATATCTCCAGAAACCGCGCCACATCGAGATCCAGATCCTCGGCGACGGCCGCGGCGGCGCGATCCATCTCGGCGAACGCGACTGCTCGCTGCAACGGCGTCACCAGAAGGTCTGGGAGGAAGGCCCCTCGCCGGTGCTGGCCGCTGCCGCCCGCGCGAAGATCGGCGAGACCTGCGCCAAGGCGATGCGCGAGATGAAATATCTCGGCGTCGGCACCATCGAGTTCCTGTTCGAGGACGGCGAGTTCTACTTCATCGAGATGAACACCCGCATCCAGGTCGAGCATCCCGTCACCGAGAGCATCACCGACATCGACCTCGTGCTGGAGCAGATCCGCATCGCCGCCGGCGGCGAATTGCCGGCGAGGCAGAATGAGATTCAGATCATCGGCCATGCCATCGAATGCCGCATCAACGCCGAGAACCCGCAGACCTTCCGGCCCTCGCCGGGCCGCATCACGCAATATCACCCGCCCGGCGGGCTCGGCGTGCGGATCGATTCCGCCGTCTATCAGGGCTACACGATCCCGCCCTATTACGACTCGCTGGTCGGCAAGCTGATCGTACACGGCAAGACCCGCGCCGAATGCCTGATGCGGCTGCGCCGGGCGCTGGACGAGATGGTGGTGGAAGGCATCGAGACCACCCTGCCGCTGTTCCGCGATCTGGTGCGCCAGGACGACATCATCAACGGCGACTACCACATCCACTGGCTGGAACAGTACCTCGCCGGCAAGACGGAACCGGCTCCGAAATAATCTTCTCTCCCTCTGGAACCCGTTGGCCCCAATCACGTTCTGGACCTTGGGGACAGTTCCGAGGGGGCGTTTTGAATTCCGTTAGACCTGATCAGGTGAGGCCGTCGTGACAGCCGAGGGGCAGCGACGGCGTGCATTTTGGCAGATCCTGCTGATCGCAGCGGGTCTTCTGGTGTTGACGGTGATCAGCGCCGGCTCCGTCTATCTGGTCAACAAGGCCAGAGACGACAGCAAATGGGTGGTTCACACCATCGAGGCCGAGAACCAGATCAACGCCCTGCTCCTGGAAATCCGGCGTGCCGAGAGTGCCACCCGCGGCTATCTCCTGACGCAAGGGGCGGATTTCAAGGCCGACCACGACAAGGCCGTGGCCGCGATCATACCTGCCCTGGACAGGCTCACGCGCCTGACCGGCGACAATCCTGCGCAGCGCGAGAGCATCGAGAAGCTGAGCGCGGCGATCGAAACCCGACTCGGCCAGTTCGCGCGAGAGGTGGATTTCGTCCAGCAGGGACAGCTCGACAAGGCCACCGCGCTGGTCCGCGAGGCCGCCTCCGCCGACACCACGGCCGAGATCGGCAAGGTCGCGGCCGTCATGATCCAGGAGGAGGAGCGCCTGTTCCGGCTCCGAACCGTGAATTCCGACCGCAGCCAGACGCTCGCGGCATCGATGACCGGCATCGGTTCGGGCCTCGTCGTGCTGCTGGCCCTGATCTCGACTTGGCTGGTGCGGCGCTCCGCGGGCGCCCGTGACGAGGCCGAAGCGCGGCTGCGCGATGCCAGCGTCAATCTGGAGGCCGTGGTCGATGAACGCACGGCAGACCTGCGTGAGGCCAACAACGAGATCCAGCGCTTTGCCTATATCGTCAGCCACGATCTCCGCTCGCCACTCGTCAATATCATGGGCTTCACCAGCGAACTGGAAGAGCTTGGCGGCGACATCTTCCGCCGTATCGGCGGCCTCACCCATGTCCCGGCCGACGGGCCGCCGCCTTCGACCGGCGAGATCGCGCTCGAAGGCCCCGACAAGCAGCTTTCAGCGGATTTTTCCGAAGCGCTCGGCTTCATCAAGTCGTCGATCGCCAAGATGGACCGCCTGATCTCGGCGATCCTCAATCTCACCCGCGAGGGCCGGCGCGAGTTCCAGCCGGAAAAGATCGACACAAGCGAGCTGATCGAAGCGATCGTGTCGACCCTGGCGCATCAGGCCGCCGAGGCGCAGGCGGAGATCCACATCGCTCCCCTGCCCGATCTCGTCAGCGACCGCCTCGCGCTGGAGCAGATCTTCTCCAATCTGATCGACAACGCCGTTAAGTATCTGAAGCCCGGCACTCCCGGGGAGATCAGAATTCGCGGGCGCACCAAGCTCGGCTACGCTATCTTCGAGATCAGCGACAATGGGCGCGGGATTGATCCGAAGGATCACCAGCGGATATTCGACCTGTTTCGCCGCGCGGGAACCCAGGACAAGCCCGGTCAGGGCATCGGGCTTGCGCATGTGCGTGCACTTGTGCGCCGCCTCGGCGGCACCATGTCGGTATCATCGGAACTGAATACGGGCAGCACCTTCACCATCACGCTGCCCATCACCTGGAACACCAGCAACCGGAACGCCGACCAATGACTCAGCCCGTCAGCATCATCATGATCGAGGACGACGAGGGACACGCGCGCCTGATCGAGCGCAACATCCGAAGGTCCGGCGTCAACAACGAGATCATCTCCTTCGCCAACGGCACTGACGCGGTGAAGCACCTGTTCGGGGCCGACGGCAGCGGGCTCGTGCAGAAGGGCAATGCGCTCCTGATCCTGCTCGATCTCAACCTCCCCGACATGACCGGGATCGACATCCTGAAGCAGATCAAGGAGAACAAATATCTGAAGGCCTCGCCCGTGGTGGTGCTGACCACCACCGACGACTCCCAGGAAATCAAGCGCTGCTACGAGCTCGGCTGCAACGTCTACATCACCAAGCCCGTCAACTACGAGAATTTCGCCAATGCCATCCGGCAGCTCGGCCTGTTCTTCTCGGTCATCCAGGTCCCGCCCGCCACCCCATGAACCAGCACACGCCGACACTGCTCTACATCGACGACGACGACGCGCTGGCGCGCCTGGTCGATCGCGGCCTGACGCGGCGCGGCTACAAGGTCGTGCATGCCGCAAGCGGCGAGGAAGGCCTCGATCTCATCCGCCGCGCGGGGACGGCCGGCGGCATCGACGTCGTGGCGCTCGATCAGTACATGCCCGGCCTCGACGGGCTGGAGACGCTCGAGCAGATCATGGCGATACCGGGCGCGCCGCCGGTGGTTTTCGTCACCGCCTCGCAGGATTCCAGCATCGCGGTGACCGCGCTGAAGGCCGGCGCGGCCGATTATCTCGTCAAGGACGTCAAGGGCGATTTCATCCCCCTGCTTCACGTCGCCGCCGACGGCGCGCTGCGCCAGGCCGAATTGCAGAAGGCGCGCGAGGAAGCCGAAGCCGAGATCCACGCCTCGCGCGACCGCTACGCGGCCCTTGCCGCCGAACGCGAAATGCTGCTGCGCGAGGTCAACCACCGCGTCGGCAACTCGCTCCAGATCATCGCCTCGCTGCTGCATCTTCAGGCGAGTTCGGCCGCGCAGGACGAGGTCAAGGCGGCGCTGACCAATGCGATGGGCCGCGTCGCCGCGGTCGCGCAGGTGCATCGCCGCCTCTACACCTCGCAGGACCTCAAGAGCGTGGTCCTGAACCAGTATCTGGACTCGCTGCTCGAGGATCTCAGACGCTCGGCCGAGGGCAACCGGATGTCGCGCCTGACGTTGAAGGCCGAACCGATCGAGATCGATCCGGACCGTGCGGTCGCCGTCGGCATCATCGTCAACGAGCTGGTGATGAACGCGGTGAAATACGCCTATCCTGACGGCGCCGGCCCGATCCACGTCGAGCTGAGCTCGAAAGGAGACGATCTGCTACTGTCGATCACCGACGACGGCGTGGGCGACAACGTCAAGGCCGATCCGCGCTCCACCGGCATGGGCCAGCGCATCGTCGCGGCGATGGCCCTCAAGCTCGACGCCTCGGTCGAGCGCGACCCCGCGCATTCCGGGACCCGCATCATCCTGCGGTTCCGCCGTGTGCCGGATGCCCCCGGCAAGACCAATACCGCCGCGGCGAGCTGAGCCGCACCACCCATCGCAACCGCGTGACGATCCTGCTATGATCGTGAACCATGACTTCGCGCGACTCCCCCTCGTCTGAAATCACGCCGGCCGTGCTGCTGCGCGCCTATGCCTGCGGCATCTTTCCGATGGCCGAAAGCGCCGACGACCCGACCCTGTTCTGGGTCGAGCCGGAACTGCGCGGGGTGATCCCGCTCAACGGATTTCGCGTGGCCTCGCGGCTCGCGCGCACCGTGCGCTCGAATGCGTTTCGCGTCACCGTCAACACCGCCTTCAAGGCGACGATCGCCGGCTGCGCCGCGCCGCAGGCCGGACGCGAGGACACCTGGATCAACAAGCGCATCCGCGACCTCTATGGCGGCCTGTACGAGCTCGGCCATTGCCACAGCGTCGAGGCCTGGCAGGGTGAGGACCTCGTCGGCGGACTTTACGGCGTGAGCCTGGGCCGCGCCTTCTTCGGCGAGAGCATGTTTCACACCGCGCGCGACGCCTCGAAGGTCGCGCTGGTGCATCTGGTCGCGCGGCTGATCCATGGCGGCTTCGAGCTGCTCGACACGCAATACGTCACCGAGCACCTGAAGAGTTTTGGCGCGGCCGAGATTTCGCGGCGGCGTTACACGGCGCTGCTCGACAAGGCGCTCGCGGGCGAGCCCGGCGATTTCCTGAGGCTGTCTGGCGGCGAATCCATCCCGGGCGCACGCGCGCTCGAGATCATCGCCGCGCGGCAATAATCAAGGAAATTAGCGGCCGGATCCGGGGGGATTTGGCCTAGAGCATGATCCGGAAAAGTGCGAAGCGGTTTTCCGAAAAGATCATGCTCAAACAAAAACCTGAAGCGCGATGACGATTCATCCCAATCTCATCGCGCTTTAGCGGCCAAACCCCGGGATGCCGAACAGACCCGGTCGCTGCTCGGGCGGCGGAGGTGGCGGCGGTGCGGGTTGCTGCTGCTGGATCGGCGGCAACGGCTGCGGCGGACGCTGCTGCACCTGCTTGGGCGCGGCCTTCTTCTGCGCGGGCGGCGGCGGTGGCGTCGCCGGCTTGGTGCCGGGATCCGGTGCCGCGGTCGCAATCGTCTGCTGCGGCTCTTTGCAGTCGGTCAGCCAGATGTCGTAGATCGGGTGCTCGACGCCGTGCAGGCCCGGGCTTGCCGCATACATCCAGCCCGAGAAGATGCGCTTCACCTCGCCTTGCAAGGTGATCTCGTCCACCTCGACGAACGCGTCGGTGTTGGCGGCTTCCGTGGCCGGCCGCGTGTAGCAGGCGTCGGTCTTGACGCGCAGCGCGCCGAACTGGACGGTCTCGCCGATCTCCTCGTCGAAATTGATGATGCGTCCGGTGATCTTGTCGAGACCGGAGAAGGTCGCCTTCTTGTTCACGATCTTCTGGGCCGGCGGTTCGGTGACGACCTCGTCGCCCGGCTGCAGGCTCGCGGGCGCCTGCGGCACGGCGCCTCCCGGTCCGCCCTTCTGCTGCGGCTGGCGCTGACCGGGCGCACCCGGAGCGCCTTGCGGACTGGGCGGAGCGATCGCCGCGGAGGGTAGCTGGTTGGGCGGCGCGGCGCTGGAGCCCGGCGGCGGCGCCAAGGGCTGGATCTCGACCGGCCCCGGCATCACATTGCCCTGCCGGCCCGGCGGCGGCATCGGGCGCGACGGCAGCACGCGGCCCTGCGGCGGCAACTCCGGCACCTCCTCGTCGTCTTCGGGAGTTGGCTGCGGCTGGGGCTGGCCGCGCGGAATGCTCCCGGGCGGCCGCAGCGGCGGGGGATCGGAGAAGATCGTGCCGATCTGCGCCTGAGCCGGCGTCGCAACCGTCAGCGCTGTGGCGGCCAAAAGCGCCGCAAGACCTGTCAGGGTAAAGGTTCGAAACATCTCGCGCGGCTTCAACAACGAATCGGGTTTGCTGGACATTCTAGAGGGGTACCGCCGCTCGCAGGCCATCCGGTTAACACGGCGAATACGGCGGGGGAAGGGCGGCATCCCAGCCCTTCCCGGCCCGGTCTGGCCAGATCGGCCCCCGGATGGGATAGTCGATACGCCTCTCCCCGGGGCCAAAGCGGGCTTTCCCTGATAGCCGACGTCCAACCAACCAGAAACCGCCAGGTCGCCTCCATGCCCGTTGCGCTCGATCCCGATGCTGCCGCCGTCTACAAGGCCTTCCAGGAGGCCGGCCGCCCCGCCTACGAGACCCTGACCGCACCGGAAGCGCGCGCCTATTACTTGCAGGCCCGTGTTGCCACCAACCCCGAGCCGCCGGAACTCGCCCGCGTCACGGCGCTGTCGATCCCGGCGCCCCACGGCGCGATACCCGGGCGTATCTACGTTCCGAAACAGCCGCGCCGGCACGGCGGCTTGTCCCCCGCGCTGGTGTTCTTCCATGGCGGCGGCTGGGTGATCGGCGATCTCGACTCCCACGACGTCGTCTGCCGCCAGCTCGCCGTCGCGGGCGCCCTGATCGTGATCTCGGTCGATTACCGCCTCGCGCCCGAGCACAAGTTTCCCGCCGCGACCGACGATGCCATCGCCGCGACCCAATGGGTCGCCGCGAACGCGGGCGAGCTCGGCATCGACGCCTCGCGCATTTCGATCGGCGGCGACAGCGCCGGCGGCAATCTCGCCGCCGTCGTCGCGCTTGCCGCGCGCGACGGCAACGGTCCTGCGATTGCGGGCCAGCTCCTGATTTACCCCGCCGTCGATTTCGCCATGACACACGGCTCCCACAGCGAGCCCGAGACCAGCGTGCTGCTGACCCATTCGGTGATCTGCTGGTTTCGCGACCATTACCTCAACGGCACCGCCGACCCCCACGACTGGCGCGCATCGCCCGCGCGCGCGAAAAGCCTTGCCGGCCTGCCGCCGGCCTATGTGCTCACCGCCGGCGCCGATCCCCTGCGCGACGAAGGCGACGAATATGCCGAGCGTCTGAAGCAGGCCGGCGTGCCCGTGGCTTACAGGCATTATCCCGGCCAGTTCCACGGCTTCTTCACGATGGGAAAATTGTTGCGCCAGGCCAATGTCGCCGTCAGCGAGATCGGCGAATGGCTGAAAGGGTTGGGCTGATTCCGACGTCCCGCATGCCATCCGTCTTTCAAAACCTCTTCGCCCTCCCCCTGCGCGGGCTGACATGGCTCGGCGGCCAGGGCACCCGCGCGGTGGCCGCCGTCGTGTTCGTCGCGGTCGCGGTGCCGCCGCTCGGGGCGCTGCTGCGCCCCTATGTGACCGAGGCGATCTTCGTTCTGCTCTGCATCTCCTTCATGCGGGTCGATCTGGCCGCGCTCTACGGCCATTTGCGCCGGCCCGCGCTGGTCGCGACCGCGACCGCCTGGACCATGATCGGCGTGCCGCTGATCGTCGGGCTGATCGTCCATGCCAGCGGGCTCGCGGCGCGCTCGCCCGGCCTTGCCCTGGCATTGATGCTCCAGAGCATCGCCTCGCCGATGATGGCCGCGCCGGCGCTGGCCGCGCTGATGGGCCTCGACGCCACGCTCGTGCTGGTCACGCTGGTGACCGCGACCGCGCTGGTGCCGTTCACGGCATCGCTGTTCGCGAGCCTGTTTCTCGGCGACATGCTCAGCATCTCTCCGCTTGCGCTCGGCCTGAAGTTGCTCGGCATCCTCGCAGCATCGCTGCTGGCCGCGACCGTGATCCGATGGGTCTTCGGCGCGGCCGCGATCCAGCGCCACAGGCAGCCGATCGACGGCTTCAACATCATCATCCTGCTGGTGTTCGCGACCGCGATCATGGGCGATGTCGCGAGCGATCTCGTCGCCCGGCCGATCTTCACCATCGGCTTTGCAGCTCTCGCCTTCGCGATCTATTTCACGCTGCTCGCCGTGACCACGCTGCTGTTCCGCCGCATCGGCTATGAGCGCGCGCTGGCGCTCGGCCTGATGGTGTCACAGCGCAATCTGGGCGTGATACTGGCGGCCACCGCCGGCGCGCTGCCGCCCACCACCTGGCTCTATTTCGCGATGACGCAGTTTCCGATCCACCTTGCGCCCTACATGCTGACGCCGATCGCGCGGCGGCTGACGGCGCGGGCGCAAACATCCGCGGCGGCGGGAAAGCTGGCGGCTGAACCGTAACCTTCTTCAGCCGGTGAAATAAAACGGTCCAAAAAACACGACAGCCGTAAACACGAGTTCGATGCCGGACAGGGCTTGATCGACAGCGGTGTACGTTTTTGGAAAGCGCCGTCTCGCCAGCTACCCGAGGCAAAATGCGATCGTCGCGAGGTTGACGAACAAGAGCTGGCCGATTGATTTCGTCCACAAGATCCGATGCTTCTACCCCGCCCGCGCCGCGCGCCGCAGCGCTTGCGGGGGCTGGCCGAAGGCGCGGATGAAGGCGCGGCGCATGCGCTCGGGGTCGCCGAAGCCGGTCGCTTCCGCGACCAGCTCGATCGCCTCGCGCGAGGACTGCACGCGTTCGCGGGCGACCTCGATGCGCAAGCGCTCGATCGCTTTCGACGGCGTCGTGCCGGTCTCGGCGGCAAAGGCGCGGGCAAAATGCCGCGCGCTCATGCCGGCGCGATCGGCGAGATCTTCCACGGTCAAGCGGGCGTCGAGGTTTTCGCGCGCCCAGGACAGCAGCGCGCCGAAGCGACCGTTCGGCGTCTTCAATTCCAAAAGCGACGAAAATTGCGACTGGCCGCCGCTGCGGCGATGATACAGCACGAGCTGCCGCGCAGTGTCCTGCGCGATCTGCTCACCGTGATCCTCCGTCACCATCGCGAGCGCAAGGTCGATGCCCGCGGTGATGCCTGCGGACGTCCACACATGACCGTCGCGCGTGAAAATCTGGTCGGGCTCGAACTTCACCTTGGGATAGCGCGCGACGAAATCCCGCGTGCGTCCCCAATGCGTGGTGGCGCGGCGGCCATCGAGCAGGCCGGCCTCGGCCAGCACATAGGCGCCCGAGCAGACGCTGGCGACCCGCACGCCGCGCCGTGCCAGCCGCTGCACGAAGGCGCGCGTGACCTCGCAGCGCGCGGCATCCGTCACGCCCGCGCCTCCCGCAATGACCAGCGTGGTGATCGCATTCGCCGACTTGAAGTCGCGCGCCATCATCTCCACGCCGGACGAGCTGCGCACGGGCCCCGCGTTCAACGCCAGCACGCGGATCCCGGTCGTCGTCTTGCCGGTGCAGCGCGCCGCGATCTCGAACACCGAGATCGGGCCGGCCGCATCGAGCAACTGGAAGTCCGGGAAGATCAGGATACCGATCATGGTCATGTCCGAAAGCGAGGGAAATACGCCATTTTGGACGGAAGGGCATCATGAGAGGCTGCTTCCGTCAAGCACATAATTGGAGGCTCTCATGTCGTCACCGCTCCAGATCGGACTCCTGGTGTTTCCGCGCGTCACCCAGCTCGACTTCACGGGTCCCCTGCAGGTGTTCTCCTCCGTGCCCGGCGCAAAGCTGCATCTGATCTGGAAACGGATCGAGCCTGTGCCGAGCGACTCCGTGCTGATGCTGACGCCGACCACGACATTCGCCGACTGCCCGCAGCTCGACGTGATCTGCGTGCCCGGCGGCGGCGGCACCAACGATCTGCTCAATGACGAAGAGGTGCTGGATTTCCTGCGCAAGCAGGCCGAAGGCGCGAAGTATGTCACCTCGGTCTGCACGGGATCGCTGGCGCTCGGCGCTGCCGGCCTGCTGAAGGGCTACCGCGCCGCCACGCATTGGAGCGCGATGGAGATGCTCGGCCAGTTCGGCGCGACGCCGACCAACACGCGCGTCTGCGTCGACCGCAACCGCGTCACCGGCGGCGGCGTCACCGCTGGAATCGATTTCGCGCTGACGCTGGTGTCGATCATGGTCGACCGCATCACCGCGGAGGCGATCCAGCTTCAGCTCGAATACAATCCGGCACCGCCGTTCAATGCAGGCTCGCCCGACACCGCACCCGCCGAGGTGCTGGCGCTGCTCAGGGAACGTGGCGCGCAGGGCCAGGCGCGCCGGATCGATGCGGTGAAGCGCGCCGCCGCGCGGCTGATGTAGGAACCAGAAACAGAAAAAGGCCGCCCGGTTTCCCGAGCGGCCTTTCCTGTCTTACGGCGGCTGCACATTTCATCGGGCGATTTCGGAACTTCCAGACCGGGGGCCTATCTCCCGATCGAGTCCTGGTCGGCGGCCGCTGCATCTCGGGACAGTCGCGAACTGTTGCCCGAACCGAACGCGATGGTCTCCCATCTCCGCAAGATGGGACGATTGAGCCGCATCGCTCGCGTGGCTGCAACGCCCGCGCAGGAGTCATCCCCGCTGTTCCCGTTGTCCACAGCAGGGTGAGGCGGATGCGCGTGCATCCAATCCGGCGATGAAGATTCGCGTTGGGCCGAAGGCTAGCCAGGCGTCCAGGGCTGGTAGTCGCCGGTGGCCTTCGGCCGCTTGCCGCTGGCGAGCGTCGAGCCCGAGGGACGGTAGGCGTTGGCCGTGCCGGTGAGATTGGGCTGGTGCGGCTTTTCCCACTCGCGCGGCTGGTAGTTCTCCTGCGTTGGCGGCACATCGACGGTGTGATGCATCCAGCCGTGCCAGGACGGCGGGATACGGCTCGCTTCCGCATAGCCGTTATAGATCACCCAGCGCCGCTCGAAGCCGAGCGTCGGGTCGATCGCCCCGCCGCGGGTGCGATAATAGAGATTGCCCTGCTCGTCCTGGCCGACCAGCTCGCCGTAGCGCCTGGTCCAGAGCTGGGTGCCAAAGGTCTGGCCACTCCACCAGGTGAAGAACTTGAGGAAGAATTGTTTCATGCGGCAAGGGCCCTGCTTCGTCGGGTCCTGATGCCATCCGGACGGCGAAATGTCCAGTTCGGCGGCTGCGGCGGTGCCGCGCTGCCGATGGGGTCTTCCCGGCACGGACAGTGCCCCAAATCGGACGCGATCCGTTCATGCTGGATACAGCGGCCCGATGAGACGCTGACTGTACCCGCGCAAACCGTCGCGATCCCAGGAACTATGGCCCTTTCGCGGGGTTTGCTTCCGGGAAAAGGAGTTTGACCATGAGAAGCCTTAAAGTCTTGAGTGCCGCTGCAGCAGTGGCGTTGGTTCTTCCGTTGGCGACACCGAGCTTCGCCCAGGGCCGCGGTGGCCATGGCGGTGGTGGCGGTGGCCACTTCGGCGGAGGCGGCGGTGCACACATCGGCGGTGGCGGTGGTGGTGCCCATTTTGGGGGTGGCGGCGCCCGCATGGGCGGCGGCAATTTCGGTGCGGCACGTGTTGGCGGCGGCGGCGCCAGCTTCGCGGCAAGCGCAGCTTCACGTAGCGGAGCTGTCATCGGCGGCGGCGGTGGCCGCAGCTTCGCAGCAGCCGCAGGCAACAACTGGAACGGCGGCAGCCGTCATTGGCACGGCGGCGGCGGGCGCTATCACGGCGGCGGCTTCTGGCCCGGCGTCGCGGCAGGCGCTGCGATCGGCGGCCTCGGCTCGTACGCCTATTACGGCGGCGGGTACTACAACGATCCCTACTACTACGGCGACGACAGCTATTATGACGAACCGTCAGTGGCGGTCGTGCCCGACAGCGGCGGCGATTCCGCAGGCTATTGCGCCCAGCGCTACCGGTCCTACGACCCGGCCTCGGGAACCTATCTCGGTTACGATGGCCTGCGTCATCCCTGCCCGTAAGCCGACCGACAACGCTTGAAGAAGAAGGCGTCGCAGCGATGCGGCGCCTTTTTTCGCGCCTCTCGTGCGCCCCGGCTGTTGGCGCGCATCGTGCGCATCATGGGGCGACTTTTCGGACAATGCTATGCAAGCGGACCTGTATTCACTTCACCGTGCATACCTATCCCTATCCAATCCCAAATTGACCCGCCGCACGATTCGCCTATATCACCAATGATCGTGGGGACTTCGATTACTGGGAAATGTCATGCCGCGTGTGCTCGTGGTTGATGACGATCCGATGGTCGGCGCGACCATCGAGGTCCTCCTCCAACGTCAGGGCTTCGACGTCACGCTGGCCGACGGCGGCGAAACGGGACTGGCTGCGCTGGAAGCACAGGCCTTCGAGGTGATGCTGGTCGACATCTTCATGCCGCATATGCGCGGCTTCGAGTCGATCCGCATCTTCCACGAGCGCGCGCCGGCGGTCCCGCTGATCGCGATGTCCGGCTACGCCTTCGCATCATCGGCCTCGCCCTCTCCCGACTTCCTCCGCATGGCGCTGGAGCTCGGCGCGACACGCTGCCTGCGCAAGCCGTTCACGCCGGACGCGCTGCTGACCACGATCCGGGAATGCCTCGCCGGGCCGGGCGACGGCACACGGCCGAAGGACAAGAAAGAAGTCCCTTGATCCCAACGCAGCGCGTCATTCTCGGTGCTGGACTTGCCATCCTCCTGATCATCACCGCCGCCTCGATCGGTCTCGACGTCAAGTCGCGGTCCGATGCGGCCCACGTCAGTCATACCGTCCAGGTGCTGAAGAAGATCTCCGATCTGCGCGGCCTGATGCGCCGCGCCGAGAGCGCCGCACGCGGCTACGAGATCTACCGCAGCCCGGGCTTCAGCGAGGAGTTCCAGGCAGTCCACGCCCGGATCGCGCCGGCACTCGCCGACCTCAAGCGCGGCGTGCGCGACAATCCCGACCAGGTCGCGCTGCTGGAGGGCACCGAGCCGCTGGCGCTGCGACGGATCGAGATCGCCGCCGAGGCCATGCGCCTGCGCGCCGGCAACGATCAGGACGGCATTGCCGCGCTCCAGGGCAAGGGCGAGGGCCGCGGCCTGATGGAAACGGTGATGGGCAACCTCGATCGTCTGGGCGCAGAGGAAGAGCGCGTGCTCGCCGCGCGCTCCCGGGATTCGCGCCGCACCGGCATCGTGCTGCTCGGCATCGACGTCGCCGGTGCGCTGGTGATCCTGCTGCTGGTCGTGATGGTGATGCGCGAGAGCCGCCGCACCGAGGTGGCGCTCAAGAGCACGCTGCTGGAGACCACGGCCGCCAAGCAAGTGCTCGAGGCGGCGGTGGCAGAGCGCACCGAGCATCTGGTCACCGCGCATGACGAGCTGCGCCTGTCGGTCAACGTTCTGCAGAGCACCTTTCGCAGCATGGCGGAGGCGGTGCTGGTCATCGACGTCGAGGGCAACGTTCTTCTGTCCAATCCGGCCGCGGAGCGCATGCTGTTGCACCGCGCCGGCATGAATCTGCGCGATCTGCGGATGCTGTCGGACGTCTTTCATGGCGACGGCGTCATGCCGATGAAGCCCGCGGAGCTGCCTTCCGTGCGCGTGCTGCGCGGCGAGCCGTTCGAGAATCTGGAGATGATCGTCCGCCCCCACAGCGGCAATCAGCCCCGTCACCTCATGGTCAGCGGCCGGCCGATGCTTGACGGGCAAGGCAACGTCTCCGGCGCAGTGCTGGTCTATCACGACGCGACCGTTTCGCGCGAGACCGAGCGGCAGCTGCACCAGTCGCAGAAGCTGGACGCCATCGGCAAGCTGACCGGCGGCGTCGCGCACGACTTCAACAACATGCTGACCGTCATCTCCGGCAATACCGAGACGCTGGTCGCGAGCCTGAAGCAGCAGCCCGAGCTGCAGCGCGTGGCGCGGCTGATCGACGATGCCGCCGAGCGCTGCGCCGAGCTGATCCAGCACCTGCTCGCCTTTGCGCGCAGGCAGCCGCTGCAGCCGCGCAACGTCGAGATCAACGCCGCGGTCGCGGACATCGCCAAACTGCTGCGCCCCACCCTCGGCGAGCAGATCCAGATCGAGACCGTGCTGGAACAGGGGCCGATGACCGCGCACATCGATCCGTCCCGGCTTACCAATGCCGTGCTCAACATGGCGATCAACGCCCGCGATGCCATGCCGAACGGCGGCAAGCTGCTGTTCGAGGCCCACCGGGTCGTGCTCGACGAGGCCTATGCGCAGAACAATCCCGATGTGCGGCCCGGCCCCTACGTGATGCTCGCCGTCAGCGACACCGGCACCGGCATGCTGGCCGAGGTCCAGCAGAAGGCGTTCGAGCCGTTCTTCACCACCAAGGAGGTCGGCAAGGGTTCGGGCCTCGGCCTCTCCATGGTCTATGGCTTCGTCAAGCAGTCCGGCGGCCACATCAAGATCTACAGCGAGGAAGGCCACGGCACCACGATCAAGCTCTATCTGCCGCCGGGCGAAGGCATGGCGGACACGGCGGTCGCCACGACGCCGCAGGCCGAAGGCGGCGCCGAGACCATTTTCGTCGTCGAGGACGACAACCTCGTGCGCAACTTCGTCACCGCGCAGCTCCAGAGCCTCGGCTACAACACGGTCGCCGCGCCCGACGGCCGCGCCGCGCTGGAGCTGATCGAGGCCGGCCAGCCGTTCGACCTGCTGTTCACCGACGTCGTCATCCCCGGCGGCTTGAGCGGGCGCGAGCTCGCCGAGGAGGTGGCCAGGCGCCGTCCCGGCCTGAAGGTGCTCTACACCTCCGGCTACACCGACAACGCCATCGTCCACCACGGCAAGCTCGACGACGGCGTGATGCTGCTGACCAACCCCTACCGCCGCAACCAGCTCGCCGAGATGATCAGGAAGGCGCTGAACGGCAGGACGGCTGCGGGCTAATCTACCGCGTCGCCAGCAGCACGGCGGCGAGCGTGAAGATCAGCGCGGCGATCTGGCCTGGCCCCAGCGGCTCGCCAAGCGCGATCGCGGAGGCGACCACGCCGATCACCGGCACGGCCATGGTGCCGATCGCGGCCACCGAGGCCGGCAGGCGCGACAGCGCGGCGAACCAGCTGACATAGGCGATGCAGAACTGCACCACGGTCGAATAGACCAGCAGCCACCAGCCGAGCGGCGTCACCTTGTCCAGATGCGAAGTCTCCACCAGCAGGCCGATGATCGAGATCGGCAGGCAGCCGATCCCGATCTGCCAGGCCGCGGCGGTGATCGGCGGCAGACGGATCGGGTATTTCTTCGAGAACACCGTGCCCAGCGCAAAACCGATCGCGCCGAACAGCGCCATGATGATGCCCGGCAGCTTTTCCGCGCTGGCGGCAATGCCGTTGCCGCCCATGATCGAGCCGAGCCCGACAAAGGCCATCACCAGCGCCAGCGTGCGCAGCAAGGTCGGCCGCTCGCCCAACACCGGCCAGGCGATGATCGAGGCCCAGACCGGCATGGTGTAGGCGATCAGCGCCGCTTCGCTCGCCGGCAGCCAGAGCAGCGCCAGGCCCATCAGCACCATCCAGCCGGTGACGTTGAGCATGGCGGCGGTGAACAGCCGCGGCCAGATCTCGCGCGCGACCTTGAGGCTGTCGCCGCGGACCAAAGCGAGCGCCGCCAGCAGCACCGCGCCGAGCACGCCGGTCACCCCGCGCAGGGTCAGCGGCGGCAACTCGCCGAGCAGGAACTTCGTCACCGGCCAGTTGAAGCCCCAGCCCACCGAGGTGATGGCAAGGAACATCAGGCCGGCCGGGGCGATGCGCGGTCGCGCATCCCGGCGGGTCGAATCGAGCATGTGGGCAGTCCGGCAAAAGGTGGCTCAGCTTGGCCCGGATTCGCTGCTCCCACCACCACCCCGGCGGGCATGCCTGCCCTCACCTTCCGTAGCCCTACGTGAGTCCCCCTTGCGCAACCCCGTTGCCCAAAAATATACCTGCCCTGTGAACAGCGGGATGAAGGGTCCCGAACACTGCGGGAGACAAATTTTTTCGGTTGGGAATCCTTCAGGACTCACCGATACTTGGCTCCACAACAGGCGCGGGCTTGCCCCCTGTTATCCCCCGCAATCCACCATATTTAGTATTTGATTCAGGAACTCGCACTAGTTCTTGACGGGCGCAACGGAGAGTCCTAGCTTTCGGTCCGTTCGGCGCGAGTGAGTTTGCGTCCCGCCGGCACTCCCCCAAAGGGTCCGCAAAACTGCACTCCGCCCCGCCAGACGAAGGCAGCGGAAAGAGGGCTTGTCTGCCCGCGAAAGCGGATCTTTCGGGCGCCGGAACGGGCTGGAAACAGGCTCGAATGGCAATGGTTGAAGTTGTGATGTTGTGGGGCGTTGAACGTATGTCGGACGCATTGCCTTGGGGGCGGATGGGTCTGGACATGCCGTCGGAGGAAAGGTGCTCGCACCTCGCCGTCGCCGGGAGAACAAGGGCCGGGTCCACCGGCTGAACTGCGAAGCCTTTGAGCCCGAAGTGGCCCTTGAGGATTCGCGAACCGAAATGTCGACCCGGGTGCCTTGCGGAGGCAGTCCGGCTAAAAATAAGGACGGGGCAAGACCATGCGGATTGAGCGGCGCCACACCACTTCGGGACAGTCACCTTATGCCGGGATCGATTTCCGGCTGACCACGTCGGAGATCAGGAATCCCGACGGCTCGGTCGTGTTCAAGCTTGAGAACGTCGAAGTTCCGACCGAATGGTCGCAGGTCGCCTCGGACGTGCTGGCCCAGAAATATTTCCGCAAGGCGGGCGTTGCCGCGCGCCTGAAGAAGGTCGAGGAGGAATCCGTCCCCTCCTTCCTGTGGCGCTCGGTGCCCGACACCGAGGCCCTCGCTGCTCTCCCCGAGAAGGAGCGCTATGTCAGCGAGCTCAGCGCCAAGCAGGTGTTCGACCGTCTCGCCGGCTGCTGGACCTATTGGGGCTGGAAGGGCGGTTACTTCACCTCCGACGAGGACGCCCAGACCTTCTACGACGAGCTGCGCTACATGCTGACCATGCAGATGGTCGCGCCGAACTCGCCGCAATGGTTCAACACCGGCCTGCACTGGGCCTATGGCATCGACGGCCCCGGCCAGGGCCATTATTACGTCGACCCCTTCAGCGGCAAGCTGACCAAGTCCAAATCGGCCTACGAGCATCCGCAGCCGCACGCCTGCTTCATCCAGGGCGTCGGTGACGACCTCGTCAACGAGGGCGGCATCATGGACCTCTGGGTCCGCGAGGCCCGCCTGTTCAAGTACGGCTCCGGCACCGGCTCCAACTTCTCGCGCCTGCGCGGCGAAGGCGAAAAGCTCTCCGGCGGCGGCCGCTCGTCCGGCCTGATGAGCTTCCTCAAGATCGGCGACCGCGCTGCCGGCGCGATCAAGAGCGGCGGCACCACCCGCCGCGCCGCCAAGATGGTCGTCGTCGACGTCGATCACCCCGACATCGAGACCTATATCGACTGGAAGGTGAAGGAGGAGCAGAAGGTCGCCGCTCTCGTCACCGGCTCCAAGATCAACCAGAAACACCTCAAGGCGGTGCTGAAGGCCTGCGTCAATTGCGAGGGCTCGGGCGACGATTGCTTCGACCCCGAGAAGAACCCTGCGCTCCGCCGCGAGATCAAGCTCGCGCGCCGCAGCCTCGTGCCTGACAATTACATCAAGCGCGTCATCCAGTTCGCCAAGCAGGGCTACAAGGACATCCAGTTCGACGTCTACGACACCGACTGGGATTCGGAAGCCTATCTCACCGTCTCGGGGCAGAACTCCAACAACTCGGTCTCGCTGCGGGACGACTTCCTGCGCGCGGTGGAAACCGACGGCGACTGGAATCTCGTCGGACGCACCACCAAGAAGATCACCAAGACGCTGAAGGCGCGCGACCTCTGGGAAAAAATCGGCTACGCCGCCTGGGCGTCGGCCGATCCGGGCCTGCACTTCAACACCACCATGAACGACTGGCACACCTGCAAGGCGTCCGGCGACATCCGCGCCTCCAATCCGTGCTCGGAATACATGTTCCTGGACGACACGGCGTGCAACCTCGCCTCCGCCAATCTGCTGACGTTCTACGACACCACCACCAAGCACTTCGACGTCGACGGCTACGAGCATCTCTGCCGGCTCTGGACCATCGTGCTCGAAATCTCCGTGATGATGGCGCAGTTCCCGTCCAAGGCGATCGCCGAGCTCTCCTACGAGTTCCGCACCCTCGGCCTCGGCTATGCCAATATCGGCGGCCTGCTGATGACCATGGGCCTGCCCTATGACAGCAAGGAAGGCCGTGCGATCGCCGGCGCTCTGACCGCGATCATGACCGGCATCACCTACAAGACCTCGGCGGAGATGGCGTCCGAGCTCGGCACCTTCCCCGGCTACAAGAAGAACGCCGCGCACATGCTGCGCGTGATCCGCAACCACCGCCGCGCCGCCCATGGCCAGTCCAACGGCTACGAAGCGCTCTCGGTCAACCCGGTGCCGATGGACCTCGTCTCCTGCCCGCAGGTCGACCTGGTCGCGCATGCGCAGGCGGCCTGGGATGCGGCGCTCGAGCTCGGCGAGAAGCACGGCTATCGCAACGCCCAGACCACGGTGATCGCGCCGACCGGCACGATCGGCCTCGTCATGGATTGCGACACCACCGGCATCGAGCCAGACTTCGCGCTGGTGAAGTTCAAGAAGCTCGCCGGCGGCGGCTACTTCAAGATCATCAACCGCGCGGTGCCCGCGGCGCTGCGCGCGCTCGGCTATCGCGAGAGCGATATCGCCGAGATCGAGGCCTACGCCGTCGGCCACGGCTCGCTCTCCAACGCGCCCGGCATCAACGCCTCGACGCTGAAGGCCAAGGGCTTCACCGACGAAGCCATCGCCAAGGTCGAGAAGGCCCTGCCGACCGCCTTCGACATCAAGTTCGCCTTCAACAAGTGGACCTTTGGCGAGGATTTCATCCGCGACCAGTTGGGCATTGGTGCCGAAGCCATTGCCGCACCGGGCTTCGACCTCCTCCAGGCCGTCGGATTTACAAAACGCGAGATAGAGGCGGCCAACGTCCACATCTGCGGCGCGATGACGGTGGAAGGTGCCCCGCACCTGAAGGCCGAGCATTATCCGGTGTTCGACTGCGCCAACCCCTGCGGCAAGATCGGCAAGCGCTACCTGTCGGTCGAGAGCCACATCCGCATGATGTCGGCGGCGCAGCCCTTCATCTCGGGCGCGATCTCCAAGACCATCAACATGCCGAACGACGCCACGGTGGAGGACTGCAAGTCCGCCTACATGCTGTCGTGGAAACTCGCCTTGAAGGCCAACGCGCTCTATCGCGACGGCTCGAAGCTCAGCCAGCCGCTCAACTCGCAGCTCATCTCCGACGATGAGGAGGAGGACGATGCGGTCGAGGCCTTCCACGACAAGCCGATGGCGGCACGCACCGCCCAGGTGGCCGAAAAGGTCGTCGAGAAGCTGGTCGAGCGCATCATCGTGATGCGCGAGCGCGAGAAGATGCCGGATCGCCGCAAGGGCTACACCCAGAAGGCGGTCGTCGGCGGCCACAAGGTCTACTTGCGCACCGGCGAGTACGACGATGGCCGTCTCGGCGAGATCTTCATCGACATGCACAAGGAAGGCGCGGCGCTGCGCTCCTTCATCAACAATTTCGCCATCGCGGTGTCGCTGGGCCTGCAATACGGCGTGCCGCTCGACGAATATGTCGATGCCTTCACCTTCACCCGCTTCGAGCCGGCGGGTCCCGTGCAGGGCAACGACAGCATCAAGTACGCGACCTCGATCCTCGACTACGTCTTCCGCGAGCTGGCGGTGAGCTACATGTCGCGCTTCGATCTCGCCCATGTCGATCCGACCGAGTCGAACTTCGACGCGCTCGGCAAGGGCGTCGAGGAAGGCAAGGAGCCGGGCGATGGCCACCACGCCAACAAGCTGGTGTCGCGCGGCCTCACCCGCTCCCGCACCGACAACCTCGTCGTGATGCGCGGCGGCTCGGCCGCGGTCGTCTCGGGCAACGACAGCGCCCCGACCGGCGGCTCCAAGGTCACCGCCCTCGCCTCGCACGGCGCAGGCCGTGCCGGCGACGTCCTGGAAGGCGCGGTCGCGCTGAAGCAGGAAGTGGCCCACGACCTCTCGCCCACCGAGAAGCTCGAAGCCCTGCAGTGGAGCAAGTCCGGCACCGCGCAGACCCTCGTGCCCTCAAAGGCCGAGCGCCGCGCGGAAGCGAAAGCAAAAGGCTACGAAGGCGAGATGTGCAGCGAGTGCGGCAACTTCACGCTGGTGCGGAATGGGACCTGCATGAAGTGCGATACTTGCGGCAGCACGACGGGGTGCAGCTGATTCCGACAGCGCAAGCCGCCCGGAGGCCTTGATGCCAGTTGCATTGCGCCACGGCGGCTTGCGCTACTACTTCTTCTCAAACGAGGGGCGGCCACCTGAGCCGCCTCATATTCATGTCAAAGGCGGCGGCTGGGACGCCAAGATTTGGCAGAGCCGGGCATATCAATAGCCGACAGTTATGGCTTCAATCCGCGGGAACTTTCGAATATCCTGCGCGTGGTCGAGGACAACTGCGATCTTCTTCTGAAGGCTTGGCATGACCATTTCGGCAACTAGCGTTCGCTTCGACGAACACACGATGTGGGTCGAACTGTCCGATGGAAGGACACTCGGTATCCCGCTCGCGTGGTTTCCGCGCCTGCTGCATGCGACTCCTGCCGAACGCGAGCAGATCGAACTCAGCCGTGTCGGCCTGCACTGGGAGGCGCTTGACGAAGATATTTCCATTGCCGGCCTCCTCGCAGGACGCGGCGACGTAACGCGATCCACGGAACACGCAGCGTAGGCGGATCGGTCTGCCGTGAAGGCGCTGCCGCCCCGAAGCAGCAAGCACGAACTGTCCTCAACGGAAAATCTCGAAAGCCTCCAATCGAGCGAGGCGGCAGCGCCCAGGAATTACGGCGACGGTGACAGTAACCGCCCACCGTAATCGCGGTGACCGTTGCGCCTCGGACAGGCGGCCACCAAGCCCGGCTCAACCGGTTACTCGGTGGCCGCTGCGCCAAGACAGGCTACGAGGCCGGCTAGTAGCAAGGAGGATAAGGTTCGTAGCCGCAACGGCGATAGCCTCCGTAGGCTCCGTAAGCCCCGTAAGCAGCAGCACCAACTGCAGCGGCTCCGACGCCCACGGCAACTCCGCGGCGCACGGCTGCACCACGATAGACGCCACCGCGATAGACACCGCCGTGATGAACACCAACCCGACCAACCCCAACGGCGCCTCTTCGATACGCGAAGGCGTCAGTCGAAACAGTCACGATGCAGGCTATGCCAATGACAGCGGATGCGGTAAGTGAAACGATGGTTCGGCGCGACATGGCCACTCTCCTTCCTGGACTGGAACGGTTCGTCAGCGTAATTCGCCGATGAGCGGGTATGTTGATTTAGAACAATGCGGGCCGTTGCGATCCGGCCGCCGGGTTCACGACGGGACAGTGAAGCTGTCACGCTTACCTGCATCGGCATCAGCGGAACAACACCGATTTCGGCCATGGACCTGACGTTCGCGACGCATGTCGGTTCGGCAACGCCCAATTGCGAGTTCAGTGCCGGGCTGCGATCCGCCCCGCCCCCCGAGCCCGCCATAATTTCTCCTTCGCACGCGCGTTGTGTTGGACAGTGGCGGGACCTATGCTTCCAGCGATCGGATTGCCGAACTCCCATTGACGCCAGACTGGTTGGAGAGCGCATCGGTGCCTGACGCGGACGACCCCAAACCTGACAACCAAAAGCCTGATACCCAAAAGCCTGATAGCCAGAAGCCTGACGCGCCCAAGCCGGACGCGGTGCGCGCCGATGGCGGGCTGGCGCGGGCCTATGACCAGATCAAGAGCGCAGAGCAGGACCTGGCGCGGCTGGACCGGCTGGTTTCCGGAATGGAACGCGGCAGCGAAGCCCCGCGGACCTCGCAACCAAGCGCCGGTGCGGAGGCAGCCAGGACTCTTGAGGACAAGACTTCCGAGGACAAGACCGAGGACAAGACTCCCAAGGCGCCGGCGCCGGACAGCAAAATTCGCGATCAAGGCCTGAAGCAAGGTCGGCCCATGCTGCGCGCTGTGGTTGGCCTCGTACTGGTGATCGGCGTCCTCGGTGCCGCCTTCGCTTCGCAATATCGCGATGACGCCAGGTCTATGGGCAAGTCGATCATGGCGCGATGGGCTCCGCCGGCCGCCAGCGAGCCCCCGCAAGCGTCCGCGGTTGACACTCCGGCGCAGCCGCCGGCACTGCAACAGGCTGCTGTGGATCAGCCTGGTCCGGTGCCCGCGCCGCCGCCCAGCAAGGAGCCGACGCTCAGCAAGGAAACGGAAAGCGCTCCAAGACCTGACACTCCAAGACCTGACACTCCAAGAACTGGCGCCACAGCGCCCGACCCATCATCGTCTGATCTCGCGCAAGCGCTCAAGACCATCACGAGCGAGATTGCGAGCATCAACGGAAAGCTCGAGCAACTGAAAAGCCGCAGCGAGCAGACGCTGCGCGAGCAGGCCGACACCATTCAGCAGCTCAAGACGGCGCAGGAGAAGGCTGCGGCGGACAATGCGCGCCTCGCCGCGCAGGTCCAGGCGCTGCAAACGCAACCGACGGCTTCGTCCGCATCTTCATCCGCGAAACCCGTCGTGCGGAGCGTGGTGAACAACGACAATGCTGCGCCTGCACGGCCGCACGTGCAAGCGGCCGCACCCCGGCGGCCCAGGCCGCCGCCGCGAGGACCCTGGATGCCCCCGCCCTATATGGGCGACCCC
Source organism: Bradyrhizobium sp. Bra78 (assembly GCF_024519855.1). Taxonomy (NCBI): domain Bacteria; kingdom Pseudomonadati; phylum Pseudomonadota; class Alphaproteobacteria; order Hyphomicrobiales; family Nitrobacteraceae; genus Bradyrhizobium; species Bradyrhizobium sp. Bra78. The sequence continues at coordinate 42,755 of NZ_JALJRE010000005.1, read as the reverse complement.
TACGGCGATCCGTATTGGTAAGTCCGCAGGGCGGATGAGCCGACGGCGCGGAGCGCCGCTCGCTGGCGAACTGTCTCCTCCCCGACGGCCCGTTGACCTCGATCGGCTTCCCTGCATCCGCGTTCAAGGCCACAAGCCTCCGTGCCATGCACAAGACCCTTCCGCCGAAATGGCCTTTGCCGTCGCGCCCATCCCTCCTAAACTCCCAACCCATCGGCATGGGTTCCGACGGGCCCGGTAGAAGCGGAGTCGAGTTATGCCCACACCGGAGAGCTTCCCGATCGAGAAGATTTTCGTTCCCACGAAAATGAAGAAGGCCATCAAGCCCGAGATCGTCGGGGAGATCGCGGAAAGCATTCTGGACATCGGACAACAGGCCCCCATTTTCGTTCGGCCCGACGGAGACCGCCTCGTTCTGGTTGAGGGGCTGCATCGGCTCGAAGCCTGCAAGGCGCTCGGCGAGACAACCATTATCGGTGTCATCGTCCCGGCGGAGCTTGCTCAACACAGGCCGCTGCTGTCCGAAAGTCCCGAAGTCGACGCAGAGCGCATCAAGATGGCGCGATTGAAAAAGCTGCGCCTCGAGAAGGAAGCCGCAGAGGCATCGACGGCTGCCTTGAAGGGCGCTGGCGCAACGGAAGCACCGCGCACCCGTCCGACGAAAGGCGTCCGTGATAATCCGAAGGCATCCCCAGGCCGGACTGCGAAATCGACACCGAAAACATTGTCGGACTGGATCACGCAGCAAAAGGGCAGCGGCGGCCGCTATTGATGGCCGGCTCCAGATCTTGAGATCACAGCGTCTTGAGATCACAGCTCGAATTGCGGTGACAGTGCTGCGCAAGCGCAATGCCAGGAAAACGCAGCCACTTCGTCCCTCGCTTTCGCAACCTCCGAAGAGGCGCTCGGCGGATGCGCAAGGCGTTCGCCCACGCACCGCGGATCGTCCGGATCGCGCTCAGCGTGGCAGTCTTGCTTGCGGCCCTCGCCCTCCTCAACATCGCCTATCAAATCATCCGCAAACCAACCGAACTCTTCGCCCTCGTCGGCAACACCCTCGACAAGGAGGCCGCCGAGACCTGGCGGCAATACGGTCCGCTCTTCCGCACCTATTCGACCGCGACGATCACGCCCGAATTGCTGGCAGCCCTTGCGCAGGTCGAGAGTTCAGGCAATCCGGTGGCGCGCACCTACTGGCGCTGGCGATGGAGTTTCAATCCGCTCGCGATCTACCGGCCCGCCTCCAGCGCCGTCGGCCTCTTCCAGATGACCGATCCGGCCTTCTCGGAGGCTGCGCGGTTCTGTGTCCACGGCAATGCGGTCACGGACACCGGCTGCGGTTCTGCCTTCCTCTACACCCGCGCGATCCCGAGCCACGCCATCGAGCTGGCCTCGGTGTATCTGGACCGCAATGTCGCGCTGGTTCTTTCCCTCGCGGGCGATGGGAAGCCAAGCGCGCAGCAGAAGCAGGATCTGGCCGCCTTCATCCATCTCTGCGGCGCAGGTCCCGCCACGGCCTATGCGCGCCGCAAGTTTCAGATGCTGCCCGGCGAGCGCTGCGGCGATCATCTCGTCGCGGGCTATGTCGCCAGGGTCAACGCGATGAAGCGGCAGTTTTTGCGGCTTGCGGCGGATGACGATAATTAGCGCACGGTCCGCAGGATGGGGAGAGCACTTGCGAAACCCATCATTCCACGGCGGCGGCTATTCGTGCTTCAGACCGCCGCTTCCGTATCCGGCACCGAAGCCTTCCCGCCCTCCGCACCTGCGCGCGCAGCCCGGCTTCCGGCCATGAAGATATCGTGCACGAGGCCGAGCTTGCCCAATCCCAGAATGATCAGGCCGTTGATGTCGATCTCGTACCAGGCGTGCGACAGATAGGCGTCGCGCGGAAAGCGGTGATGGTTGTTGTGCAGCCCCTCGCCGAAGGTGAGGATCGTTGTCACCAGCTCGTTGGTGGTGCCGTCGTCGGTCTTGAAGCGGCGGTAGCCGTAGTGGCCCTCGCTGTGGCAGACCGAGTTCACGAGCGAGGTCGCCATGGTCATGAGATAGCTGCGGAACAGGCCGGAGAACAACACGCAGCCGATCATCGTGTGCACGCCGCCGAACGCGTAGCCGATCGCGCCCGGAATGATCACCGCCGAGATCGCGTACCAGTACCAGCGCGTCCTGGTGAAGAACATCGAGATCGGGTCGGCCAGGATATCCTTGGCGTAGTATTCGCCGTCGGTCGTGGCCTGGTCCCACACCCAGCCGCCTTGCGCATGCATGAATCCCTTGACGAAGCTGAGATAGCGGTTGCCGCTGCCGTCATAGTAAGGGCTGTGGACGTCGCCGGGCTTGTCGGAGTGAAGATGGTGCCGGCGATGGTTGCTCACCCACTTCAGGATCGAGCCCTGCACCGCCAGCGTGGCGATCGCGGCGAAGATCGTGCGCATGACCGGATTGCACCGAAAGCTCCGGTGCACGAAGTAGCGATGCATGAAGCCGATCCCGATCGTGGTCAGCACGAACATGCCGACGAAGACCGAAACCTCGACACGGCCGATGCCCTGCCAGACCGCCCAGACCAGCGCGGCGATCGAACCGCCGATCATGAAGCCGAACGCGATATAGGAATCGAGAAACTTGGCGTCGACCACCGGACCTTCGAACAGCACGCCCGGCGGCATTTTGGGGTCCGCATCTGCTTCCGACGCCACGCTTTCGATTACGGTCATTTCAGCCAGTCCATTTACGGAAAATTAACGCTACTGCAGCGCAACCTATAGACGCATGTTGTTTCTCGCAAGGACCCGGGCGGCCGTAGGAGCACGGAGTCCGGACCTGAAAAGACGCGATCAGAGGAAAAACAGGCGAGATTTCAACGCTCGCGCGTTAACCAAGCGCACAGTCTGCGCAATCCGAACCCCACAATGCCGACGGCGAGCGCTGCGGCGATCACCCGTCGCAAGCCAAGGGTCAACGCGATGAAGCGGCAATTTCTGCGGCTTGCGGCGTCATGAGACCCTCATGGTGAGGAGCGCGAAGCGCGTCTCGAACCATGAAGGCCCGGATCTCGCCCGGAGCCATCCTTCGAGACGCGCGTTCCGCGCTCCTCGGGATGAGGAGAGGAGCGGAGTTGACGCGGTCAAACCCACCCACCCGACGCTTTATTCATTCCATTCCGCGTCCGTCGGTGGCCTTCACCACCAATACGGCCAGCGCCATCCCTCATAGCGCACATATGACGGCACCAGCGGCGGGCCGTAGGGATCGACGCGGTCGTCTTCAGGGCGATAACGATACCGCGGAACAATGTTGTAATCCCACGGCGTCGGCCTGAGCACGGGCGCCGTGACGACAAGCCTCTGCTGCGGCTCGCGAACGACATAGGCCTTTCGCGCCCGGGCTTCAGCACCTGACGTGCCCAGGCTGCACAGCACCAGGGCCGTTCCGAACGCACACGCGGCGGTGTTTATCTTCATGCGTTGTCTCCTTCCCGCCAGAGTGCAAAAGGACGCCGAGCAAGGCAAGCTGAATTCGCTGCCGGCGACCGTCATTGCGAGGAGCCCTTGCGACGAAGCAATCCAGCCTGCCTCGGCGGAGGGATTCTGGATTGCTTCGCTTCGCTCGCAATGACGGAGAATGTGACGGCACGTCCGGGCCAAATGCTCCTCCGTGATAGCTTCCGCCGCACGCCCCCTACTCCCGCGCCCGGCGCACCGCCTCCGCCAGCTTCACCCTCTGCTTGTCCCACCGGGCCTGCTCCGCCTCGGCGCGCTGATCCAGCGCGGCGCGCTCGGCTTCGATCGCCTCGGCTCGAACCTCGTGCTCGCGCCTGGCCTCGTCCAATGCGGCCTGCGCAGTCGCCACCGCCTTGTCACGCCGCGCGCGCTGCCTGGCGCGGGCCGCCTCCTCCTTGCGGCGCTCGGCGTCCCGGCGCCGCTCTTCCTTCTCGAACGCCGCGGCGGCCTTTTGCGCTTGCCGGTCGTCGATTTTGCGGGACGGTTTGCCTGCGCTCCTGGCCGCGCGCTTGTCTGATCTGGACTTGGCCTTGGACCTGGCCTTGGACTTAGCCTCAGACCTGGCTTTGCGCTTCGGCCCGGCCTCGCCGTCCGCAAGATCGGTCGGCAGCGCGGCGTTCTCGCTGAATGCGCCGTCCGATCCGACCGGGCGCCTGAGCACGATGCCGGGGCTGGCCATGGTCGCGGCGACGATGTCGGGGTCGTCGGTCTCCTTCGCGACGCCCTGATGGAACAGGTTGGAGCTGGCGCCCCAGGCCTCCAGCGCCGCCTTCATCGAGGGCGCGGCGACCGCCTGGTCGTAGAAGCCGAGCGAGGTCTGGTAGGTCTTGAGTTTTCTTTGCGGTGTCTTCGGCATCTCGCCCCACGGCCGGCGCGGCGAGGCACAAGCACCCTGGCCGTCGCAACCTTCGCCACGATGCCATCATGCCCCTGTTTTGCCCGACGGGTCAAACGATTTTCGGTATCGCCGAAGTCACCGCTTGGCCCGGAGGAGGCCCCGCGCGGTCCGACATTTTCGGAATCACAGCAGCCTGAAACCCTTCAGGATTTCTACTGTGCATGGGGTTGTTTTCGAACTTTTTGCTTGTCCGGCACAGGTCCACCCCTACGCCGCGTCGGCATCCTCGGGCTTGGGGCCCGCCACGAGCCCGTCGAGGCTGACCATCAAGAGATCCGCGATGTGCATGAGCTGGTAGCCGCGGCACGCGTCATCGACGATGCGTGATCCGGAATCACCGGCTGCGGCTAATTGCTTCTCAAGCTCAGAATATAGTTCGACAGCGCATCGGCCTGCTCCGGCGAGATCACCAGATTCGGCATGTTCTGATGGCTGGTCCTCCAGAACACCTTGAGCGACAGCGCGGTGGTGCCGCTCCGGTTTGCGACCGCCTGGAAACTCGGGGCCTCGTCGAACAGCCCGGCCATGCGCGGCTCGACCGCGTGGCACGGCTGACACCATGCCAGCGCAAGACGATGTCCCTCCGCTGCCGAGCGTGAGGCGGGCCTGGATGCGCCGCCGGCCGTGTGGACGACGCTGAAGAGAAACAGCAGCGACAACGCGATCAGGATGCCGAGGCCGACGTAAATTCGAACGCTGCGCGACATGGTCTCACCTCGCCATTGCTGCGTAGCTCGAGAGCGTAGGTCGATGCGGGCAGACCAGGTTGACCTGCATCAAGAGATCGGCGACGGCCGGCATTGCCCGAATGACGGGGCGACACGATGGGTGGCGCGGATGCCCATCGCGAAAATGACGGACATCGCTTACGCTGAGGCCCATCCACGATCAGGAGGATCACCATGAACGGCAACCGCTATTACGGCGTCCGCGTCGAGGGCGCGAAATACGGCGTCGGCTTCGGCTCGGCGCTGGCGATCGCGATCTCCTACACCAACAACCATTCGATCCTGTGGGCGATCATCCACGGCATCCTGGGCTGGCTCTACGTGATCTTCGTCGCGCTGTTTCGGTGATATCGCACCGGCAGGCGACGACGGGCGCAGGCAGCCCGCAGCTTTCCCTTGCATTCCCGTTCCCCGCCCCTACGGTGCGCCGCGCACGCGACCGGAGACAACACCAACCATGACTGACGCCGTGAAATGCCCGAAATGCAATTCGGAGCATGCCTATCAGGATCGCGATCTCTGGATCTGCCCGGAATGCGCCCATGAGTGGAGCACCGCGGCCGATGCGGCCACGGATGCGCCGCAGGAAGCCAGCGTGCGCGATGCCCACGGCAATGCGCTCGTCGACGGCGACAGCGTCATCGTGATGAAGGACCTCAAGGTCAAGGGCTCGTCCTCGGTGGTCAAGGGCGGCACCAAGGTCCGCAACATCCGCCTGCAGGACGCCAGCGACGGCCACAACATCGCTTGCAAGATCGACGGCATCGGCGCGATGAACTTGAAGTCGGAGTTCGTCAAAAAGGCATAGCAACCCGCCGTCCTGTTCCGCACGCGATGGGCCGTATGTTCAAAAGTGGACATACGCCCGCGCCGCGGCCCGGTATCCCAGTCGGCAGCAACTGGCGAAGACGCAATCAGCCAGTTGCGGGAGGACCGTCCGCTGAACCAGCCCGAGTGCAAATTCGAAAGTCTGAGCGATCAAGCCGTTTTGAGGCTGTACGACAACATCCGGCATCAGGTCGCAGCCGACAAGGCGCTGGGAAGCAGATACCGGCTGCTCGGCACCTCCGCCAGGCAGCGCGCCGAGCAGCTCAGGCAGGAGCTCGACGAGCGCGGCCTGAAGTTCGCCGCGATCGACTGGTGAGCCTGCAAAGGCAATTTCAGGAGCGCTGCCGCTGCGCCAAGTAGAACCCGCACAGCACCGTCACCAATCCCGCCGTCTGCAACATCGTCGGCGGCTCACCGAGCAGCAGCCAGCCGGTGAGCACCGTCAGCGCCGGCACGCAGGCGGGCACCACGGCGGCGCGGGCGACACCGAGGCGCTGCACCGAGACGGCGAACAGATAGAGCGCGGCGGGGCCGGCGAGCACGCCCTGCGCCAGCGCCTGGATGGCGTTCTCCCTGACGCCGATGGCCGCGACATGCGCGAGACCGACGGTCGCGATGTAGATCGGCAGCAGCAGCAGCGACAGCACGTTGATGACGAGGGCTGCCGACACCGCCGAGACACGCCAGTGGCGCAACAGCGTGCCGAAGCCGGCGAACATCAATCCTGTCAGCACGAAGGTCAGATCGCCCAGCACGCCGTCGGCGCCGATATGGCCGATCGATTCCGCGCCGATCACACCGAGACCGCCGACGATGACGAAGGCGCCGGCAAAGCGCGAGACGGAGACCTTCTCCTTGAGAAACAACGCGGCGAGCAGCAGTCCCCCGAGCGTGGCGCAGGAGGGCTGGATCACGCTGCCGTGGCCGAGCGGCACGAACAGGAAGCCGGTGTAGGAGATCAGCGACATCACGGGGCCGCCGAGCACCATCAGCACAAGGCCCCTGCCCCAGCCGATGCCGCAGAGATCGGAGATGCCCGCGCGGAGCACCAGCGGCAGGAAGGCGATGCCGCTCCAGACGTAGCGATGCACGAGCAGATCGACCGGCGTGAATCCGACCTTCAGGCCGTGCCGCGTGCCGGCAAAGCCGAGCGCCCAGAACACCGCCGCGGACAGGCCGCAGACGACGCCGATCAGTGCCGGCGCCGCATCGTTCTTCTGGGTGAGAGCGTCAGCGCCGCTCGTTCGCTGATCCATGGCGCAAGCCTTATGTCAGCGCGCGAGCCGGCTCAACCCACGCGGCTGCAGGGCTGGCACGCAGCGGCAGGCGCGCCTGCTCATCGTGCCTCCTCGCCGAACACCATCCGCCATCCCTTGCGCGTGTCCATGTATTCCCTGACCTTTCGGATCTTGTCGCCGGCCACCGTGAACACGAAACAATAATCGTTCTCGTACGGCCTGCCGCCGGCAAGCGTGGCGCGCATCCGCTCCTCGACGATCACGACATCGCCGCCGGCATGGACGGCGCGGTCGCGCGCGCGGTGAAGCTGATCAACGACGGCGCGCTCGACGCGGAATCGGTGGTGTCTCTCGCGATGCGGCTCGGCATCTCCTCGCGCCATCTGGCGCGATTACTCGAGCGCTACGTCGGCGCCACGCCGCGGCAGCTTGCGAAGACGCTGCGGGTCCAGCGCGCAAAACGCCTGCTCGATGCCGGCGGCCGCACCATGACCGACATCGCGTTCCAGGCCGGCTTCGGCAGCCTGCGGAGATTCAACGCCGCGTTCGCCGAGTTCTACGGCCGCGCGCCGTCGAGCTTGCGCGCTAAAAAAAACCGGGGCTGAGATCGAGCCCGTAACTCAGGCTCAGAACGAACACGAACAGCGCAGCGGCTGCGAACAAGGCGAGATGCTTGAGGATAAATGCGCGCGGCGAGGCGCTTGCAATAACGGCTTTCTGTACAACGGGCATTACGGCTCCATTATGAAAATGATTCTTGGCCGCTCAATATTCGGCACCCGCATCAGGCGCCCCGATCCGCAAAGCAACTATTAAGGAGATCACACTCGCCTTGAACGGCCGTACACAACCGGCACATGGGCGCGCTTTTTCTTGCCGCAATTTTCTCAATCCGCAAAAAAAGACCGCGCTCCCCGAAGGGAACGCGGTCCAAGCAGTCTCGGGAGGAGACGAGCCTCAATCAATTGTCTTCGGGCGAACTCAGATCAGCGAGCGGTGCCCGTCGTGACGCCGGCAGTCTTGACCTTGCGCGGCGTCAGCACGCGGATCTGGTGGACCGAAGCGACGGTGGTCGGCGCGGTTGCCTGCTGCTCGACATCGGCGGCACCGAGCACACGCACCTGCAGGGGGGAGACCGGAAAACCGTTGGCCTCAAAGGTCGGCAGCTCGGCGGCAAACGCCGCGGTGCTGCCCGCGATCGTCAGGATAGCGGCGGCGATCGATAGAGTTTTCTTGTTCATTGATGATGCTCCTGATGGAAGGGTCGGAGCATATTTATGCAGGGTTTGCTGCATTGCGACATGCGTTGCTGCATTGCAATATCGCGCTTGGCGCATGACAATATGTTTAATCCGCACAAAGCCTTGGCCGAATCACGCCGGGCGCGACATGACGCTTTTGTGAGCGGTCCTCAGACGCCGAGCACATTGCCCCAGCCGTCGTGTCGGAGAGCCGATCGTGCAGCATCGCGGGCTCGGTGGGGTCGAAGGCGTCCATCAGACGAAACGAGGAATGCGTCATCGCCGACCGATGCGCCGGCCGCGGCAAGGTTGCCGCAAAAGCATCAGCCCGCCCGGCGTCATGGCAAGCCCAGCGGAGCTACGCGAAGCGACCGTTGATCGCTTCGCTCTGCTCCAAATGACGATGTTGATGCAGTGACCTGGGGCCACGCCACGCAGCTTATTTCAACGCCGTTGCCAGCGATTGCAGCTTTGCGACGAGATTGGTGCCAAGCGCATAGATGATCTCGATGATGGCGAGCGCGATGCCGGCTGCGATCAGGCCGTATTCGATCGCGGTCGCGCCGGATTCATCGGCGGCAAATTCGGCCAACAGGCATTTCAATTTCACGATCCTATCCTTCCCAACTTCACCGCAATTGCCGGCGCGCGAAAAATGCCTCATCACAATCCAAGATTGAGTAAACTCAACTGCTTCAAGTTGACGCCAATGCGTGCTCCATTTGCCGGCTATGTCACGCCGTGGCCCCCATGGAACCCGCGATGGAACCCGCGTTGCGCCCGCGCAACACCTCGCCGAAAAGCCCGTTTTCGCCGAATTGCGCCATTGCGCCGCCACACCGTCCTCCGAACAATCGACGCGCGACGTGCCTTTTCGTGCAAGACTGTCCGTTCAGGACTGTTGGCATCAAGACTGTTCGGACAAGAGAGGTCCCAACAGACCCGTTTGGAGGCAGGGATCATGAATGATCGGCGGTCTCTTCTGGTGGCGGTCTCCTGCCCTTCGGCGGTTCTCGCCGGCTGGCTGGCGCTCTCTTTGTCCGCCTATGCGCCTGCCCTCATCGAAAATAGTGGCGCCAATGCTGCCGCCGTCTCGCGCGCAAAGGATCTTAGCCGGCTCGACCTCGCTGACATCCCGCGCGCTGCAGTCATCGAGGATGGCGTTGCCTTGACTGCCGACATCGCGGCCGCAGTCGCTGCAGAACCTGAACCGACGGCTACTGAAGCGGCAACGCCCGAGGAGGCGCCAGCTCCCTCCATCAAGCTCGCCTCGGCCGATCCGGCGCTGATCTTGCCGAGCGAGCCGCCCTCCGCGCCGCAGCTTGCGCCTGACCCGGCACCGGTCGTCAGCGAGGCTGCTCCGGCTCCGGCACAGGAGCCCGCGATCAAACTCGCGTCCGCCGATCCCTCCGAGATCGTGACGACTGACGCGCTGTCCCCCGCGGCGATCGCGAGCGGACCCACTGCCGCAGCGAGCAAGGCCTCACCGTCTGCGGATACCGTCGCCGTGCTCGACGAATGCTTCGTCATGGACGCCTGCATCGACCGCTACCTCTGGGCGCTCTACCAGCGCACGCCCAAGGAGGACTCCATCAAGGTCGAGGATCGCCGCGCCGTCACCGTCAAGCGCAAGGGCAGGATGGTCACGGTGATGCGCAGCTTCACCAGGCTCGTCGACGAGGACTTCGGCTGGAAGGATCCGAAGGCGGCCGAGCACGCGAACATGTCGATGACGGATTACGTCATCGGCGGCATGGACAAGAGCTTCAAGCGAAAACTGTTTCGCACGCTGCTCGCCGCTGAAGCCGCCGGCCTCTCGCCGGGCATCACCAGCGCGTTCCGCGACGACTACCGCCAGTCGATCGCAAGCGGCCTGAAGGCCGCCTCCGACCGCTCCTATCACGGCGGCAGCACGCGCGGCGGCTACGGCCACGGCATGGCGGCCGACATCGTCAGCACCAAGGGCGACAATCGCGCACAGCGCTGGGTCTCGACCGAGATCCTGTGGAAATGGGTCGATGCCAACGGCAAGGCACTCGGCATCGGCCGGCCCTATCTCGGCCGCGATCCGCCGCATGTCGGCCCGATCGATGGTCAGGAATACGTCTCGAAGCGGGGCACGGCAGACCGCAAGGAAGCGGCCAACGCCAGGCCGAAGAAGACGCGGGCGGTAGCCAGCGCCAGGCCGCCCAAGGCACAGGCCGCGCGCGAGCAGAAGAGCCCGGCCAAGCCGCAGAAATCGGCGCAATCGGCCGGCAAGCGCGCGACCTGAAGCCGTTATGGCTTACTGGCCCGACGTCGGCAGCGGCACCAGCCGCATCTCTGCGGTGCCGGCCTGCTGCGTGCGCACCAGCACCGCGAAGATGGTCTCGACCGCGAGCCGCACCGCCGCCTCGGTTGCTTTGCCCTTGGCCAGATGCGCCGCGATCAGCCCGGTGAGGAGATCGCCGGTGCCATAGGGCCGGATCGGCAGGCGCGGCGTCGCAAAGCGCGACAACTGACCATCAACACACAGAATGGTCTCCACCTGCCCTTCGACCGTGTCGGCGAGCGTGCAGCCGGTGGCGACGACGTCGATGCGGCCGGTCCCGGCCAGCGCGGCGCACGCCGTTCGCAGGTCCTGGGCGTCCGCGACCGCGAGGCCTGCGAGCAGCCCGAGCTCGAACTGGTTCGGCGTGGTCAGGTTCGCGGCCGGCAGCAGACGATGCCGAACCACGTCCAGGATGCCGTCGGCGACATAGACGCGGCCGTCATCCCCGATCACGGGGTCGCAGAGATAGATGAGCTTCGAATTGCGGAGCAGCGCCCGTTCGACGAAATCGGCGACGACGGCAGCATTGCCGGGCGAGCCGAGATATCCTGTGACGAGCACCACGGCCTCGTCGACGAGATCGCGCTCCTCGAGGCCCTGCAGCAGATCTGCGACGAGCTCTGTCTCCAGCACCCGGCCCCGCAGGCTCGGATAGCGCGGGTGGTTCGACAGCAGCGTCGTCGGCACCGCCGCGACGTTCACGCCCTCCGCCTGCATGGCATAGGCGGCTGCGCTGTTGCCGACATGGCCGTGGACCACCTGGCTCTGAATGGAGATGACGAGCATGTGGAGGTCCGTAGGATTAAAAGTAAGGCGGCGCAAGATAGCCCGGATCACGAAAGATCATACCCACGCCCCGGCCGCAGCGCCTGCATCTTCCGCGCCAGCCGCCGATGCCCCGTCTCCTCCGACCGCGCCAGCCGATCGGCGACCGCGACATGATCCGTATCGCTCTTGTGCTGGTTGAGCTTGGCCTGCCCCTCGACCTCGTCCACCACGAGGTCGATGACGCGGATCGCAGCCAGCATGCTCTCGCGCTTGTCCGGCTCCATCCGCGCGAGGTCCCAGGGCTGCTTCGGTAACCGCGCCTCGGCGACTGCCAGCAGCGCATCGCCGTGCCCGCGGTTCTCGTCCAGCCCGCGCAAATGCGCCACACCCGACAGGTGCACCGCCTCGTAGAGCCAGGTCGAGACGTTGTCGCGCGAAGAATACCAGTCGTTGGAGATGTAGGCATCGTCGCCGGCAACGATCAGCAGGAAACGTCTCGTGCCGTCCGCGAGCGGAACGAGCGGATTTCTTGCGGTGAGATGAATCTGCACGATGGCCTGACCGTCATGCCGATCCAGCACGAACGGCACGTGCGAGGCCCGCGGACCACGCTCATCCGCCGCCACGATCACGCCAAAGCCGCGCTGGCTTGCGAATTCCAGCGCGCGCTGCTCCTCGATGCGGAATTGGGGACGGAGGAGATGCATGGCGCGGCGCTCGATGGCTGGACGAGGATGGCGCGAGGCTAACCCATGATCAGGCCAAATCCGAAACGATATTGGGCCGTGAACGCAGATGTCAGGAATGATCTCGGCGCCGGGCCAGTTCGCTTAGATAGGCTCAGAACATGTCCGCCATCCCGTCGGCATGGCGCGCGATCTCCGCCCCGCTGCGCGGCGTCTCCGAGAATCGCTTGCCGACCTATCTATCCAGCGACCTTGCCGAGGACGTCGAACTCTCCGTACGGATCAACTGACGCCACATCTGCCATGCTACTTCGAAGCCGCCGCAAATTCATCCTGCGGCGGCTTCGTGTTTGTCGGTGACCTATCGTGGAACATTACGGCCAGGCCGCGTACTGTCCGTGTCGCAGGCTCGTCACTCACACGTGATAGCAGCCCCTGGCAAGAGCCACATTCCACGTGTCAAACATACCTACCGCGCGGTATCTTTGCTGCGCTACGTTCGAGCTTGCCATGACCACCACCTTCAATGCCTACGCCATGCTTGCCCTCGCCATCGTCCTCGAGGTCACCGCGTCCGCCTTCCTGCAGCAATCGGCGCAGTTCACGCGGCCGTGGCCGACGCTGGCCATGGTGCTGTTCTATGTCGCCTCGTTCTACGCGCTGTCGATCGCGATCCGGGTCATCCCCTTGAGCATCGCCTACGCGATCTGGGGCGGGGTCGGCATCATCCTGACTGCCACCGTTTCCTTCGTGCTGTTCCGCCAGATGCTGGACGCCGCGGCGTTCGTCGGCATCGCGCTGATCGTGTCCGGGGTCGTGGTGATCAACCTGTTCTCGGAGACCACGGTGCATTGATGCCGCCAAGCGCCTATACCCGAGCCAAGCAACCGGAGCAGGTCCGGCGCGCCCTGCTCGACTGCGCCGCAGCCATCGCAATGGACCATGGCGTCGCCGGCGTCACCGTGCAGGCGGTGGCGGCGGCGGCCGGGGTCACCAAAGGCGGGCTGTTTCATCACTTCGGCAGCAAGCAGGCACTGATCGAGGGCCTGTTCGCCGATCTGCTTGCCCGCGTCGATGCCGAGATCGACGCCGCAATCGAGTCCGATTCCAGGCCGGGCGGCAGTTTTACGCGCGCCTACGTCAATGCGGTGTTCACCGGAAAGGCCTTCGGCTTCGCGACGCCCTGGGCGGCGCTGAGCATGGTCGTCGTCACCGATCCGCCGCTGCGCCGGCTCTGGAACGACTGGATCAAGGCGCGACTGAAGCGCCACCGTACGACAGACGGCACGCCGGAGCTCCACGTCGTCCGCCTCGCCGCCGACGGCGCCTGGCTGTCCTATGTCACGACGGGACAGACGCGCATGAGCGCCGAACTACGCGTCGTGCACGACCGGCTGATCGCACAGACGTATCGGCGCGCGTAGCTGCTCCGCTCACCGCCCCCCATAGCCCGGGATGGAGCGAACGCAGGCTACTGGCTTTGCGTTGGCTTGGGCGGACGCGGCGCGGATTTGGACGGCTTGGCACCCGGCTTGGCGCCCGGCTTGGCCGCAGCGCGCGGCGGCGGCGTATCGACCGACACCAGATAGGCGGCGAGCGCCTTCGCCGTGTCCGAACCGGCGACGTAATGGTCCTTCAGGAACCAGGACAGCGTCAGGCTGAAGCGCCCCTTGGCAAGGCCGCGCGGGCTGCGATGGCAGGTCGCGCAACCATCGGCGAAGAGCTTTTCCGGCGACTTTCCGGCATCCAGATTTTGCGCGACGGCAACCGTCGCCGTCAGGACGGCGGCGGCTGCAAGAACCATCAGGGGCGCGATCAGGTCGCGCCCCGGTCGAAACAGCGATGTCAAACGTCGTCCCCCAGCAGGATCCGGAAAAGTGCGCCGCTGTCTTCCGAGGCGATCATGCGCAAACAATAACCTGAAGCGTGACGACAATGCATCCCAATCTCATCGCGCTTCAACCCCGCCTTGCGGTCAGGCCGCCAATAGCTGATCGAATTCGGGCGGCGCGTAGGCCTTGCCGTCCTGGTCGGTGATGACGACCTTCCATCCCTCGCTCGCCCAAACCCTTGCCTTCGCTACGATGACCAACCGGCTCTCGCGAGCAAAACTGCACTTCTCGTTGTCGCGTTCTGCGACCATCTTGTAGGCCAATGCGCATCCCCTTGCGTTGCCCCGCACCCGCTCTTCTCGTGGCAGCGGGCTTTGGCCGCAATTCGCCGGGAGCGTGGCAATTTGGTGCCGTCCGCGGCAGCATTGTGCGGTTCCCGCCAAGCGAGGAGCTTGATCGTGCGCCGCATCATGAATGCGATTCTGCTTGTCGCGGACTTGCCCGGTGAGGACCTGCTGGGCGCAGCACCCGCAGCGGTGCAGATCTCGATCCGCGCCTGCCACCCAGAGTCGGCAGCCGAGCCCGGTTCCGTCGCCGCCGCGACGAAGCCGATAGCATCGGGTCCGCGCTCCGATCAGTGGACGCGGATGATATGGGGGCGGCCGAGATCGATCAGCCCCTGCACCGCCGAGAGGCGGTCGTCGAGGGCTGCGATGGTGAGCAGCAAATTGTTGCGACGCTCGTCCAGCATGCCCATCTCGGCGCCGGAGAGTTTTGTGCTCGTTCGCTCCTTGTGAATCCCGTCGAGGGATTCGCGCAATCCGGCAATCAGGCCGGACAGCTGCTTGGCTTCCTTGGTCATCGACCGCTTCGCGACACTTTGGCGGCGGCTCTCCGCCTGGTTCTGTCTCATCGTCATCCTCCCGTGCCCCGCTGCCCCGAGTGGATGCTTACAGCTTTGAGTAGACCTATTACGATCGATGAAATCTGCCCGCGAAGAACTTTCTTAAATTGTACGCGCAGGGAACCGGTCCGGATCAAACAGAAAGCCCGGCGCGAGCGCCGGGCTTTCCTTGCAAACATCGGAGCGTTTTCTAGTGCTTCTGGTGGCCGCCACCGGGGCCGCCGGCCGGCGCACCGCCGCCGCGCGGCGCCGCGTTCATGTGAGGGGCACCACCACCGCCGCCGCCGACATGCGGCATCGCAGGTGCGGCCGCGCGCGGCGCCGGCATCTGGGCATGCGCGTTCATCGGCGGGCCGTGGCTCACATTCGGCTGGGCGACATGCGGCATCGCGGGCCGGCTCGCAGGCGCGGCTGATACTCGCGGCGCCCCATGTGCGCGCGCCACGTCGTGCGCGCGCGCCATCGGTTGCGCACGCACCGCGGCGCGCTGTGCGGCCTGCTCGTGAAGGACGCGGGCCTGTGCATCGCGCGGATTGCGGCTCTGCACGCTGGTCCGCTCATGAGCGATGCGCTCGCTTCGTCCAGCGCGCGTCCGGTCGGTCGCTACCGCAGCATCGCGCCTGGCGATGGCGGCGTCGTGCCGTGCCGTTGCGGCATCACGGCCGGAGACCGCGGCGGCGCCCCTGGCCTTTGCACCGTCCGACTTGGCACCGTCAGCCTTGGCACCGTCGCGTCCGAGTGCGATCGCCGCATCGCGCGTTGCCGCGCGGCCGATGCGGGCCGCATGCGGATCGATCGTCAGTCGCGTCGCGAAGCGCTGATGCGAACTCCAGTAGTTATTCCAATAGGCATGGCGCCGATACCAGGGCCTTCCCTCGTAATAGCTCGACCAGTACGAGGTCAGCACGAAGGGAACGACTGGCACGTCGATCTCGTCGACATAGTCGGGCAGATAGACGTAGTGATTGCGGTAGAGATATTCGAGATATTGCGACGATACCCAGCCGCGGTCATCCGAGAAGCTCACGTCGCACCAGGCATTGCCGCGCAGGCAGCCATGGATGTTGACGCGGGCGCCCTCGGGGATGCGATCGACCAGGGGAAAGCCCGAACCCGGCCCGGCTCGCAGGCCGGTCGAGACGGTAACCACGCCCGGGGCGGCCAGTGCGGCCGTCGGGGCGAGCAGCAATGCGGCAAGCAACACGCTTCTCAATCTCATGGCGAAGTCCTCCTCGTTGGAGTCGGAACGCGCCAGCGGAACAGGCGTTCCGCCGGGGATGGACTTATCCGCCGAAAGATCGAAACGGAGGCCGCGCGCGGTTCAATATTCATTCGCCGTTCATCGGCGCGGCGCGCAAGACAGCGCGCAAAGACCGCTGTCAGTCCACCTGCCGCATGAACCCGTCGAAGTACGCAGCAAGTGCAGCAAAATCGTCGAGCGGCAACACGCTCGCGACATACTGATCCGGCCGCACCACGACCACGCAACCCGCCTTGCGGTCGATGCCACGCATGGCGAAAACGTCGTGACCATTCTTGATATCCGGGCAGAACATCTTCTCGTAGTCGATCAAGCCGTAGCGGCCTTTGCGCGGCAGCAGCAGCGACGGCATCGCCTCGACGGCGAGTTCGCGATGATCCTGCTGGAAGACCGCGCGCAGGTCGATCACGCTGTCGACGTCGGCGCCAACGGGCGTATAGCGCTTCACCGGCGATTGCCCGGCGTCGCTGAGGAAGTCGCACAAGGCACGAATGGCCGAGCCCGGTGCTGCCGGATTTTCCGCGGGCGAAAACGCGTAGATGCGGAAGCGACCATCGGCCTGCGCTGCGTGACCGAGATGCACCGGCTTGGCGTCGGCAAGCCGGATCACCGGCGCGGAATGGAAGCGCGTTCCGATGACGTAGCCGTGCGCCAGATGCTGGTGGGACGTCGCGCCGGTGAGAGCCGACGCGCGATAATGCGTCGCCGTGCCCGCGGTGTAGCGACCGTGCCTGACGAAATAGTCCTGGGTCCTGGCGGCATCGGCGCCGCCGGCCTTGGCGGCGGACGCAAGGATTCCCGCCCATTCGCGGTCGAAATCGATCAGCTCCTTCGCAACCGCCTGGCGCTCCGCCGAGTAGGAGTGCAAGAGACCCGGTGCACACTGCTTGCGGAGGACGGCAGCGAGCTTCCAGCCGAGATTGAACGCGTCCTGCATCGAGACGTTCATGCCCTGCCCCGCCTTCGGACTGTGGGTATGGCAGGCATCGCCGGCGATGAAGATGCGCGGCAGACGCGTCGCGATCTCGGCCTCCGGCACGTCGTCGAACTTGTCGGTCAGGCGCTGGCCGATCTCGTAGACCGACCACCAAGCGATTTCCTTCACCTCCAGCGTATGCGGCTTCAATACCCGTTGCGCTCTCGCAATCACGTCGGCGGCGGTGATGTTGCGGTTGGCGACGCGCTCGCCGACGTCGAGTTTTGCAAGCTCCACATAGATGCGGACCATGTAGCCGCCTTCGCGCGGAATGATCAGCAGGCTGCCGTCCTTCGCCGACTGGATCAGGGCCTTGAAGCGGATGTCCGGGAAATCGGTCACCGCCAGCACGTCCATCACGCCCCAGGCGTGGTTGGCGGAATCGCCGTGCAGCTCGCGGCCGATCGATTTGCGCACCGTGCTGCGTGCGCCGTCACAGCCGACGACATAGCGCGCCTTGACCGTCTCGATCTTGCCCTCGTTTCCGGCATCGATCCGTTCGAGCCGCACCGTCACGGCATGATCGGCAGGCCCCGCGGCCGGATCGACCTCGAGGTCGAGCAGGCGGCGACTGTAATGGGGTTCGAGCCCGGCCGGCGATTTGCGCATGGTGTCGAGAAAACCGTCATGAATGCGCGCCTGGTTGAGAATGACGTGCGGGAATTCCGACAGCCCGTCCTCGACGTCCTGCACCCGGCCACTGCGGACGATGTTTTCCGGCGTGCGCTCGTCGGGCTTCCAGAACGTCGTCTCGTTGACCCAGCAAGCCTCCTTCAGCACGCGCTCGCTGAAGCCATAGGCGTGGAACATCTCCATGGTGCGGCAGGCGACGCCGTCGGCCTGCCCGACCAGCAGGCGTCCCGGCTTCTGCTCGACGATGCAGGTCTTGATCTCGGGGAATTGCGCAAGCTGCGCAGCGAGCGTCAGGCCCGCAGGGCCGCAGCCGACGATGAGGACATCGACCTCTTCAGGCACGGCGCCCGCTGCGCCCGAGTCCGGAACGCGCGCGGCGGGATCGGCGATTTCAGGATCGCCCGGCTGAAATCCATTGAGATGGAATTGCATCAGCACCTCTCCCATTAGCGTCTTGCCTTGATATTGCTCAGTATGCTGACTATCAGTATACTTGTCAATAATGACGCCCCCTCCCTGCCTCGAGGAGAATTCGGTGAGCGACCCCAACGACATGCCCGGGCATCTGGCGCGCCGGTTTCAGCAGATCGCGGTGGCGGTCTTCCTGGCCGAGGTCGGAGATGCCGGCTTCGACCTCACGCCGGTGCAATACGCCGCGCTCGCGACCATCAAGGCCAATCCGGGGCTCGACCAGGTGACGCTGGCGGGCCTGATCGCCTACGACCGCACCACGATCACCGGCGTGATCGACCGCCTCGTGCAGAAGGGGCTCGCGGAGCGCCGCGCCTCAAGCCGCGACCGCCGTGCCCGCGCGCTCGAGATCACCGACGAGGGCAAACGCACCCTGCGCAGGATCACGCCGGCCGTCGAATCCGCGCAACGCGTCATGCTGCGCGGCCTCAGCGCGAAGGAAGGCGAGGAGCTGATGCGGCTGTTGCGCAAGGCCATCGCTGCCGGCAACGAGCTCAGCCGCGCCCCGCTGCGCGAGATGCAGGCATAATCTAAGCCTTGATCATCCAGGCCTTGCCATCCGTAATTGTCGCAGGCCCGCGAAACCTGGAACTAACCTTCTGCTGCTACGGTCGGCCAAATTTTGCGTTTAACGCGCGATTAACTTTGCCGTTCGGGAGTAATGGATGTTCAGGTTCCTCATTGCGGCGGCGGCCATCGCGCTCTCGACCGTTCCTGCGCTCGCGAACGGCCATGGCGGCGGCGATGCCCCTCCTCCGCCGAAGCCCGAGGCAACGACCGCCCCGGCGAAGGTCGTCCTGACCAAGCAGGGTCCCACGCTCGTCGACCTCAAGGGCATGACGCTCTACTATTACGAGCGCGACACCACCGGCAAGACGTCGAACTGCAACGGCAAGTGCGTCGAGAGCTGGGTGCCGCTGCCCGCAACGGCCGACGCCAAGGCCATCGGCGACTTCACCGTGATCAGCCGCAACGACGGCAGCAAGATGTGGGCCTACCGCTATCGCCCGCTCTACACCTCCCCGGCCGACAAGGCGCCGGGCGAGGCCAACGGCAACGCCACGACGCTTCAGTGGCGCATCGCACGTCCTGAGAATTAGGGCGCGACTCCACTACGCTTACCCGCGCCAGCTGGGTCTCGCCTCGACCTGCGCGTTCTGTCCGGGCGGCAACACCACGACGGTCGAATTGAGCTTCACCCGGTCATAGAGGTCGATCACGTCCTCGTTGCGCATCCGGATGCACCCGGACGAAATCGCCTGCCCGATATATTCCGGCTGGTTGGTGCCGTGGATGCGGTAGAGCGTGTCCTTGTTGCCGGTATAGAGATAGATGCCCCGCGCGCCCAGCGGATTGGCGGGACCTCCGGCGACGCGCGCCGGATAGGGTCCGAGCCGCGCCTGGATGTCCGCCGTCGGAACCCAGTCCGGCCATTCAGCCAGACGGCCGACCCGCGCGACCCCGGAGAAGGCCATGGCTTCCTCGCCAACCGCGACGCCATAACGGATCGCCTTGCCATCGGGAAGCACGAAATAGAGGTAGCGCGCATCGGTATCGACCAGGATCGTGCCCGGCTGTTCCTTGCGCGGATAATCGACGATATGGCGGAGATATTGCTCGGGCACATTCGCCTGCGCGTAAGGCGTGTGCGCCAGCAACTGCCGGTCGCGCGCCGTCATGCTCGCGTCGGTCGATGGCGAAAGCGTCGTCTGCATGCAGCCGCCCAGCGGCAGCAAGGCGACGACGAACAAAGCGAGTAGAAATCTTGGCACCGCCGGCCCCCCGATAGCGGATAGCAGCGCCCCCAGCATCACCAGTTGCTGCCAAAATCGTGCTGAAAACAAGGCACTGGGGAACAATTGCGCGTGTTCGGCAGGCCGGGTTCCATCACCACAAACCGCGGAAGAGCGTCGCATCATCTCCATCCCCTCGCCTTGCTTTGGTCAAACCCGGCTGGACTCGTGCGACATCGCGCCAGGCTCATCAGGTTCGGATGGGCTCACCTCAACAGATCGGCTCGCGCCAATGCGGACGACCAGGACTTCAAAACCAAGGAGCTGCGATGCTCGCGACGCTGAACTCCAGGCAAATCGTCGATGAGATCGTGAAGGACACGGTCAAGGACAACGACCCGCACGACGCGGTTCAGATATCGCCCGACATGGTGCTGGCCTCGCGCACCATCGGCGCCGCGCCCGCGCTCGCACCTGACATCGCGGTCCGTCCGGAGCCAAGGATCGATCCCAGGATCGGTCCCAAGATTGATCCCAGGATCGATCTCAAATTCGCAGCGGAGCCCATACTTCATCCGGAGCCGAAGTTCAGCTCCGCCGCGGAACCGCGCGCGGCGGTGCCCTCGGTCGACACCGCAATGCGCGCCGCGGCCAGTGATGGTCACAGCCGGCAGAAGCGATCCTCCGCGCGAAAATGGCTGCGCGGCGCGTTCGTCACGTTTCTGTTCGCAGGCGGCAGCGCGGCCGCCACCGTGGCCTGGGAGAAACACGGCGATACCGCAAAGCAGATGCTCGCCGAATGGACGCCGGCATTGGCCTCGCTGCTGCCTGCGACATCGCAGACGGCGCCCGTCGCCGCCGCTCAGGCCGCACCTCCCACCGAGCAAGCCGCAACGGATCAAGCGACCGATCAATCTGCGAGCCCACCTGCGGCTCAGCTTGCGGCAGCCGCGCCTGCTGCGACACAGGGCGATGCCACGCAGTCGGTGCAATCGATGACGCGGGATCTTGCCGCGATGGCGCAGCAGATCGAAGCCCTCAAGGCCAACATCGCCGAGCTGAAGGCCGGACAGGAGCAGATGGCGCGCGAGTTGGCAAAGCCAATGCCGAAGCCGATGGCCGAGGCGAAGCCGCCGGTCGATCCGCATGCGCGCGTATCCGCGCTGCCGCCGCGGCCTGCGGTTCGCAAACCGAAGCCGGTCGTGTCGCAAACCTACATGCCGGCTCATTCGCCCGCGCCGCCCGCAGCTCCGCCACCGCCTTCACAGGCTGCCGCAGTCCCGCCGCCGGCCGCTCCCGTTGCCACGACACAGGCCGTTGCCGATGACGACGGACCTGTCGTGCGCCCGCCGATGCCGCTGCGCTAGAGCAAGCGCCTCCGCAGCGTCGCTGTCGCGACATCGCGCAAGCTGTCCGACTCGATGTGATGCGTGGAGTCCGGGTGACTACGGGAGGCGATGCTTCGATCGTCTTCCATCAAGAGAAAAGGCCGTCGGGATCTATGCCGGCGGCCTTCTCTTGCAGCTGCCGGTTCCCGGAGCCCGGTTCTGCTGCAATTCCATGCCTCATGATCACGCCGACATATTTAATAAAAACTTAACGCACTCGAATGCTGCACATCATTTCTGCGCCATAAGCACAGAGATTGCGCGATCCGTTCATTCGATAGATATCGACTCAGTGGTACCATCCGACATGTGTTGAGACTTCCGCCGAAGCTCAACTCGTCACACCGGGGGAAATCGGATGCCCTACTACTCCTTCGATCTCGTGGTTGGTGAAGAGTTCAAGAATCAGGGCGGTATCATCCTCGAGGACATCGAGGTCGCCTCCGATCGTGCCGTTCAACTGGCCACCGAGCTGTCTCAGGTGAAGCCCGAGCTGCAACGGAAGGGTTGCGCGGTGCGCGTCACCGATCGCGATCAGAACGAGGTCTATCGCACGCCGCTCGATCCCGTGCCGGCCTGGCAACGCTAGAGCGTTTTCGAGCGAAGTGTATACCGGTTCGCGTGAAGAAAGCGCTTCAGAACCGATCATGCGCCAGGTCGCCCGGCCGCCTTCGCAGCTGCACGCCATCCCCATTGCGGAGCCGCGCGCCAGCCGCTAGCTTTCCCAAAAATCTGGGGAGGTACCAAGGATGCGCACCGGTTTTCTGATGACGGCCCTGTTGCTGCTGGCGGCGCCGGCCCAAGCGGCCGATCATCCACGTTCGACCTATGTCACGTTGGTCTTGCAGGCCTTCGCCGCCAAGGTCGAATGTCCCGGCACGGATGTCGTCTACCAGGATCTGGTTCAGAAGGCGGAGCAGATGCACCTGCCCGACGGCACCACCGAGAAGGTGCGCAAGGCGATCGCCTGGATGCACACCGGCGGCAAGATGGGCGAGAAGCAGGACGACGATTTGATGGCTGAGGTCGCGGTGGCCACCCAGGCGACCGACCTCAACCAACGCCGCCTTGGCATGCCAAGCTGGTGCGAGGCCCAGAAGACCAACCTCGCCGGCCTGATCCGCAGCAAGGGCGGCTAGCGCCCGCTTTCGCCGCATTAAGCACGCCGCGACGACACCGAAGCTGCGGCAAACAATGGTCACAATCCTCGCCAGCATGCGTTTCTCGTTGAACAGGAGACCCCCATGCGGATTGCCTATCTTGTTTTCGCCGGTGCTCTCGCGACCAGCGCCGCGCTGACTGCTCCGGCCGTGGCGAAGAATTCCAACGCCCAGAAGGGCGAGGACAAATCGACGTCATCGTCATCGTGCAGCGCCTATCAGCAGGCGCCGGACGGCTCGTGGGAGCAGCTCCCCTGCCAGGAGACGGGTGAGCGCGGCCAGCCGCAGACGCAGCACAAGTCCGGCACGCAAAGCTCTGATCAGGGCGAGCGCTGAGCCACCCATGGAGGCGGAACTTCCGGGTTCCAATCGCGTTGAGCCGGCGGCTTGCTGCGGTGGGAGTGCCCGCTAAAATACCGTGGGCAGGGCCAAGGAGCGGCCCCTGGAAAACCAAACCCTGCAAGCGTCTGTGGCTTCGACCGAACTGGAAGACCTGCAACGCCGTCTCAAGGCGCTCGAGGACGAAAACGCACGCCTCAGGGCGCTCGGGGTGGCCGACCAGACCGGGCGTCGCAAGGCGGAATCCGCGCTGGCCGAGAGCGAGGGGCGTTACTGGACGTTGTTCAACTCGATCGACGAAGGTTTTTGCATCATCGAGTTCTTCGATGGTCCCCACGGCCCGCTCAGCGACTACGTCCACGTCGAGGCCAACCCCGCCTACACCAAGCACGCCGGCATTCCCGACGTGGTCGGCCAGAAGGTCCGCGAGATGGTCCCCGGCGAGGCCGACGGCTGGATCGAGCTCTACGGGGGCGTGCTGAGGACCGGCCAGCCGATCCGCTTCGAACGGGAGCTTATCGCCACCGGCCGCTACCTCGAACTGGCGGCCTTTCGTGTCGAGCCAGCCAGCCGCAAGCAGGTCGCCGTTCTGTTCCAGGACATCACGGCCCGCAAGCGCGCCGAGCGGGACTTGCAGCAGCTCAACGAGACGCTGGAAGCGCGCGTGGTCGCGGCGCTCGCCGAGCGCAAGCTGATGGCCGACCTCGTCGAGGGCACCGATGCCTTCGTCCAGGTTGTTGATCCCGCCTTCCGCTGGCTAGCCATCAACGGCGCGTCTGCCCGGGAATTTCACCGCATCTACGGCATCTTGCCGAAGGTTGGTGACAACATGCTGGAACTGCTTGAAGGTCAACCCGAGCATCGCGACGCGGCTCGCGCCGTCTGGGCGAGAGCCCTCGGGGGAGAGGCATTCATCGAGATCGCCGCGTTCGGCAAGCCCGGGCGGACCCGCCGCTTCTACGAGATGCGGTTCAATTGCCTGCGCGACGGCAACGGCCGGCTGCTTGGCGCCTACCAGTTCTCCTATGACGTCACCGATCGCCTGAAGGAGCAGGAGCGCCTTCGCGAAGCCGAGGAAGCGCTGCGGCAGTCGCAGAAAATGGAGGCGGTGGGCCAGCTCACCGGCGGCATCGCCCACGACTTCAACAATCTCCTCACAGGGATCATCGGCTCGCTGGAATTGTTGCAGACCCGGCTCGGCCAGGGCCGGGTCAAGGATATCGACCGCTATGTGACGGTGGCGCAAGGCGCCGCCAAGCGCGCCGCCGCGCTGACGCACCGGCTGCTGGCCTTCTCGCGGCGGCAGACGCTCGATCCCACGCCGACGGATTTGAACCGCCTCGTGATGGGCATGGAAGAGCTGATCCGCCGCACGGCCGGCCCGGAGATCGCGGTGGAGGTCGTCACCGCCGGCGGTTTGTGGCCGACGCTGATCGACGCGTCTCAGCTCGAAAACGCCCTCCTCAACCTCTGCATCAACGCCCGCGACGCGATGCCGGGGGGCGGCCGGCTCACGATCGAGACCGCCAACCGCTGGCTCGACGACCACAGCGCCGGCGAACGCGATCTGGAGCCCGGTCAGTACATCTCGCTCTGCGTCACCGATACCGGAACGGGCATGACGCCTGATGTCATCGCGCGCGCCTTCGATCCGTTCTTCACGACCAAGCCGATCGGCCGGGGCACCGGCCTCGGGCTGTCCATGGTCTACGGTTTCGTACGCCAATCAGGAGGCCAGGTCCGGATCTATTCCGAAGTCGGCCAGGGCACGACCATGTGCCTCTATCTGCCGCGGCATTATGGCAAGGAGTCCGACAAGCCGCCGCAGCTGGCCGCCAGAATCACGGCGCGCCCGCAAGCAGGCCACACTATCCTGATCGTCGACGACGAGCCGGCGATCCGCATGCTGCTGACGGATGCGATGGAGGAGATCGGCTTCAACGTGCTCGAGGCGCATGACGGCCCGGCCGGCCTGAACATCCTGCAGTCGGGCGCCACCATCGATCTGCTCATCACCGATGTCGGTCTGCCTGGAGGCATGAACGGCCGCCAGCTCGCGGATGCCGCGCGCACGACGCGGCCCGCGCTTAAAGTGCTGTTCATCACCGGCTATGCCGAGAACGCTATCATCGGCAACGGTCAGCTCGCCCCGGACATGCAGGTGCTGACAAAGCCCTTCGTGGTCGAGGCGCTGGCAAGCCGCGTCCTCGACATGCTCAAGGATGGGACCGAACGGAGCTGATCCCGATCAGCTTTGGGCAGGGCCGCGCATGATCTTCATGGCGTCGGCAATGTGACGCCACTCCTTGGCCTCATCGGCCTCGCCGCGGTCCTCGCAGGCTCTCGCCTGCTCGGCGGCCTTCGCGATCGCTGCAAAACCATGCTGTTCCAGCATCTGCCGCGCGACGGTGTGGACCTGGACCTCGGACATCATGAGCGCTCTCCCGTTTGAGGAAACCGCGGCGCCCGGCTCGGCGCTCCGCTGCTCTCTGACAACGATTTCGCCGTTGTCCCCGTTCCGCCCGGTGCCGATCACATCCGCAGTCCTCGGCAACTCGAACCGCTCAAACGACGAAGGCGGCCCGCTATGCCCAGCGGACCGCCCTCTCACCCACCCCAAATCTGACGGCGCCGGCCGGATCCCCTACCCGACCGCCGCGCGCTTGCGCTCGAAATCGTTGGGGACCTCGATATCGACCTCGAGGGTCGAGACCTCGTCGCCGCGATCGAGCCGGACGATGACCTTGGTCGGGTCCAGCGTGACGTGCCTGGAGACGACCGCGAGAATTTCCTCACGCAGCACGCCGAGCAGGTCGGGCTGGCCGCGCAATCCGCGTTCATGGGCAAGCAGGATCTGCAGCCGTTCACGTGCGACGGGTGCAGAGGCCTTGTTGCCGCGGAGAAGCCGAAGCAGACCCATGCTCATGCTGCCCTCCGTCGCAGCAGGCGATCCATGAAGCCCTTGCGTTCGGTCGGGACCTGCATCGGCACGGTGTCGCCGCACAGCCGCCGCGCCGCGTCGATATAGGCCCGCGCCGGCGCGCCTTCCGCGTTCGACAGCGTCACCGGCGTGCCGACGTTGGAGGCGCGCAACACGTCCTGGCTCTCCGGGATGATGCCGAGCAGAGGCGTTGCCAGGATTTCGAGGATGTCCTCGATGGTCAGCATCTCGCCGCGCGCGGCGCGCGAGGGATCGTAGCGCGTGATGAGAATGTGCTTCTCGACGCGCTCGCCCTTCTCGGCCCGCACGGTCTTGGAATCGAGCATGCCGATGATGCGGTCGGAATCGCGCACCGAGGAGACCTCGGGATTGGTGACGATCACGGCCTCGTCGGCAAAGCGCATCGCCATGGAGGCGCCGCGCTCGATGCCGGCCGGGCTGTCGCAGATCACCCAGTCGAACCGGCTGCGCAGATCGGCGATAACCTTGCCGACGCCCTCTTCCGTCAGCGCGTCCTTGTCGCGGGTTTGCGAGGCCGGCAGCAGCCAGAGGTTCTCCAGCCGCTTGTCCTTGATCAGCGCCTGCGGGAGCTTTGCAACGCCCTGAACCACATTGATGAGGTCGAACACGACACGGCGTTCGGCGCCCATCACGAGGTCGAGGTTGCGCAAGCCTACGTCGAAATCGACGACGACCACCTTGTCGCCGCGTTGCGCCAGCGCAGCTCCCAGCGCGGCGGTCGTCGTGGTCTTGCCGACCCCGCCCTTGCCTGATGTCACGACCAGTACCTTGGCCATCTCGAATATCTCCTTCTGGTCAGTTCAGCGCGGTAATTCGCATGGTGTTGCCCTGCAGCCAGGCCTGGGCAGGGCGGCCGCGCAGGGCGGCGTCGATGTCGTCGGCGGTCTGGTAAAACCCATCGATTGCAAGCAGTTCGGCCTCGATCTTCTGGCAATAGATGCGTGCGCTCGTGTGACCGTTCACGCCCGCCATGGCGCGGCCGCGCAACGCGCCGTAGATGTGAATGGAGCCGCCGGCGACGACCTCGGCGCCGGAGCCGACGGAGCCGAGAATGGTGACGTCGCCTTCCGGAAAGATCACGGTCTGGCCCGAGCGCACGGGGTTCTCGAGCAGGAGCGAGGTCGGCTTGGCGTCCGTCTTGGCCTCGGCCTTCTTGGGCGCGGTCGGTTCCACGACGCAGCTCCGTCCGCCGGAGAGCAGCGGCGGCATCATCGGGGTCAGCCGGCCCTCCTCCACGCCCTCGATGCCGAGCACGCGGATGTTGCGGTCCTGCAGGCTGGTAAGCAGATGGCCGATACCGGACTGGCTGAGATCGACCGAGGACAGGTCGATCACCACGGGCCGGCCGACGAAGAAGCCAGGCGAGCGTGCGATGGTGGCGTCGATTTCCGCAAGCCAGTCCTGGATCGGAACCGTCGGCACGAACACGAAGGCCACATAGGAGCGCCCCCGCAGGCGCACCATCTGGCGTTGGATTTTTGCTGCAGCCTCCATAGCGGCCGACTCGTTCCCTGTTATTGAATGGTTAACGATGCCGCCGATATGGTTAATGGCCGGTTAATTTCTCCACGGCGTTACGTGGGGGTGGGCTGGTTGGTGCCGCTCGTGTCCCGGACGCGCTGCAACGCGCCAGCGTTGCTGCGCAGAGCCGAAGAAGCGCTGACGGAGGCCGCGCTGACGGCATCGAGCGCCTGCAAACCGGGGACGAGCTCGCCGTTCCTGGAGCCGAGTTCAAGCTGCGAGGGACATCACGGGATCGCGGCGGACGCCGACGATGGCTCAGGCATCCTGAAGGAAGATCGACAGCGCCCGCTGCAATTGCTTGAATGCGCCAAGCCCGATCTTGGCCGCGAGGGCCTTCTCGCTTTCGGCGATCTCGGGCCGCAGCCGGCCGAGAAGCGCGGCGCCGCTCTCCGTCAGGTACAGCACATAGTAGCGACGGTTGATGGCGGAGGCCGAACGCTGCACCAGGCCGCGCCGCTCCAGATGATCGACCAGCCGCCCGAGCCCCGCCCGCTCGATCGACAGCGATTGCGCGATGGCGAGCTGGTTGACGCCCGGATTGGCCTCGATCACCGACAGCACTGAGAACTGCGCCGGGCTGATGTCGAAGGCGGCGAGCCGCCGGCTGACATCCTTGAACACCCAGAGCTGGGCCCGCCTGATGCGATAGCCGAGCGAATTGGACAGATCGGCCGACGCCAGCAGCCTTGGCCGGCCCGGCTTTGCCGGCGCGGCAGAACGCGGCGCGGATCGCGACGGCTTGACGACAGCTGCCCTGCGTTGCGCTGCCTTGGCGGATCGCTTCCTGACGCCAGCCTTTTCCCGCTCCATCGACGACCGTCTTTCACACGCCGGCGCAGCGGCATCAGCCCAGGATGTCCCGGGATTCGATGGACGAGTCTAGCCCAGTCGTCCCGGCTCGGAAAGCAGGGCGGCATCGGCCTTGGCGTTACAGCTTCTACGACAGGTTGCACGGCGAACTCGCGTGCTGCGTCATGTTGACACGACAACATCGCTCGCTTAAGGATCCGGAAAACCTGCCATCGCTCGAGCAGGCTTCAAGGGGAGCAAACGTCCGTGCCGCATCAGGGATGGGCAACGATCCGGATGCCGTGGCGCATCGCGGCGAGAGGCCGCCTTGCCCGCGCGTTGCCTTTTGCACCGCATGGCGGCGTTCCGCGACCTTTCGACGATCCCGACATCTCAATCGACAGCGACATCGCTTGCAGCCGCGGCGAGGCCCGCCTTCAGGGCTGGCGCCGCGCGATGCCGCGTGGACGAGCGCAGTTCAACATCATCAAACTGGGAGGGCACTGCATGAAACGATTACTTCTCGCCTCGACGATCGTGGCCGGTTGGACGGCGCTTGGCCCGCAGGCAATCGCGCACGGACTGCCGCCGGGCGGCGTGGCCCCGCGCTCGTCCTGCACGGCCCTGACCGGCCTCACATTGCCGAACACGCAGATCCTGAGCGCGACCCAGAAATCGGGTTATTGCAACGTGATCGGCATCATCAACAAGCGAGTCTCCACCCAGGACCCCGACCACTTCACCTACGGGATCGGCTTCGCGCTCAATCTGCCCAATACCTGGCACGGCCGTTTCGAGATGATGGGCGGCGGCGGCACCGATGGCAGCCTCCAGGCGGACCCGCAAGGCGCCGCCGGCATCGAGCTCGGCCAGGGCTGGGCCGTCGCGGCCGATGACGGCGGTCACGAAGACAGCGCCAACAACGTCGTCGGCGGCCATCAGGACGACGATGCCAATGCCGGCGGCTCGGCACATTTCGCGATCGACGCCCAGGCGCGCAGGGACTACGGCTACAACGGCATCGAGAAGACCGCCACGATCTCGAAGCAGATCATCGCCTATTTCTACGGCTTCGAGACCGTCCATTCCTACATCATGGGATGCTCGAACGGCGGTCGTGATGCGATGGTCGCCTCGCAGCGATCGCCCTGGCTGTTCGACGGCGTGATTTCGCAAAATCCCGGCTTCAACCTGCCGCAGGCCGGGCTGGCGGAGGCCTGGAACGAGCAGGTGCTCGGCAAGCTGTCAACCAGCACCGACATCAACGGACAGCCGTTCATTCCCGACACGTTTCCGCAGCAGGATCTCCAGGTGGCCTCGGCCGCGATCCTGAGCGCCTGCGACGCACTCGATGGTCTCGTTGACGGGATCATCGACAATTATCACGCCTGCACCGCCAGAAAGGTGTATCCGGCGCTCGCCAGTTACACCTGCGGCACCGGCTCGCACGGCAGCACGCCGCATGGCGGCACCTGCCTGACCGGCGCGCAAGTCGACGCGCTGAAGAAGATCTATGCCGGGCCGGTCAACTCGAAGGGACAGCGGCTCTATTCGAACTGGTTCTGGGATGCCGGAATCTGGACGCCGCCTACCGCACCCGGCGCGGGCTGGGGATTCTGGAACGTCGTCACCGCACCGGTGCCGGGCGTCAACACCGCGATCAACCTGACGCTCGGCGCAGGCGCGATCCCGATGATCTTCCAGACGCCGCCCGTGGTGACGCCGGTCAACGGGCCGAACGGCCAGGAGGCCTTCGTGTTCCGCTTCAACTTCGACACCGATGCGCCGAAGATCTTCACCAGGACGGCGGCCTACCCCGAAAGCGCGATGGACTTCATGGCTGCGGTGTCGACCGACCTGCGTCCGTTCAGGGCGCACGGCGGCAAGCTGATCATCTCCTCCTCCGTCAATGACGGCATCTTCTCCGGTGCCGCCATCGCCCGCTGGTACCGCAACATGGACAGGCACATGAGCGGGCGCGCGACCGATTTCGCACGGCTGTTCATGGTGCCGAACATGGCCCATTGCGGCGGCGGCGCGGCCACCACGAGCTTCGCCGGGAACGAGCTCAAGGCCATCACGGACTGGGTCGAGAAAGACATCGCCCCGGAACGCATCGTGGCGACCAACACCAACGCTGCATCGCCCTATCCGGCCGGCGGAATTTTCGATCCGCGGATCGCCACGAACTTCCCGACCGGCGGCACTCGGCCGCTGTGCGTCTATCCGAAGATCGCCGCCTACAAGGGCAGCGGCATGACCAACGACGCCGGCAATTTTGCCTGCATCGACCCCGGCTTCAAGCCGGGTGGCGACCACAACTTCCATGACGATGACGACGGCCGCGGAGACGACAGGCACTGATCGCCTGCAGGCTCGCTGACGAGCCCAACAACAAGCACGGCGCGCGGTTCTGCTGCGCGCCGCATGCCCGAGTGCATCGAGAACGAGATGGAAAGGGCGGGCCGCTCAGAGCAGCTTGGCGCTCACGAACAGCGCACGCACGGCGTTGGTCGCCTGCACCACGAGGATGGCGTTATCTGCAGCGCCTTCCAGCGCAGCGACCGCGTATTCATGCAAAGAGCGGAATTCCATCCACTCGACCGACTTGAAGTTGGTGAGGAATTGATAGGCCTGGCCGACGGTCGCGATCGCCAGCGTGTCGCCGTTCAGCTTGATCTTGAACGTGGTACGCAGCGGGGTCTCTGAACTTTGGGGATCACTCATGGGCTGCTTCTGGACGATGACGGCTTAACGAAGGGAAAACGGCAGCCCCCCGCCGTGGCAGGCAGATATCAGGAGCCAATGTCAGGAGTCGGTGCTCGCGCGCTGCGAGGCGGTCGCCGATCCGCTCAGGCTCGGCACCACGACCAGGCGATTGAACTCGCCATTGTCCCAGGACTTGAGGAAGCGATCATAGTCCTTGATCGAGACGCAGCCATTGGAATCGCCGCGCGGCCCCAGCATGTAATTGTGGGTGAGCAGGCCGACGCGGCCGAGCGCGCTGGTGCCCTCGGTCGGCGTCAGGCGCAGTGCGCGAATGCCGTGGAACAGCTTTTCGCGCGGCTTGAGGTCGTAGGTCGCGGGCGGGGTCGCACCGACCATGCGCTGGTCGACATGCTCGGGGTCGTCCATCAGCGCGCCCATGCCCGAATGCGCTTCCAGCGCGATGCCGCTCGGCAGGTAGAGCGCCTTCGCCTTGATGTCGTAGACCGCCGTGCGCGAATCGTAGCCGAGGGCGGCGAGATCCGGCGCCTTGCCGAACAGGCCGCTGTCGGGCGTCAGCGAGGCCAGCCTGATCTTGTCGGTGAATTTTTCGAAGAAGTTGCGGTTGTCGACCCTAGGATTGGTCTCCGCATAAGCCTGGCTGGAGGCGATCTGGGCGGAGATGTCCGCCTGGGCCGGGCGCGAGCGCGGCATCGGGACGGCGTCGGCGTGTTGCGACGGTCGCCTCTCGTCAACTGCGGACCGGTCACCATCGGTCAGGGTCGAGCGCCAGTCGTCGCCCTGGAGTTTCTGGGCCAGCATCGCCTTGGCATCGCGCAGCTTGAGCTGGACCGCGCTCAGAGCGGAGCGCTCCAGCGTCCGCAGGCCGAACTCGCGAGCCGGCGGGCCGCCGGATGCGGAGGCGAAACGGTCCTCGAACGAGGGAGCATTGGTCGGCGGCAGCGCGGCAGAGACGAGCGGGGTCGAATCGCCGATATCCGCGAACCAGGCAGCCGCGCCCAGCGCCAGCGCAACAGCGGCCAGAGACAGCAAAATCGTCTCGGCCCGCCCGATACGGCGGCGCGACAACAGCCTCTCGGCTTGTGCGGCGTCGGAAACCATCAGATCCCCAAATCGACCCCCGGGGGACCCACCCCCACCCGGAGACTCTATATCAGCTACCACATTGGGAGCCAAAAGTTAGGCATAATCGCGGCCGAAACGGCAGCCCAAAGGCATTCCAAGCCATCTCAAGGCATCCCAAGCCGTCCCAACGCATCCCGCAAGGTATCTAATGACCGATGCTTTCGATCTCAAACGCTTTGTCCGGGCCCAGGACCCGGTCTATCGCGATGTCCAGGGCGAGCTGACCCGGGGCCGGAAGCAGAGCCACTGGATGTGGTTCGTCTTCCCGCAGCTCGCCGGCCTCGGCTTCAGCGCCATGTCGCAGCGCTACGCCATCGCCTCCCGCGCCGAAGCCAAGGCCTACCTCGCCCACCCCGTGCTCGGTCCGCGCCTGATCGAATGCACCCGCCTCGTGCTCGCCGTCGAGGGCCGGACCATCAACGCGATCCTCGGCGCGCCCGATGACGCCAAATTCCGCTCCTCGATGACGCTGTTCGGCGCGGTGTCCGATCAGCCCGTTTTCGACGAGGCGCTCGCCCGATGTTTTTCGGGCGAGCCCGACCAAGCAACGCTCGATCTCCTCGCTGCCCTTGACCGAAAGGCCAAGTGATCGCAGCCGCCGACGGCCACCAGCGTAAACCCGGGATTAACATCGCCTGCCTATCGTCCGAGCAAAATAATTCTCCCCGCGCCAATTGCCGGACAGATCATGAAAATCGGTACGCTCCTGACCACCGCCATCGTCTCGCTCTCGACCGTGGGCGGAGGCCTCGCCGTCTACGTCGCCGTGACGAAATACCAGACGATGGAGCGGATCACCGAAGCCCAGGGGCGGCTCGCGATCGTCCGCGCCGCCAGCGACATCCCGCGCTACCTCAACCCCGAGCGCGGCTTTGCCACCAACATCCTCTATGGCCCCGCGACGGCCGACCCGGCGCAGCTCGCCGAGCATGACAAGCTGCGCAAGCAGACCGACGGCGCGCGCGACAGGATGAATGCGCTGCGCAAGGACCTGCCCGGCCCGTTCGATGACGGCAACACCATCGGCGCCAACATCGACGCCATCAATTCGAAGTTCACCGCGCTGCGCGAGGCCATCGACAAGGCGATGGCGGGACCCGTGGAGGCGCGCAAGGACGCGGTCAAGAAGATCGTCGGCGACAACGCCGTGCTCAACGCTAGCGTGACCGCGCTGCTCAACGAGCAGGTCCGCCGCATGGCGATCCTCAACGGCGATGCCTTCCGGCAGGCCAGCTACGCCAACATCGCGATGACGTTGCGCGACGTGGGCGGCTTCAACTCAAGCCTGCACAAGAATCTGGTCGGGGGCAAGAAACCGGCAACTGACACCGAGAAGGCCGAGATCAGCCGCTCGCAGGGCCGCAACGATCAGATCGTGATGGCGCTGCTGGAGTTGCGCGGCAACTCCACAACGCCGGCGAACGTCGCCGCTGCACTGGAGAAGTTCAACGCGATCTATATCGAGGAGTTCGGCCGCGAGCTCAAGCTGGTGAAGGACGGTGCGGTCAGCGGCAAGTACGAACACGACATGGACACCTATTACGCCGCCACGCAGCGCGGCCTCAGCACCATCATCGAGGTCCGCGACGCATTCTACGACAATGCCGAGCTTGTCCTCGCCGGCGCCTCCTCGGCCGCCCACACCAGCTTCACGATCGCACTCGCGGGTCTGCTCGCCGTGCTGATCGCCAGCGCCGGCCTCATCATGATGGTCCGCCGCCGCGTCTGCGCCCCGATCGTCAGCCTGACGACCCGGATGTCGCGGCTGGCCGATGGCGAGGTTGCCGAAACGATCCCCGGCGCCGAGCGCTCTGACGAGATCGGCGCGATGGCCGCGGCCGTCCAGGTGTTCAAGGACAACATGATCCGGGCCGACCGTCTCGCGGCCGAGAAGCAGGCCGAGAACGACGGCAAGATGCGGCGCGCCCAGGCCCTCGACGGGCTCACCCGCGCGTTCGAAGCCAAGGTCACCGAACTCGTCGGCGGACTGTCGCAAGCCTCCTCCACGATGGAGAGCACGGCGCAGTCGATGACGACGACGGCGGCCCAGACCAACAGCCAGGCCGCAATCGTCGCGGCCGCCTCCGAGCAGACCTCGACCAACGTGCAGACCGTCGCCAGCGCCACCGAGGAGCTGACCTCCTCGATCTCCGAGATCGGCCGTCAGGTCGCACAAAGCACAGAAATCGCGGCCCGCGCCGTCGACAATGCCCGCCGCACCGGCGACACCGCGCGCGCGCTCGCCGAGGGCGCGCAGAGGATCGGCGACGTCGTCACGCTGATCCAGAGCATCGCCGAGCAGACCAATCTTCTCGCTCTCAATGCCACGATCGAAGCCGCCCGCGCCGGCGACGCCGGCCGCGGCTTTGCGGTGGTTGCTTCCGAAGTGAAGTCGCTGGCGGGCCAGACCGCCAAGGCCACCACCGAGATCTCCGAGCAGATTTCGGCGATCCAGGCCGCGAGCGACGAGACCGTGACCGCGATCCGCAACGTCGCCGACGTCATCGGCGAGATCGACCAGATCGGCACCGCGATCGCGGCTGCGATCGAGCAACAGGGCTCGGCGACCAAGGAGATTTCACGCAGCGTCCAGGAGGCCGCGCGCGGCACCCAGGAGGTCAACACCAACATATCGGGGGTGCAGCGCGCCGCCGACGACACGGGAGCTGCCGCGCGGGAGGTGCTGGGCGCGGCCGAGCAGCTCTCGACCCAATCGCGCGACCTCGCCGGCCAGTTCGACCGCTTCCTCGGCGAAGTCAGGGCGGCTTAGGCGGGTCAGTACGGCGGCGCCTTGCGCGCCCGCTGGGCCTTGGCGGCCTCGATCCACCACGCAAGATCATCGGCAAAGCGCGGGAACGAGCGCTCGAGCGCCTTGCCGCCCTCGCCGATCGGCTCGCTCGCTTCCGACAATGTCTGCGCGATCGGGCCGACGCCGATCGTGCTCGACACCACCACCATGCCCATCTCCGACAACGTGCCGTGCCAGGCGGTCGAAGCGCGCGCGCCGGACAGCCGGCCGGCCGAGTAGCTGACGATCGCGGCCGGCCGCCAGAACCACTCCTCCAGGAAATGATCGGTGAGGTTCTTCAGGCCGGGCTGGATGCCCCAATTGTACTCGCCGGTGACGAAGACGAACCCGTCCGCGCCGCGGATCTGTCCGGCCAGCTTCTCCAGCGACTCGGGCGCGGCCCCCTTGGGATATTCCTTGTACATGCGGTCGAGCATCGGCAGGCCGATCGCCTTGGCGTCGATTAACTCGACATCCTCGCCGCGCTGGCGCAGGCGATCGATGACGAAATTCGCAAGGCGAATGCCCATGCGGTCGGAACGGTAGGAACCGTAGAGGACGAGGATGCGATTGCTCATGGCGGCAGTCTAGCACGAGTCAGGAAACCGGACTCGACGTTTTGACGCGCTAAGCTCGCCGTCCGCGCTCGAGCGTTTGCGACGGTGTCTCGCCGAACTGGTCGCGATAGCTTCCGGAGAAGTCGCTGAGATGCCAGAAACCGAACGCCAGCGCGACGGCCTTGACGCTGTCGGCACCGGCGAGCAGCCGCCGGCGCACCAGCCACAGCCGGCGCAGGCGCAAGTAACGGTGCAGGCTCATGCCGCGATAGCGCCGGACGACGTCATGCAAGGTGCGGACGGACAGGCCGAGCTTGCGCGCGATCTCCTCGCTGTAGATGGGCTGCGAGAGGTCGTCGGAGAGAAGCGCGCGGATGTCCTGAAAGATCTTGAAGTTCCGCTCGTCATTGGGGCGCAGGGTCCATCGCGCGGGCACGACGCTTTGAAAAATGTCGTCGACGGCGCCGAGCAGGGTCTCCTTCATGGCGGCCGCCTTCAACGGCACGTCTGGCCCGTCGACCGGCTCCGACGCGGCGGCCAGCACCTCCCGAACCACACCACGGAGCCGGTTCAAGCCCGCGGCGGTCGTTTCGAAGATCTTGAAGCTGAGGGCCGCCTGTGGCCAGCCGCGATCGGTCACTTCCGGCCTGAACACCACCGAGGCGATTTGCCGTTGCACTTCCTCGATGGTGGTGTAAGCGGCGCCGCCGCTGCCGATGACGACGACGGGCCGCGCACGCTGCGTACCGTTGAACCGGACCGGCACGTCGAGGTCGTCCATCGTGAATCCGATCGCGGTGCAATTCTCGACCAGCTGTGCATCGACGACCCGCGGAAATGCCCGCGTCAAATTCACGTCGCAGCCGGGCAACGACAGAATGGTCTGCTCTGCCGAAATCTTCCGCACGAACGGGGTGAACTCGAAATCCAGGCCCCGTATGGCATTTCGAAATTCATCGACGTCGGAGAAACGAAATACCTTTGGCGCCAACGCTGGCGCGTCATCACTTCTGTTCATGGCAATGTGAAACTTCGCGTCGCAAAAAACGCACGTCCGGCGACGATGCCGGTCCGGTTTCCCCCTCTGCGGTGTCCCCTGAAACCGAAGGAATCACTTTAACCCGTACCGACCAGTTGGCGAGCCTCGAAGTCCGAGGACAAGGCGGCGCGTCAAATCTCGCCAAATTTCGATAGCGTTTCCCGCGTGCCACCGGTGATTTTATACATGGACGAGCACAATCCAAATTTCAAATTAATGTCTGTTGGGTGGAATAGGCGCTGTTCGATAGTCCAAATTAATTATAAGTCAGGCCCCCTGCCATGATGGCAAATTCGCCTGCTGATATTCTCGCTGACCTGGAAAAGGCGGTCGCAACCTGCCCGCCGGACCGTTGCGTACGCATACTCTCCGGCATGGTGCAGTTGCTCACTGGCAGCCGCGACCAATCCCGGGAATTGCTCGCCAACGTGGTCGACGGTGTTCTGCTCCGATTGACGGAGCGGGTCGAGGCCAGCGCACTGGTGCGGCTCAGCACGGCGCTCGCCGAGCTTACTGTGGCACCTCCGGAAACATTGCGGCGCCTCGCCTTGCACGACGATCCCGACGTCGCATGCCCCGTGCTGCTGAAATCGCAGGCACTTTCCGCAGCCGATCTCGAGGCTGTCGCCGACGGCTGCGGCGAGCGGCAACGACGCGCGATCGCCGCGCGCAGCGACGTCGCGCCGGCCGTGACCGAGGCGCTGATCAGGCACGGCGGCCCGATCTGCCTTGACCTGATCAGGAACCCGGGAACCAAATTCTCGGATGCAGCCTATGCCGCGCTCATTGCCAAAGCCGACCAGGATGGCGAGATCGCGAAGGCGCTGGCGCTCCGGCCCGGCACGCCCGACCCGGTCGTGCGCAAGCTGCTCTCCGCCTCGCCAGGCCGCAAGGCCCCGGCCACGCCCAGCCCATCCTCCGCGTCGCCGGCGCAGGACGCCGAGCCGGCTCCGCCGAAGCAGCCTTGCCGGGCCGACTACGCCAGCGCAAGGCCCGAGATCGTCGCCCTCAACCGCATCGGCAAGCTGAACGATTCCACGGTGAACCGGTTTGCGATCCGCGGCGAGACGGCCAATTTGTTCACGGCGCTGTCGGTGCTTTCGGGGGCGCCGCTCGAAATCGTCGAGCACGTCATGGCCGACGACGATTGCGAGGGCCTGGTCATGGCCTGCCGGGCCTCGCGGCTGAACTGGCAGACCACGCTTGCCATCCTGAGCAACCGCAGCGGGGCAAGGCTCTCCTATGCCCAGCGCGAACGCGCGCAACTGATCTTCGAGACGCTGCTTCTATCCACCAGCCAATGGACGGTGCGATGGGGCGAAATCGCAGCAAGCGCCAACACGAGCGATCCGGGAAATCGCCGCGCGAAAATGGGAGCTAGCCGATGAGGTTCGATGGCCGCAAAGCGCTGCGCGTGAAAATGGACCACAAGCAGCCCGTCAATCTGATGGGCTCGGACGGCACGTGGCGACGCGCTTGCGTTCTGCTCGACATCTCGCAAAGCGGCGCCAAGGTCGAGGTCGAGGGCACGCTCGACGTGCTCCAGGCCAAGGAATTCTTCCTGCTGCTGTCGTCGACCGGGCTCGCCTACCGGCGCTGCGAACTGGTCTGGATCGACGGCACCACGGCCGGCGTGCGCTTCATCACCGCGGACGACAGGAAGAAACCGGCAGGCGGACCGGCGGCGGCAGCGCAAAGCTCGGTTCAGAGCAAATAGGCTGGGGAATTCCTCCCACGAATTGAACTCCAGGAAAGTCCAGGTCGAACCGTGCAGAACGCGCGAACCCTCCCAAGCCCAGTCAAGCGCGACGCCGGCATCCGAGACCGGGAAGCGGCCCGCCCATTCGTTCATGTGCTGGCCGACA
Source organism: Bradyrhizobium sp. Bra78 (assembly GCF_024519855.1). Lineage (NCBI taxonomy): Bacteria > Pseudomonadati > Pseudomonadota > Alphaproteobacteria > Hyphomicrobiales > Nitrobacteraceae > Bradyrhizobium > Bradyrhizobium sp. Bra78. The sequence goes on along the minus strand of NZ_JALJRE010000005.1, from coordinate 4,478 downwards.
CGTCCGACAAGCTGGCGGGCGTGTGCTCGATCGTCGAAGAGAAATTCACCGTTGCGGGCGAACGGCTGGACGCCGATCCCAGGCTGTCACAAGCGCCGTTCGCCATCGTCATCCGCGCAGAGCTGCGCGACGTCGACACTATCGCAGCCATCAAGAAGCGGGCCGGCAAGCTGGCAAAGGCGAAGAAGCGCATCTTCCTGCTCGACCACACCTCTCACATCAGCATTTCGCAGGCCTACGCCCTCGGCGCGACACTCGTCCTTCCCGGGCCGGTCAACCGCGGCAAATTGCTGGCGGCGCTGTCCGATCGGGCAGATCCGGCGTCCGCCTCGCAAAGCGAGGGCGCGCAATCAGACAACGCCGTCGAGACCGCGGCGACCGCCATCGCCTCGATGTTCACCTCGGTGACGTTGGGGCAGCCGGTCGACGTCGATGGCGCCAGGAAAGCCGGCCGCCAGATCGCCGATCGCATCACCCAGCATGGCCTGTCGGAATGGCTCGCGACGGTGCGGCGCCATCACGAGGGAACCTATCAGCATTGCCTGCTCGTCACCGGCGTCGCCATCGACTTCGGCTTGAGCCTCGGCGTCGGCAGGCTCGATCTGGAGCGCTTGTATACGGCGGCCATGTTCCACGACATCGGCAAGGCCCGGATCCCGCTTGCCATCCTCGACAAGCCCGGCCGTCTCGAGCCGGAGGAACGTGCCATCATCGCGACTCACCCGGCGGCGGGGTACGATTTTCTGAAAGGCCACGACAATATCTCGCCGGAGATCCTCGACGCCGTGCGGCATCATCACGAATTTCTCGACGGCAGCGGGTATCCGGATGCGCTGTGCGCCGACAGCATCGGCGATATCGTGCGCATCCTGACGATCTCGGACATCTTCGCGGCCCTGATCGAGCACCGGCATTACAAGCCGACGATGCCGCGCCCGGAGGCCTACAACATTCTCTGCGGAATGAATGGAAAGCTGGAGAAGGCTCTGGTCGCCTCGTTCAAGCAGGTCGCGCTCACGCGGTGAGCCCATCAAACCTGTCGCTAATGGCTCATGGCGTTTTCGAGCGAGGCGGAAGAAGCGGATACCGGTTCGCGTAAGAAAAACGCGTCGAAGCACGAACCTAGTGCGTGGCCCGGTATTTGGCGCGGTGCGGAATGGAGCGGCAGGCCAGCCCTTCCGCAAGCAGCTTCATGTCCTCGCGTCTGCCGCTGCGGATGAGCCTGCTCAACTCTTCGGCCGTGAAAGGAAGACTTGGATCATCATCGATCGGGTGCCGCACTCGCGGACCGAAGAACCGTCGCACCAGGCTAGCCAGCCGCCGCATGTCAATTCCCTCGCGCCAGCAACAAACCTCTCAGTCTGCATATTGTTCCTCCCGCACGATCGAGATTGCAAGAGGGTGTGAGGAGTCCGCAGCAAAAATATCGTTGAGAGAATAATCTGCTTCGCGTCGTGCTAATCGGCAAAGCCGACGTAGCGAACGAAATCGTCGTTGCCCTCGCGATCCGAGCGGACGGCGTTCGCGGCAAAGCCGTCGTCGGGATAGCCCATCGCGACGCAGGTCATGATCACCTCCTCCTCCGGAATACCGGCGACCTCGCGCACGATGTCGGAACGCATGATGCCCTGCCCGTTGATCACCGAACCGAGACCGCGGTCCCAGGCCGCGAGCACGATGCCGTAGCAAAGCGCGCCGAGATCGAAATGGCAGACCGCGCCGGGATCGAGCACGCGGTCATAGGTCAGCACCAGGGAGACCGGTGCGTCGAACTGGCGGAAGCCGCGCAGCACCCAGTCCTGCCGCATCGGCTTGTCGTCGCGCGCGATCCCCATCGCGCCGAACAGTTTCTTGGCGATGTCGACCTGCCGCGTCCGGTGCACGCCCTGGTATTCGCCGTGGCTGACGATGTCGCGCTTGACCTTGGCCCCGCCGATCATCTCCTCCATGTTGCGGCGGCGCAGCTGTTCCAGCGGGCTGCCCGTGAGCACATGGACGTGCCAGGGCTGGGTGTTCATCGACGAGGGCGCACGCTTGGCGCTCTCGATGATCGCCTCGATCACCGCGCGCGGTACCGGCTCGTTCCTGAAACCGCGCACACTGCGGCGCGACTGCACCAGCGTCTCGAATTCCACCTGTTCGACCTCCCTGCCCTTTCGTCCGGCATGGCAACACGCGAGCGGTTGCCGATGCGACGCGCAAAATCTATGCTAACCCGCAAGCAAGACCAAGAACCCCGTGAGGAGCCAATCATGGCCGCACCGCTCGATCCCGTCATCGCCCAGATCATTCCGCTGCTGCCGCTGCGTGATCCCGCGGCGATGACGCCACAGAGCGCGCGCGATTCCTTGCGCGCACTGGCTGCCGCGCGCGCGGCCATAGCGCCGCCCCCCGTCGACACCGTCGCGGACATCAAGGTGAAAGGCGGCGCCGGGCCGCTCGATGCGCGCGTCTACCGGATCGGCACCACGCCCGCGCCGACCGTGGTGTTCTTCCATGGCGGCGGCTGGGTCGCGGGCGATCTCGAAACCCACGACCGGCAGGCCCGCAACCTCGCGATTGAGACCGGCGCCGTCGTCGTCTCCGTCGACTATCGCCGTCCGCCGGAGACACCCTTTCCCGGCGCCTTCGAGGACGCCTTTGCCGCAACGAAAGACATCTTCAACCGCGTCGCGGAATTTGGCGGCGATGCAAAGCGCCTCGGCGTTGCCGGCGACAGCGCCGGCGGTAATCTCGCAGCCACCACCGCGATCGCCTGCCGCGACGCCGGCATCAGGCTTGCCGCACAACTCCTGGTCTATCCCGTGACCGACGCTGTCGGCAGCTATGCGGACGCGGGCCAGAATGCCCGCTTTCCGTCACGCAGCGAGAATGCCGACGGTTACTTTCTCACGCGTGCCACGATGGAATGGTTTTGCGGACACTATCTCGCCGATCCCGCCCACGCCACCGACTGGCGGGTCTCGCCGCTGCGCGCCGAGCTCGCCGGCGTCGCGCCCGCGATTCTGACCACCGCCTGGTTCGATCCGCTGCGCGACGAGGGCGCCGCCTACGCAAGGGCGCTGGAGGCGGCCGGCGTCCGCGTCAAGCACCATGAAGGCCCCGGCCTGATCCATGGCTATTTCGGCCTTGGCGATGCATCGGAAGTGGCGCGCGCCGAGGCGCAGCGTGCGCGCGCCGACTTCAAGGCGCTGCTCGCACGGGGGGCCTAGAACCGGCTTACCTCTTGTTACGTCTTGTTGTTACGTCTTGTTGTTAAGTCTTGTTGTTAAGTCTTGTTGTTAAGTCTTGGCCCGCTGCGCCCCGGTGTGCCCCCAGGCCTCGTCCCAATCCTGACCGGCGGCATCGACGACGCGGCCGTCGGCTTCAAAGAACTTGTTCGGCACCTGGAAGACCGCAAGGATCAAGGCCCCTTCCGGACACCACGCGGCGTGGCGGCTGCCCGCGTCGCGCCAGATGAACTCGCCGGCCTTGCAGGCAAGGCCCTTGGCCGGACCTTCCTTGTCAACCAGCGCGCCTTCCAGCACATAGCTTTGCTCGATACCGACATGCTCGTGATCGGGCAGCACCGCGCCCGGCGCAAACCGCATCAGGGCTGTCATCAATCCGGTACTGCGATCGAACAGCAGCGTCTTGGCTTCGCAGCCCGGGAAGCGCGTCTTCTGCCACGCCATGGTCTGAGGCTGCACGAGGTGGGAATGCTGATCGGCGGTCTCCGGCACGTTCAGGGTCATGGCGTCCATCACGATGCTCCGTTTCCAGCTCGGCTGGGCCGACGCTAGCAGGATTGCGCAGCCCGGTCTGCGCGCGGTGCAGCAAGCAGAGGGATTTTTGTCGACCGGGCATTCAAAAATCTGCAACGAAGCAGATGGGCAGGCGCTCATCCTGCTTGATTGCGCCACGATTCGCGGCTCCAATCCATCCGCCATATTTTTGGTTTAGGGAGACACCCATGATGAAGCGGATTTTTCTCGCAGCGATCGTCGCCACCTTTGCGGCGGGCTCGGCCCTCGCGGACGACACTTGCGAGAGCAAGGCGGTCGGCAAGGACGGCAAGGCGCTCGCGGGTGCGGCGAAGACGTCGTTCCTGAAGAAGTGCAAGGAAGACGCCTGCACGCCCAAGGCGGTCAGCGCCGATGGCAAGCCGCTCGCCGGCGCCGCCAAGAACAGCTTCATGAAGAAGTGCGAGATGGGCGCGTAAGGGGGCCACGTTGCCTTGCTCCCTCGCCCCGCCCTTGCGGGGAGAGGGTCGGGGTGAGGGGCCGCTTCCGCGATCACTGTGAGAGTTGGACTCGCGGAGAGTCCCCCATCACCCCAGGGCTATCGCATATGACAGCGGGAGGTTGCCGAATGAACTCGACCTGCATGGTTCGAGACGCCCGCTTTTGGCAGGCTCCTCACCATGAGGGTCTGATATCTCACTGCAAAACGCGACCTCATCCTGAGGGCCCGCCGTAGGCGGGCGTCTCGAAGGATGG